>CAYZZS010000001.1:0-82411 GCA_964483035.1 uncultured Candidatus Saccharibacteria bacterium
GGTGGCGGCGCTGGGTGGTAGTAGTCCAGCGTTTATTGTGTAAACTATTAAATAGTGTTATAACAGGCAAATATGTCCGAGATGCTTGATAGGGTGTTTCCACCCGAACAGTGCTTACCCGAAGAGGAGATCGCTGCATTTAATGAGGCAGTCCTGCAAAGAGATTTAGCCGAGGCTTACCGATATATTGAAACTACCGTGCATGGCAATAGTGCTGCGCATTGCCATGTTGAGGATATCCTCATTGCAGATAGGCTGCCTGATCCGAATGCCCATTTCAAGTCGTATCGTATGGCGGGCTTCGTCGCAGCATTCCGCGCTATTAGGCAAAGGGGTATTGACGGTAGCTATGGAGTGAGTAGTGAAATAGGGTCATCGGAGGGGGTTGATGAGCGAGCTGCTTGATTCTGTATTCCCAGAAGACCAGTGCCTAAGTGAAAGCGAGATCGATGAAGCGGAAGCACTGCTCGGCGAGCAGCTAGTCGCAATCTTCTTTAGAGAGTCGAGCCCGATAGATAATGGAATGAAGGAGGCGCATTGCCATCTTGAGAATGCATTTGGACTTACATCTGAGGAGTTTCAGGCACGCAAGATAGCGTTTTCGGCATTGGAAAACTGGAAAATCCTGAAAGAAAAATCCAAGAAGAGCCCAGGTAGCTAGCCAATATCGCGGCGATGAAACGCGATAATAGATAGCAGCAGGCAGCCGATAATAATCCCGATAATAACTAGAAGTTGGCTCCAGTTGTGGGTGCCACTGAGAATTTCTCCCGGATGGTAGTAGTTGTATGGAAAAAGCCTGCTCGGCCACTTCAGCCATTCGGCGTTGTTTTTGAATGACACGATAATATAGCCGCCAAGTGCGTAGAGTGCAGCAATGCCGATGCTGACAGCTCTGCCTGTCCGACCGAGAGCGCTGATGAGGAATGCCACTGCGCCGAACGACAGGCCAAGTAAGGTCGACGCTAGGCCGGCCATCAGTATGCTTCCCGAAGCGACCTCCAGATTGACGATTCGAGCCATGGCTACCGCCAGGATAGATGCAGACAGGCCCGCGGCAAGGATGATTAGTAGTCCGGTCAGGGCTTTTGCAGTAAGGAGTGAGCTGCGCGAGATGGGTCGGCTGAGCAGTAGCTCAATAGTTCCTTCTTTTTCTTCCCTGCCAATCAGCGATGCGCCAAGGCCGATCGCTAGAATGCTCAGCAGTAACGGTAGTGTCAAATAGAAGATTTGTGAGCTGAGATAGCCTTCGGGGGACATAAGGTCGCTGGTGTCGGATAAGAGTGCCATGGCCGCGTCCGGAATTTGCCCCAGTGACTCCTCTATCACCCTAGCCTGATCACGAAACGAAGGATAAAACGCCAGGTTAAGGATGATCAGCGAAGCGATACCGATGAGCCACCACATGATGAACCAGCGGCGCTGCCACAGGCCCCATCGCACTATTTCCTTCATCGCTTGTCCTCCGTATGATAAAACTGCATAAATGTCTCCTCGAGATTGAGGTCTCTGGTGTCGAACTTGGTTACGGTGTTTTTGGCCAGCAGTGCGAATAGTTTGGAGAAGTCTCCGCTGAATTTGAGCGTGACTTTTTGGTCACGGTGTTCAATGATTCTGACGCCGTCGATTTGCTTGAGCTGGGATAGCGGCGGTTTTTGGGCGAAGGTGATGTCAAATGTTTGGGCGGCTTCGGCGGTCAGTTCTGCTATGGTGTATTCGCTGACAAGTGTGCCGTCTTTAATGATCGCGACCCGATCACAGATCTTTTGTACTTCGCTTAGATTGTGGCTGCTGACAAAAATCGTCGCACCTTTTTTTCTGGATTCATGCACCAGCTGATAAAAGGCATCCTGCATTAGAGGATCCAGGCCGTTGGTCGGTTCGTCCAATATGAGGACCCTGGGGTCATGCATGAAAGCTTGAATGATACCAATCTTCTGCCTGTTGCCCTTGCTGAGCGTGCCGATTGGTTTGCTTAAGTTGGCATTGAATGTTTTTGCGAGACTCCGTATGCGGCTCTTGTTTGTTGGTGGCAGTAGTCCGCCCAAGTATTCAAGGAACTGCTGGCCGGTCATTTTGCTGTAGGCGGTAAAGTCCCCCGACAGATAGCCTACTGAGCGCCGTATCGACACGGAATCTTTGATGATGTCTTTACCGAGAATGCTGCCGCTGCCGCTGCTCGGCTGTATGAGGTTAAGCAGCATCCTGATAGTGGTTGTTTTGCCGGCGCCGTTCGGGCCTAAGAAGCCGAATACTTCGCCGTGATTAACGCTCAAATTCAGTTTATTTACCGCAAAAATAGATGAACCGGAATACTGTTTACTCAGTTCGCGTAGCTCGATAGCTGCTGGGCTGGACCTGGTGTCTGTCATAATGATGTCAAGTATAGCACTGAGGCATGGATGCATAAGCGTGATATTGGACAAATAGTTGCAAGGCCATCACTGGAGGCGGCGCCGCTGTTGCTTGGCTGCCATATTGTGCGTGAATATCAAGGTAAGGAGTTAAGGGTCAGGATAGTTGAAGTAGAGGCGTATGATCAGCTGGACGCGGCCAGTCATACATATCGGGGGATGACACCGCGTAACCGATCAATGTTCGGCCCGCCGGGTCATGCCTATGTGTATTTCACCTACGGCATGCACTATTGCTTAAATATCGTCACCGGTAAGGAAGGGTGGGGTTCGGGCGTGCTGATTCGCGCCGCGGAGCCAATAGCGGGGAGGGAGATAATGGAGCGCAATCGTCGCACCGATACCTTGCTGCAACTAACCAGCGGGCCCGCTAAACTATGTCAGGCCTTAGGGGTTGATAGGGCGCTTGACGGTCATGACCTTGTCCGGAAGCCCCTGCAGCTTGAGCTGGGTGAGCACGTGCAGAGCGGAGATATTGTGCAAACGGTCCGGGTTGGGATTACGAAGGCTGTGCATGAACCATGGCGATTTTATATTGCAGGCAATCCGTTTGTCTCAAAGCTATGATACGATGAGCTTAAAAGAATACATGAATAACAGAGAGGGCAGCACATGAGGAAGCGTACGAAATTGCAGTATAAGCCAGTCGCCAGGGTGTATGCTGCGGTGTTAATTGTGCTGATTGTGGCCTTCACTCTTGCAACCGTTCAGGCAAGCCGGCAGGCGGTTATGGAGTGGGAGCGCTATTTGTTTATGAAGGCGTACGGTTTGCCGCTGGAGCTGTTTCCGGTGATGCTGGTAGTCTCGCAGCTTGGAAGTTCCTGGATGATTCTAGTCAGTTCGGCGATCGCTTCGATGCGGCGCAAGTACGCAGTCGGTGCGATGATACTGCTGACCGGTGGGTTGGCATATGTTTTGACAGCGTCGGTTAAATGGTTTGTCCAGCGCCCAAGGCCACTGGAGCTGGTGGCCGGTATTGAGCAGCGGGATGTACTGACGATTGGCAGCGGTTACCCGTCGATGTACGCGGCGGTCTCAATAGTGCTTGCGCTGATACTGTGGAAGTACGCACCAAAGCGGTATCGGGGCGTGGTGATTGCCGGTGCTGTCGCAGTCGGAATCTCGCGGCTTTATTTGGGGGCTAATTTACCGTTAGATTTGATTAGCGGTTGGCTGATCGGCGCAGCGGTATGGTCAGTTGTGCGGCTCTCAGACTTGCTCGCGGAGCGGCCGGCCAGACGGCGTAAGACCGCTTGAAATTTTGGCTCAAAACGCATAAGCTATAAGTGGAAGTGTGAGGCTTCCGACGACCCTGGCACTTTGCCAGGGTCATTTTGTTGCAAGAGGATTATTGACAGTGCTATGGGCGAAGGCAGGACTGGCAGGTGCCCTGGATTTCCAGTTGGTGATTGGTGGCTCTAAAGCCATACCTTTCGGTGATGAGATGGATCTGGGACTCAATAAGCGGGTCCTCGTCTATGGTGTAGAGCTTTCCGCACGCAGTGCAGCTCATATGGTGATGATGGTGGCTGTAGCTAGGGCTTAGTTCGAGCCTGTATTTCCAGCCGGTATGCACTCGGTGGATAATGTCGAGCTTTTCAAAGAGCAGGATAGTGCGATAAACGCTGGCGCGGTCGACGGAATCCTTGACACGGCTGATAAGTTCGCCGGTAGTCATCGGTTCGGCGTTTTGCAGTTCATGAAAGATGCGTTTTCTTGGCTTGGTTAGGCTTAGTCCATTGCTTTGTAGCGTATCTTGGAACATTTTTGCAACATTCATACTGGGGTTATGGTAGAAAAATTGCGACAATATTGCAATAATAATCCATCATTGCTACTATTCGTTTAAAGGAACATATCATGGCAGAACTGTGGCATATAATCGTTTTCTCCCTACTTGGCGGCTTGGTATCTTTGGCGGGCGGCGCTATTTTGCTAAGGGGAGAAAATCGTGCCGAATTGCTTGCCACCTATGCTACGCCGTTTGCTGCAGGAGCGTTGCTCTCTGCGGTGTTTCTTGACCTCCTGACCAAAGGGGTAGCGAGTACGGATGCGGAAAAAGTGCTGTTCGCAGCGCTCATGGGTCTCTTGGCGTTCTTTATTGCCGAACGGCTGCTTAATTGGTTCCATCACCATCATCAGCATGATACCCACGATCCATCAGTAAGCTTGATCATACTGGGTGATACGATGCATAACGCCCTGGATGGTATTGCTATTGCCGCCGGATTCCTCATTAGCGTTCCGACTGGCATCGTTACAACCATTGCTGTTGCCTCGCACGAAATACCGCAAGAAATTGGAGATTTTGGACTGCTGCTCAAGAAAGGTGTACGGAGAAAGCGCGTACTGCTTATCAATGTACTCAGCGCTCTCGCTACGACTGTTGCGGCAGTCATAACCTTCGCGCTTGGCAGCGCAGAGGCTTTGCCGGTCGGTGTGCTGCTCGGCGTGAGTGCAGGATTTTTGCTTTACATCGCGACCAGCGACATCATCCCGGAAATCCATGAGAACGCAAGCAAGAAGGGGTTGTTTGACTGGCAGTCGGTAATGCTGCTTATCGGTGTGGTTGTGGTGGCATTTCTGATCCGTGTTACGCACCAGTATGTCGAGGTTGAGCATGATCATGGTCAAGGACAGGTAGAAGTTAGAGTAGCAGCGCAAGATCACACTCAGCAGAGTTGATCTGATGCAGTAGTGGATATATTGCCGTTACGATACAATATCTCTTATGCAGACAGCACTGTTGGTTTTAGGGGCAATAAACGCACTTGGTCTGGCGTATATTATTACAATTCACCGAAAGAATGCTGCCAGTTTGGATGCACCGCTGCGTGATGAGTTTGCGCGCAACCGCAAGGAGTTTGCCGATGCGAATAAGGATCTGCGGCTGGAGCTCACTGAGCGGGTGGAGAAGCTGCGTGACAAGAATGACGAGAAGCTGGAGCTGATCAGAAAAACCGTCGAAGGTAAGCTGGAGAGCCTGCAGAAGGATAATGCCGATAAGTTAGAGAAGATGCGGCTAACTGTTGATGAGAAGCTGCAAAGTACCCTGGAGCGGCGGCTCGGCGAGAGCTTTAAGATGGTTTCCGAGCGGCTGGAGTTGGTGCATAAGGGGTTGGGTGAGATGCAAGGGCTGGCCAGTGATGTTAGTGATTTTAAACGGGTACTCACGAATGTCAAAACTCGCGGTACCTGGGGTGAAGTGCAGCTTGAAAATCTGCTCGAGCAGATATTTATTAAAGATCATTATGATAAGCAGGTTGCGCTCACTCCTTCTAGCCGCGACACCGTCGATTTCTGTATTAAGCTGCCGGACAAAAGCGCCAAGAGCGGCTTTATCTACTTGCCGATTGATGCCAAATTCCCGCTTGAAGATTATCAGCGATTAGTGGCTGCTCAGGAGAAGGGAGATGTGGCCTTGGCTACAGAGGCGACCAAGGCGCTAGTGTCCCGTATCAAGCTGGAGGCAAAATCTATAAAAGAAAAGTATATCCGTCCGCCAAAGACGACGGATTTTGCGGTGCTGTATGTGCCGATTGAGGGAATGTATGCTGAGGTACTCAGGCAGCCGGGACTATTTGAGCAGCTGCAACGGGATTATCGGGTGACAGTGGCCGGTCCGACGACAGTCGCTGCGATCCTCAATAGTTACCAGCTTGGATTTAGGACATTAGCTATTGCCGAGCAGACCAGTCAGGTGTGGGAGCTGCTGACAGTTATCAAGGGAGAGTTTGGCAAATTTGGCGACCTATTGGATAAGACACGCGAGAGGCTGGTTCAGGCGACCAAAACGATCGATTCTGCTAGCACCAAAAGCCGCACTATTGAGCGTAAGCTGGGCAAGGTTCAGCAGCTTGCCGATAAGACGGTGGAGACTGCTGAAAACACCCACTTGCTTGATGCGCTGGACGACTAGTCGGTGCCTAGGCACTTATCGGGCAGGCTGTTTTCTATCTGCTGCAATTCGTCGCGAAACGTTCCCGGCTCGGTACTGGTTATCCCGCTGTCTTTTGTGAATTGCACAATCGCAAGATGTGCTAGTCCCTCTTCTACTGTGAATGGAAAATCCTTGCTACAGGATTCAGTATCGCCGGGCTTGTAGGCGCGGAGTTTTGCAAAGCTCGCGAGGTCGGAACGGTTGACGATACTGAACGCCAACGGCGAGTCGTTACTTCTGAGGTCTTCTAGAAACGAGTCGATTGCCGCCTCGTTCCGGGCAGTGATAGCAAAATCCATAGCCCGCATTTCGACATTTCGGCGTTCCTGTCCTTCGACTTCTTTGTGTATGAAGCCTACGTAAGCTGCAGAGCCGAGGGCCGCTGCAAGAACGGCCCCAACTGACCGTAGCCGGAATGACTCGAATCTACTCATCTTCTTATTATAACATAAAAATATGCAAATGTATAGCTTTCGAATGTTATAGCATTTACGCTATACTACGACTGATGAGCAAACAAAAAGCAAAGCAGCACGGCTGGCGCCGATATTTTGCATGGCTCCTGGTCGCAGGCGGCGGATTGGGGTTGCTTGCCTCGCTGACGCTTTCTATTGAGAAGGTGCAGCTGCTTCAAGACCCTGATTTTATACCCAGCTGCAATCTGAACCCGATACTGAGCTGCGGCTCTGTCATGATGAGTGATCAGGCTTCCGCATTTGGTTTTCCGAATCCGTATATCGGGATCGCCAGTTTTGCAGTCCTCATCACTGTCGGCATGGCTATGCTGGCAGGCGCGACGTTCAAGCGTTGGTTCTGGCTGGGGCTGCAGGCAGGTACAGTCTTTGGTGTGTCATTTGTGCACTGGCTGATGTATCAAAGTATTTTCAATATCGGCAGCCTGTGTCTGTATTGCATGTTGGTGTGGGCGGTGACGATACCAATCTTCTGGTATACGCTGCTCATGAATATTACAAGCGGACATATTACGGTGCCGTCTAGGTTGCGTGGCGCTGCTGACTTTGCACTCAGACATCACTTCGATGCGCTCATCGTGTGGTATCTGCTTATTGCAGGAGTGATCCTGAAGCACTTCTGGTATTACTTCGGCGGATAGTTTCGGGCAAGGTCTATAGTTAGAGCGGCTGTCCAGGAGAAATCCTTGGCACCGGCAGGTGATCCATCCAGCGGGGAAAAGTACTCGTAAAAGCCTGAAAGCTTAACAAGCTCTAGCGTTGATTCAGTTAATGCGGCGGCGTGGTCGTCAAATCCATAACGCTTCAGTCCGTCAATGATCAGCCAGTTGATGTTGATCCAGGTCGGACCCTGCCAGTAGCTGTGTGGCTTGAAGAACTCAGAATTGATCGGTGTGCTCGGTACAGGATAAACGGTTCCGAACTGCTGCTCGTCCTCCAGTAGCTTAACCAGCTCTGCCGCCCGCTCTTTGCTGATTGAACCGGAGTAAAGCGGTAAAAGTGCGCCCACGCTACTGTCTTTGAGTAGGCGATGGGTTACGAATTCCCGCGAGTAATATTGCTTGTCGTGCTGGTCATACAGCAGCTCAAAGGCGTTTTCGGTCCGCTGCATGCGCTCCAGGAGTTCCGGCGGCAGCTCTTTCTTGATATATTTTGCGATTTCAACCAGCCGCTGATTGGCTCGGATGAAAATAGCGTTGTAATTGACGTCTTCGATGGCGAATATCGAATGGCGCAGGATACGCTTGATGTCGTAGTTTTTGCGTCGCAGTCTACGCTGAACGCTGTAGAGTGCCAGCGCATCAACGGTGGGAAGGCGCTCTTCTGCGGGAATGTATTTGGTGTCACTCCTGAGCCAGGTCACGAGCGGAGAAAGCTTCAGGGTGTCTATGGCGCGAATCCATAGCGGCAGCTGATGATCTCGGAGTTCATGCATCCATGGCGGCGTGCTGTCGAGACCAGTCTCCCAGGGGTGGATTTGCAGCACCAGTCCCTCGCTATGCGGGTCGCGCTCGTCATACAGCCATTGATGAAACATCACCAATGGTTCGTAGACTGTTTTATACCATGTTCTGCGTTCGGCTCCCGGAAGTTTCTCGCCGATGCGCACGACGGCTTCGGCAATCATGGGAGGTTGCGTGATACCGCTGGTGCGAACACCTTCGGGGGCGTAAGGGTTGAGCCAGCTTCTCCAGACGTGGCCGTCACGGGCTCCGCGCAGACTGCTGTTTAAGATCATGTTTGGCACCATGCCGTTGGCCCATTGGCCGCGAAAGAGGCTGAGGATTTCCCGCTTGGCGCGTTCGATATCGTAGTGGCGAAGGCCGATGGCAATAAAACAGCTGTCCCATAGCCACTGGTGCGGATACAGGCCGTTTGCCGGAATAGTATATTCGCCGCGATCGTTCGCCTTTAGAACTTCTTTGGCTTGTGCAACTAAAGCTGCATCGTCCATGCAGATAGTATAGCGTGAGCGCTATTATTGTTACCAGCCCGGCTTAAAAACCCCCTATTTAATAGGGTGATTATCGGTAATTCGTGAACTGGAGCGGAAAGTCAAAGTCCTGTGTCTTAAGGAGTTGGATGATGGATTGAAGTTCGTCTTTACTGCTGCTGGTTACCCGCACTGTGTCACCCTGAATCTGCGACTTTGCCTTAGGGAATTTTTCTCTTATGAGTGAGGTGATTTTCTTTGCCTTTTCCTGATCCAGGCCTTTGATGAAGGGCACCTGTTTAGTGGTCTTGATATTGCTTACGTTCGGACTCTTAGAGGTGTCCAGTACTTTTTGGCTTTGGTTGCGGGCGGCGAGCTTTTTGCGGACGATGTCTAGAATGGCGTCGATTTGCCAGTCGCCGTTGCCGGTAATCTCAAGGCCGTTCTTATCATTGTCAATCCATTGAACCGCAGCCGGCGTGCCTTTGAAGTCATAACGGTTTGCAAGTTCGCGTTGCACTTGGTCGAAGACGTTATTCATCTCCGCCTTGTCATAGTCTGAAACGATATCGAATGAATACGTAGCCATACACCTAGCATACAACAGATGATATACTTCGTACTAACTATGGAATATGCCAATCAGAAAATCGCAGAAACTGCAGATCTGCTCAAGCGCCGGCTTGAAGAATCTGACGACAAGAGGTCCATACTTCGCGCAGTCGAGCTCAAGGCTTTGTATGCGGAGATTCCGCTACTGCCGCCCGAGCAGCGAGCTACGTTCGGTAAGGAGATTAATGCACTTCGACAGGATCTGGAGCGGCTTGTTGAGGCGCACAAAGAGCAGGCTGAGGCTCTGCCGCCGATCGACGTGACAGCACCGTTTGATGTGAACGTGCCTGTAGATATGAAGCCGCGAACCCTGACGGCGGAGACGGGCAGTATCCATCCGCTTATGAGCGAGCTGGCAGTCATCGCCGACATCTATCAGCGCATGGGTTTTATGGTTGAAGCTTCGCGTGAGATTGACGATGACTATCATATGTTTGAGAGCCTAAACTTTCCCGAAGGGCATCCTGCCCGCGACGATTACGACACTTTCATGACCGAAGAAGGCCTGATTGCGCCGGCCCATACCAGTACTATGCAGAACCGAGTGCTTAAAAAATATCAGGGCAATCTGGAGCGGGGCGAGCCAATCGCTGTTGTTATTCCCGGGCGCGTATTTCGGAATGAAGATTTGGATGCCACGCATGAGCATACCTTTTATCAAATAGAGGGCGTCTATGTTGATCGGGGTGTCACTGTCGGTAACCTGATAGCCACACTTGGCGCGTTCATGAACGAATACTTTGGCCAGGAGCTGGAGACCAAGCTGCAGCCATTCTATTTTCCGTTTACCGAGCCAAGCTTCGAATTTGCGATTGAACGGCCCGAGATGCTTCGTAAGGATGACAGTGAGGAGCAGAAGTGGCTGGAGCTGCTCGGATGCGGCATGATTCATCCGAATGTACTCAAAATGGCAGGTATTGATCCGAGTGTTTACACCGGGTTCGCCTGGGGCGGTGGTATCGAGCGGCTGGTCATGATGAAGCACAATATAGAAGACATCCGCCATTTTGAATCGGCAAACCTTAAGTTCCTGAGGCAGTTTACGAGATGAAAGTAAGTATTAACCTGGCGCAAGAATACGCCAACGTCGATATCAAAAGTATTCCAAGAGACGAGCTGCTTCGTCGTATTGGCGCGCAATTGGGCGCGGTTGAGGATGTCACTGAATGGGCGGCAAAGTTTGAGGGTGCTGTTATCGTCCGGATTGTTTCGTGCGAAAAGCATCCGGACGCGGACAAGCTAAGCGTGTGTCGTATTGATGATGGCGGCATGAATCAATCAGTAGATCGCGGCGAAGACGGCCTGATCCAGGTTGTTTGCGGAGCCCCAAATGCGCGGACTGATATGTTTGCAATCTGGCTGAGTCCTGGCGTGATCGTGCCAAGTACACGGGACACTGATCCATTCGTGCTCGAAGCCCGTGAGATCCGCGGTGTAATGAGCAGTGGCATGCTCGCGAGTGCCTCAGAGTTAGGCATTAGTGATGATCACGCTGGCATCGTGGAAGTTACGGCTGAGGACGCCGGTAAAGAGCCGGCTCCGGGTGAGCCGCTGACATCATATTTCGGTTTGGATGATTTTGTAGTTGATTGTGAGAATAAGATGTTCACCCATCGCCCGGATTGCTTTGGGGTATTGGGTGTGGCGCGTGAGCTGGCAGGTATTAGCGGCCTTGCGTTTGAGAGTCCGGATTGGTATCTGCGAACACCTCAGTTCGAGGACAAAAACGATCTGCAAATCACGGTGAAAAACGATATACCAGAGTTCGTGCCGCGTTTTATGGCGGTGGCAATGCAAGGTGTCACGGTCAAGCCAAGTCCCATGTGGCTCCAGGCGGCATTGACACGGGTAGGGATCAAGCCGGTCAACAACGTAGTTGATGCCACGAACTATGTCATGCATTTGACTGGCCAGCCGCTGCACGCTTTTGATTATGACAAGATCAAAGAGCGATCCGAGGCACCCGGCATCTTCCCCCGGATGAGCAAGAAGGGCGAGAAGATCAAGTTGCTCGGAGGCAAGGAAATAGAGCTAACCGGAGAGGAAATAGTCATTAGTACTGACAAGCAGGCGGTAGCTCTGGCGGGTGTCATGGGCGGCATCGATACTGAGGTTGATATGAATACCAAGAATATTATTATCGAATGCGCAACGTTCGATATGTACAGCATCCGCCGCACCAGCATGCGCTACGGGCTGTTTACTGATGCGGTCACTCGCTATACCAAAGGTCAGAGTCCGCTACAAAATGATCGTGTCCTAGTATTTGCCATGCAAAAGATGGCTGAACTGACTGGGGCTCGACAGGTATCGAAAGTACACGATTTCCAAGATACAGGTGTGGGCGCAAAGGAGGGGGTTGAGGTAGCTGCAGAGTTTATAAATTCCCGTCTCGGCACTGAGTTGTCCAGCTCTGAGATTGCGACGATATTGCAGAATGTTGAGTTCGATGTTGAGGTTGCTACCTCTGGAGAGTTAAGAATTGTGCCGCCGTTCTGGAGAATGGATATTAAGATTCCTGAGGATATAGTAGAGGAGATTGGGCGGCTGTATGGCTATGACAAGCTACCGGTAGCGCTACCAAGGCGTACTGCTAAGCCAGCACCAAAGAACGAACTACTTGAATTCAAGCAGCAGCTACGACTTGCGCTCAAGCAAGCTGGGGCGAATGAAGTGTTGACCTATAGCTTTGTGCACGGGAACCTGCTGGACAAGGTTGGTCAGGACAAGAGCGATGCTTATCGTCTTAGTAACGCACTAAGCCCTGATCTGCAGTACTATCGCCTCAGTCTGCTTCCTAGTCTGCTGGACAAAGTGCATGCCAATATCAAAGCCGGTTATGATGAGTTCGGTATATTTGAATTAAACCCGGTTCATGCGAAAAACCATGTCGATGAGGAAGACGGGTTACCGAGAGAGGTGCAGCGGCTGGCGTTTGTATTTGCTGCCAGCGACAAGATGGTGTCAGCAGGATATGCGGGAGCACCGTACTATCATGCTCGTAAATACTTGACCGGACTGTTGGCGGACTTGGGGATTATTGCTTCATTTGAGCCGCTGGCTTCGCAGGAGCCGGAGACGGTAGTCAGTAAAGCAGTGGTTGCGCCATTTGAGGCCGGAAGAGCGGCATATGTCAAATCGCAAAACGGCACTCTGCTTGGTGTGCTCGGAGAGTTTAGGTCCGGAGTGCGCAGCAGTCTGAAGCTGCCATCATATATTGCTGGGTTTGAGCTAGATACAGAGCAGGTCATGCATGAGGCTAGCAAGCAGTCAGAATATGTGCCGTTGCCGAGGTTTCCAAAAGTTAGCCAGGATATCTCTTTGAAGGTGCCGGCGGATTTGCCATACGCTACGCTATTCGATGCCATATGGCAGGCACTTGGAGAGCTGCAGCCTGATAGTACGCTTCCTATGCTTGGCCCGATTGACATCTATCAGGGAGCGGATGACCCGTCTCACAAGCACGTGACCTTCCGCTTTACTATCACCTCGTACGAGCGGACCTTGACCACCGAGGAGGTGGCAGTCATGCTCGACAGGGCCGCGGAGCGATTACGCACAGAGCTGAGTGCGGAGCGTATATAATAGAATCACACTGTATCATTCGCAGCGCAAGGGAGGGAGTGATGGTAGAGAGGTCACGAATGCACAAGCCGGAGCGCAGCTTCTATTTCAAGGTAGCATTGCAAGCAGCACTTTTCTTTAGTGATCTTGATGAGAGGACGGTTCCCAAGGGGTCTCGCCCGAGGCCGGAGCGGCAGCAGCTGAGCGAGAGATCGGTGACTGAGAAGCGACATACGATAGCGGAATTCCTGGCTACTCTCCACCCTTCATTGCCATACGTTGCCGTCGAGCTATTGAAGCCGGATGTTAACATGCACGATAAAAAGGACTTAACTCCAGTCTATCTTGGTGAGCCGGCAAGGGGCTACTTCCAGGATCCGTTCAACGAGCCTACGCCAGGCGCTATGTCTGGAGCGGTCTCGATCCTGGCTGCCGGGCTAAATAGGTTCGTGGTAGCGGATGTTGAGGGCAGGGCGCTGTGGGCCGGCCCTCAGGATAACCCGCAACAGACGTTTGAGCGTTATAGTCTCGGCAGCCTGTTGACGGTTACGGAGTCCCGAGAATATGTACACTGGCTTCAGCGGCATGGCGTCGATGTATGAATATTGACAAAAACAGCAACGCATGTACTATAAATTTACTTGGCTGACATCTAAATATTGGCCAATGTATTTTGACAGGTAATGGGAAAGTAATATTAAGTAATCGGGACATCGACTCCATAGGCAGTTTTGTTTGGTTGACATTGCCAGCCAGACATAACTGTCTATGTTACTAGACAATCGTCCTGGACGTGTAGCTCAGTGGTGTATTGCCCTGCAGGATTAAATACCCTGCGCGAGAATAGCGAGAGGCTTTACGGCCAAAACCTATCTTGAAAGTGGTAAATCAGAGCATCCAAAGTCAGAACTCAGCAGCCGCGTAACGTCTGACGCTAATTGGAAGGTCATGGGTTCGATTCCCATCACGTCCGCTTCTGGGGAGCGAGCGCTATTATGGGCTCACGCCTATCGGTGCTCGGCACGAATGCGAAGGGATCGACCGCAACTCGTAGCCTCGGCTTCCTGCCAGTGTGGCATGCCGGCTCCCCTTCTTCGCGCAAGCACTTTCCGCTTGCCACATTCGGCTCCTGCGTACCCAGCGGATTGATGCATCACCCTCCTTGAATCATTCTGCAGAGGTACGCAGGAGCCATCCGGCTCACCGATAAGCATTCTGTTTACCGCCGCCAACTTCACTTAACTTAAATCACCTATTACCTGTCACATCTCCCGGTGCCTGTGAATTTCGCAGTCAGCGGGAGATGTTTTTTGATTATTTAAGTGATGCAGGTTGTGTATCGCACGCCGGCAAATGTACAATGATTTGAGTTTATGAGATATATCTGGAGAATTATTACTTTTACCGGCAATCTGTGGCCGTATTATGTGGCTATATCTGTTTTTACGGTACTGCTGGCTGCCATGAGTCAGTTAACACCGCTACTTACTAAGGGAGCGGTCGATGAGATTGGCAGGCTTGCCGGCGGAGGCGAGGCGAATGTGCGGCTTGTCGCCTTGCTGGCGGTGTTGATATTTGCAGCTGATGCTGGTCAGACCATATTCAGTAATATATCCGGCTATTTGGGCGATATGCTGATGATCAAGCTGAAGCGTCAGCTGAGCGAGCGGTATTATGAACATCTGCTTAGTTTGCCGCAGCGGTATTTTGACAAAGAGCTATCTGGGAAGATTATTAACCGCATGAGTCGGGGTATTCAGCAGATCGGTGACTTTACACAGATGGTGAGCAACAACTTCCTGCAGTTTATTGTCAGTACGGTATTTTCACTAATTATCGTCGCATATTATTCATGGCAGGTGGCGGTAATGCTTGGTTTGCTGTATCCGATTTTCATGTGGATGACAGCAAAGACCAGCAACAAATGGCAGCGATATCAGAAGACAATCAATGAGGCGCTGGACATCGCCAGCGGTCGGTTCGCCGAAAGCATCGGTCAGGTCAAGGTCGTTAAGAGCTTTATCCAGGAAGATCGAGAGCTACGATTTTTCCGCAAGCATATCAGTAAGGCGGTGAATACAACCCGCCCGCAAAGCCGATACTGGCACAGGCAAGATATTGCTCGGCGGCTGGTGTTGAATATTATATTTTTCGCGGTGTTTGCCTATATCTTCATCGAAACGGCGCGAGGCAACTATACCATCGGTGAAATGATTCTACTGATCCAATATGCGATGTTGATTCGCATCCCCATCTTCAGTATTAGCTTCCTGATAGATCGCACTCAGCGGGCGATTGCTGACAGTAAGGATTACTTTGAGGTTATGGATGAGGCGGTGGAGGCTTCGGATGATGAGCGGGCCAAGGAACTGCAGGTGAAGCGGGGTGAGATCCAGTTTGATTCGGTTTCGTTCTCATATGACAAGGTGCCGGTGCTCAGTGATATTTCCTTTACGATCAAGCCGGATACTAAAGTAGCACTGGTCGGTGAGAGCGGCGAGGGTAAAACAACGTTGACGAATCTGCTCATGAGGCTGTATGAGCCGGACGCTGGCCGAATAATAATTGATGGCCAGGATGTAAACGATGTTACCCAGCGCTCATTAAGGAGGCAGATTGGCGTGGTATTCCAGGACCCAGCGCTGTTTAGTGGCACAATCAAGGAGAATATCAGCTATGCTCGGCCGGGAGCGAGCGAGGCGGAGATAATTTCAGCCGCAAAAGCTGCCAATGCCCATGAATTCATTGAAAAGCTTGAGAAAGGATATGATACCGAAATTGGCGAGCGGGGATTGAAGCTTTCAGGGGGTCAAAAACAGCGAATCGCAATTGCCAGGGCACTACTCAAGGATGCCCCGATACTTATACTGGACGAAGCCACCAGTAGTCTTGATAGCAAGAGCGAGGCTATGGTTCAGGAGGCCTTGCAGCGGCTCATGAAGGGCCGTACGACGATTATTATCGCCCACCGTCTTAGTACGATCCAGAATGTGGATTTGATTGTGACGCTGAAGAGCGGTAGGGTTAATGAGCTTGGTCCGCCCAAACAGCTGGCAAAAAGCGGTGGCATCTATGCTCAGCTTCTCAGACTGCAGCGCGGCACAACAGAAGCGACCAAGAAGAAGTTACGTGAGTTTGAGATTGCCACGTAGTCTGGCGGCAATAGTTGACGAATCACCAGCTGAGAAGCTACCATACCAAACAATAATTAGAGGAATGAGTCCATGCCGAAGCCGAATTCTACAGCGGAGAGAAATAAGCGATACGGCATGCTTGTTCGGCTGACCACTCTATTTTTCAATCGGCCACGCATAACTGCGCTGCTCTGGCTAGCGCTGATGGTATTCGGGATATTTAGCTACACGACACTTTTAAAGCGCGAGGGTTTCCCTGATGTTCAAATTCCGATCTCTGTTGTAACGGGAGTCTATCCGGTAAATGACCCGGCCCGGGTAGACGCAGAGGCAGCCAGGCATGTCGTTGGTGCGGCACTTGCTATGGATTCGGTAAGTGCAGTCAAATCATCCAGTTCAGGTAATTTCTTTACGGTATCAATCCAGTTCAAAGGGGGAACTGATGCCGAGGCTGCAACTTCCGCCCTAGAGCAGGAGGTGCGTGACCAGGGGTTGGTTCCACCGAATGCTTTGATGCAATACAATGTGCCGTACTTTGGTGCGACCGGTGGAGATATTGAGCCGATAGACATTGCCGTGTCGCTGTACCGAGAGGGGCAGGTTGAGACAGACATCACGGCCCTAACTGCTAAAGCAGAAGAGGCAGCGGAGTGGTTGCGCAGCCAGAATCTAAGCCAGGTGGATCAAGTGTTTGTCAAAAGCCCGTTTGAGCAGACGATTGGACCGGACGGCCAACTGGCAGTCATCCAGCGATCATTTGATAGGTTCGGAGAGCGTGAGAATGGCAGAACCGCGTTTCACCCGTCAGTCATTATCGGCCTGAGTATGAAGGCTGATGCTGATATTCTGAAGCTGGATAAAGAGGTGGAGGATGCACTCCATGTGTTAGCTGTTCAACCGCAGTTCGAGGGGTATGAAGCGCAGATAAGCGCCAGTTTTGCGCCGTCGATAGAAGAGAATATCAGCGAACTGCAGCGCGTATTGCTTGAGGGGTTGCTGGCAGTGCTGGTTGTCGGCTCATTGGTCATTGCTGTACGGGCCTCTATTATTACCGTCATTTCCATGGTGACAGTGCTCTTCATCAGCTTGGCCTTCCTCTATGTTATTGGATATACGCTCAACGTCATTACGCTGTTTGCACTCATTTTAAGTCTGGCACTAATTGTTGACGATACCATCATTATGGTAGAGGCAATCGATGCTGCTAGGCGCCGAGGTACAAGCCGCCTAGCAATCGTCAAAGACGCCACTAGCAGAATAAGTCGGGCGATGGTGGCCGCTACCTTAACAGCAGCGCTTAGCTTTGCACCGCTGTTGTTTGTCGGTGGTATTCTGGGCAGCTTTATTCGGGCCATTCCCATCACCATTATCGCATCGCTTCTGATCAGTTTGCTGGTGGCGCTGGTGTTTATTCCGTTCTTTTCGCGCGTCATATTACTACGGAAGCTTGATGTAAAGCGACAGTCTGCAGGCGGTATGGCGCGACTGGAGGATGGTCTGGCCTCATTTATCACTTGGCCAATGCGCAAGGTGCGCAATGCTCCGCGCAGGCTGTTTGCCGTGTGGCTAGTGACGGCAGTGATCGGTGTAGGGTTCGTGCTTGGCGGGTTGGCAATCGGCCGGAATGTGATCTTTAACATCTTTCCTCCCTCTAAAGATACCAACGGCCTGGTTGTCAGGCTGAATTTTCCGCAGGGTACGGATTTACAGGAAGCGGCTGCCATCTCAGAGAAAGCCGATGCGATCATCTCGGCCGCTGTCGGCGAGAACTTTTCAAAGGCATCCTACTATGCGACCGGTTCGGCGCAATCGGCAACTGTTCAGATACAGCTCACGCCATACACCGAACGTGAAGTGACATCACCGGAGCTGGTGCGGCAGCTGCAAGAGCGTTTCAATGCAGACTTTCCTGAAGCTCGAGCTGCCGTTGGGCAATTGGATGTAGGTCCGCCAACTTCGGACTTTACGGTTCTAATCACGGCTGATGATCGGGAGGCTGCGTATCGAGCCGCTAATGATATTGCTGATTTTATGCGAGTGACTCGCTTAGAGCGACTTAACGGAACGGCCGCACAATTTGTCAATGTGTCAGTATCGAGCGCTGATGAATTTCTGCGGGTCGGTAACCGACCTGTCGTACAGGTAACTGGTGGCTTCGATGGCGACGATATTTCCACTCTGGTCTCACTTGCAGAAACGGCTGTCAATGAGCGGTTTGACGAAGCCACACTAGGTCAGTACGGTCTATCGGCAGATGCGGTCACGTTTGATATCGGTCAAGAATCGGAAAACCAAGAGTCGTTTAATTCGCTCTTGTTGGCATTTCCTGCCATGCTTGTAGTGATGTATCTTCTGCTGGCGTTCCAGTTCCGTTCGCTACTGCAGCCGCTGTTGATCTTCCTGGCAATCCCCTTTAGCCTGTTCGGGATTATGCTTGGTCTTGATGTGACGAACAATGCTATTAGTTTCTTTGCTATGCTTGGATTTTTCGCTCTGGTTGGCCTCAGCATTAAGAACACTATACTACTTACCGATTATGCGAATCAGGCCCGCCATAGGGGCGAGTCGGCAGTTGATGCTTCGGTTGATGCGCTTCGGGAGCGATTCCGTCCGCTGTTTGCTACCAGCTTAACCGCTGTAGTCTCGCTTATTCCGCTGGCAATCGCCAGTCCGTTCTGGGAGGGTTTGGCGGTAGTGCTGATCTTTGGGCTGTTATCCAGCACCTTCCTGGTAGTGACCGTGTTTCCATACTATTATCTGGGCGCCGAATATTTACGCGGCAGATTTGGGCGTCTACAGACCATTGTCTGGCTGATCGTGCTTGTTGGCGGTACTGTTATATTGGGAATCACCGGGAATGCAGAGTATATTCCGGTAATTATATTGGCATGCCTGCTCGTCTTTCCGGTGCATTGGACACTCAGAAAAATCGTAGCCGGAATAATATCGTAATTGGTATACTTGATGGTATGAGAAGAGCGGTACGTGCGATCATTATCAGGGATGACAAGTTGCTGGTGATGCATCGAAACAAGTTCGGGGAAGAATATTATACGCTGCTTGGCGGAGGTGTTGATTTTGGAGAAGCTCCAGAGCAATCCCTCTTTCGGGAGGTGCGGGAAGAGTCGGGCCTGCAAGTAGGTCACTGTAGACTAGTATTCATTGAAGAGGCCGGTAATCCTTATGGGACGCAATATATCTACCTGTGTGACGATCCGGGTGGGGAGCCGGTGCTGGATCCTCAGTCAGCCGAGGCATCGATTAATGAGTTGGGCCAGAACATACATACGCCAATGTGGCTTTCTATAGAGGAGCTCAAGCGCTCTCCATTTTTGTCAGAGACTTTGAAACATGCAATACTAAATGGCATACAAAATGGGTTTCCAGAATCGCCGGTGACCTTGAGGCCGTCAGCATTTCCGGAACATTCAGCTAAGGAGTAAGAGGGAGTAGGTATGGCTCGAAAACGCGAACGGGCAATGGCGTGGGTTGGTGTGATAATTTTCTTTTTGTCATCCGTGGCATTCAGTGGTCTGGTGTTGTGGCAAATGAATCAGGATAGCAGTTCAAGTCAGTCAGCACTGGAGGATGCGCTAAATCAATCACAGCAAGCTAATTCGACATGTACCATCAGCAGTGTTCCGGGGGGCGAGATTATGAATGCGCCGGAGGTCTTTAAGCCAAACGGCGATGTTACTGAGCTGCAGGCCACTGATCTTGAGTCGGGAGACGGTCCGGTAGTGGAGGTCGGCGACTGCTTAACAGTTAAGTATCAGGGTTCACTAGCGAGTGACGGTACCGTATTTGATGGCAACTTTGAGCAAGAAACGCTTTTGAAGCTGGCTGTCGGGCAAGGTTATGTTATCAAGGGCTGGGATGAAGGGCTGATTGGCATGAAAGAGGGCGGATTGCGGCGTCTCGTAATACCGAGTGAGCTGGCTTATGGTGCAAACGGATCTTGCGCTCGGTACTCTCAGGAGGACGGCAGTTGCGCGGAGTATAGCATTGAGCCGGATGCCGACCTGGTCTTTGTGGTCAGGCTTGTCGGGGTTGAGAAGCGGTAAGCGCAACGCCCAACAGTTTCATTCGCAGCAAATGGCAAAAAACACAACATATAGCGTACTTGTGCTATATCGCTACGCTATATAGAATAGTAAGCATAAACAAATAACACAATAAGAGGCTATCTATAATGGCAAAAAGTATCACTATCTTCACCACTAATACATGCGCGTATTGCGTCATGGTGAAGCGCTGGCTGAGCTCTAAGGGGCTTAGCTATGAAGAGGTAAACCTGGACACCAATCCTGAGCGACAGGCAGAGGCGTTGGAGTTGAGCGGTGCATTGACCGTCCCTGTTACGGTAGTCACCAAAGAGGACGACACTAAGGAAGTGATTGTGGGCTATAACCTTGCCAAGTTAGCGCCAGCTGTTGCGTAGAGCACTGGTACACAGTGTGCGAGCCGAAGTAGCCGCAAAAGTTCGTTAGCTATTAGCTAAATAAAAAGTACAGACATAATCACTAGCAAAGGAACGAATAGTATGGCGATCGACAAGTTGTGGGACGTAGTAATGATAGGGGCTGGACCTGCTGCATTGTCGGCGGCCATCTATACCACGCGCGAAGATATTGAAACGCTGCTTATAGAGAAAGGTGTCGTGGGAGGTCTTGCGGCTATCACTGACTGGGTCGATAACTATCCAGGATTCCCCCAGGGTTTAGCCGGATTAGAGCTGGCTGAAGGATTGCGTCAGCAGGCTGAGCGTTTTGGGGCCCAGTTTGAGTACGGTGAAGTGCTGAAGGTTCATGATGAAGGTGCGGTGAAGCGGTTGGAGACGACCAGTGGCGATATCAGGGCAAAGACTGTTCTGATTGCAACTGGCAGTGACTATAAGAAACTCGGGATACCTGGTGAGGCAGAGTACTACGGAAGGGGTGTGCATTATTGTGCAACCTGTGACGGCGCTTTTTACCGCGACAAACGACTAGTGGTTGTTGGTGGTGGCAACTCAGCGCTCCAAGAGGCGATATTTTTGACCCGATTTACATCAAAGATTGACCTTTTAGTTCGTGGTGAGGCTATGAGGGCTTCTGACATACTACAGAAGGAGCTAGGGAAGCACACTGATAAGATTACGGTTCACTTGAATACCACGACAGATGAGATTATTGGCGAGAATAATCAGGTAGTTAAGGTGATTGGAACGAACAAAAAGACCGGTGAAAGAGTCGAATTTCCAACCGACGGTGTTTTTGTCTTCATCGGTCTGCTGCCGAATACCGGCTTCCTCAAGGACAGTCAGATCGAACTTGATGAAGTAGGCATGATAAAGACCGACAGCTCGCTGCAAACAACCGTGCCTGGAATTTTTGCAGCTGGTGACGTGCGAAGCGGCGCGACAATGCAGATTGCTAGTGCAACTGGCGAGGGAGCAACTGCGGCGCTCATGATTCGAAAGTATTTGGAAGAGGCAGAGCGAGATTCCTAACTTTTTGGCTGCCAGAGCGTAGTAAAATGCTCCTAATGCCAAACAGCAAAGGAGTGCATATGAATAAGATTGGCGTTATTGTCACAGGGGTAATAGTCGGAGCAGTGCTGCTGGTACTGTTGATTATAGCGCTTGGCGGATCTGGTGAGGCGCCGTCATCTGATGTAAGTACCTCAGATATGAACAATGTGGCTAACGAGCAGGCCGCAAATACTGACGAAGGCTCAGAGGCAGGCAATGACGTGCAGGATAGTGCAGAGGTGGCGATAGCTGATTTTAGGTATACGCCAGATGACATAACGATCCGGGTGGGCACTACAATTACTTGGTCAAATCAGGATAACGTGACACATACGGTGACACCTGATAAAGGGTATGAGACTGATGAGTTTCAAAGCAGTGGCGCCATGCTGCCTGGGTCATCATTCAGTGTAACGTTTACTGAGCCCGGAACGTACTTGTATTTTTGTGAGCCGCACCCGAGTATGAAGGGTCGGATTACTGTAATTGACTAGTCTGTTTGCTATATGCTCGTATAGCCTGGAAAGAAGTCAGTTATGATGCTGCTGCTCGCGACGCCGAGCAACTTCAAGTCATTGCTTAAAGTTTCTATCATTGGCTCGGGGCCAGACAGGTAAACAAGACTTTCATCCAGATCACCGCTAATTTCAAGGATATTTTTCGCGGTAAGATGGCCGGTTCGCCCCTTCCATCCCTCGGGTGGTGAGGAAAGGATTAGTTCCGGCTCGATGCCGTACGCCTCAAACATGCTTAGAAAAGCGGCAAAATCTAGGCTTTGCATGGCATAGATAAGGCGTATATTGCGCTTTTCGCCTGTATCCAACAGCCATTTAACCATGCTCCGCATTGGTGTAACGCCGATGCCCCCAGCTACGAATAGGAGCGGTATAGTGGGGTCTTTCGGTAGTACGAAGTCACCCATTGGTTCAGATATGGTTATGCTGTCGCCCGGCTGCAGGCTTTTTAGGGCGGCCTTAAAAGTACTGCTCGGATCTGAGAACTTGGTTGTGATACTAATAAGTTCCTCTGTGGGTGAAGATGAGAGTGTGAACCAGTGCTTTTCTCCGCGCTCATCAGGATTCTCATGCGGAATCGTTGCTTCAATGAACTGGCCGGCAGTGTAGCGTAGTGACTCCTCGGTCTTGAATCGGAAAGTGATAATATTCTTTGCTTCGTTGTTAGTGTGGTCGAGGGTTGCTTTCATGTTTACTCCTGCCGCTATCTGCGCTTGTAGCGGTCGGGATAGTCGGTAATCACCCCTGCTATCCCGTAACGTTCAAAACGCCTTATCTTTGTAGGATTATTCATAGTATAGCAATAAAGCTGTTTTTCTTGGCGCTGTAGGCTTCGTATAAAACCGCCCCACAGCCATAGATGATTCATGGCGATATGGTCAGTTCTGGAGTTGTGTGCTTTGTAGGCAGCTCTGATTCCTGACCATCTCTCTAGTACTATCCGCCTAATTTCAGGCAGCTGCTGGCGGCAGTTTCGTAAAATTGATGTGTCGTATGAGGCAAGGTAAAAGTCGGCAGGTGTCCAGCCTTTGCGTAAGTACATCTTCAGCTGGTCGATGATTGGTTGGCATCGAACATCCGGTTTAATTTCAATCATCAAAATACAATTCCGATCAACCGTTATGACGGCCTCATTAAGTGTCGCAAGGTCGGGGAGGTTGTTTTTCAGCTCTTTGAGTGTGATGTCGCTGATATTGGTTTTCTTGCCACGATATCGGTGGGATTTGCCATGAAATAATACCGGCTGACTATCTTTAGTCACCCGCACATCAACTTCTATGGCGTCGACACCGCATGTTAGGCCGGCTTTGATAGCCGCAATTGTATTCTCGGGAGCCAGCCCTCGTGCCCCTCGATGGCCGATAATTTGCATCTTATGAAATAGTGTACAATAAGACGGAAAGACAAGGAGAAAATCATGGCAGATTACGATGCTCTCTATGAATTTGGGAAGAAGGGCGAGTATATCAATACTGTATCGGAGATACCAAAAGGCTCGATGCTGAAAATTGAGTATGATCGAGAGAAGAAGGTATTTATTCTTGACCGGGTCGAGCCGGGTATTTTCGCAAAGCCGGTCAATTACGGCTTTATTCCTCAGACGCTAGACGAAGATGGCGACGCACTCGATACGCTTATTCTGACCGATGAGCCGCTTCCGACTGGAGTTGTAGTGAAGGCGAAAGTTGTGGGCGTGCTGAACTTTGAAGATGGCGGAGAGAACGATCATAAGGTCATCTGCGTTCCTGAAGACGATCGTCACTGGGGCAACGAGATCAATGACATCGCTGATGTTTCCGAGGCCTGGAAGAGGCAGGTCGAGCACCACTTCAATCACTACAAGGATCTTAAAAAAGCCGGCACCACTAAGGTCTTGGGCTGGGGTAATGCTGCCGAAGCCTGGAAGGTGATCGAGGCGTGCGCTCAGGAGTACGCCAAAGCGTAGCTTGACTGCTGCCGGCCAAGATTTACCGAGCGCTCCGTTGGTGTACGGAGCGCTTTTTTGTAACCAAAAAAGCAGGACGAACCTTGAGCTTTAAACCGTAAGCATATACAATACCACTGAAGAGAAAAGGGGAATGGTATGAAGACACGCGTAGCGATTAACGGGTTTGGCCGTATTGGCCGTAATGCGTTTAAGGTGGCGTATGACCGTTCGGATATTGACGTCGTTGCCATTAATGACCTGACAGACACAAAAACACTGGCCTATTTATTGAAACATGACAGTAATTATGGCACCTACCAATATGAGGTCGGGCACAATGATGAGGTAATCACTGTCAACGGTAGTCATATCAAGGTCCTGTCTGAAAAGGATCCCGCTAAACTGCCCTGGAAAGACATGGATGTCGATGTAGTTATTGAGTCTACTGGCTTGTTTGTAGATCCCGAGAAAGCTAAGGCCCATATTGAAGCAGGGGCGAAAAAAGTTGTCATATCAGCTCCGGCGAAAGGTGAGGGTGCGACGACAATCGTCCTTGGCGTTAACGAGGATAAGCTGGAAAAATCAGGAGACGTTATCAGTAATGCCTCGTGCACGACGAACTGTATTACTCCGGTGGCCGCTGTCATGGAGCGAACATTTGGCATCGAGAAGGCTATGATGACCACGGTGCACAGCTATACGGCAAGCCAGCGGCTGCAGGACGCGCCAGCTAAGGATTTACGCGAGGCACGGAATGCTGCGGAGAACATCGTCCCGACGACGACTGGTGCTTCAGTCGCAGCGGCAAAAGCACTACCGGCTTTGGAGGGCATATTCGGGGGGCTGAGTGTTCGTGTACCAACCCCGGTCGTGTCCCTAAGCGACTTTGTGATTCTGACAAAAAAGAAGGTTACTGTCGAAGAGGTCAATAATGCCTTTATCGAAGCAGCAAAAGAGCCGTTCTATCAAGGGATCCTGGCTGTCACTAAAGAGGAGCTGGTGTCGAGTGATTTTATCGGCGACAGCCATTCTGCTACGGTAGATCTGAATCTGACGGCGGTCGTAGGTGGCAACATGGTGAAGGTCGTTGCCTGGTATGACAATGAGTGGGGATACAGTAACCGTCTTGTGGAGGTTGTGTCTGATGTTGGCAGGATGCTGCGCCATAAGGATGGAGGAGGCAAAGGAGCCTATCAGCGGCCAGCTGAGGCGGCGCTCTAGCTCTGCTCAGCCTCATGGGTGTCAAGTAAATCTGCAAGGAGGTGAGATTGATGAGAATATACATCGGAGCCGATCATAATGGCTATAAGCTGAAGGGTATTGTTTCGGAGTATCTCAAAAAACGAGGCTACGAAGTTGTCGATGTCGGGGGAGATCAGTTTGATCCTGATGATGACTTCCCGCAGTTTGCAGGCCGGCTATCAAGCGAATTGCTCGCGAGTGATGATCATGATGCTAAGGGCATACTGATATGCGGTAGCGGTCAGGGGATGTGTATGGCAGCGAACCGGTTCAAGGGGATACGAGCCAGCCTTGTCTGGGATTCCCAAGAGGCTGTAGAGGCTCGCAATGATAGTGACAGTAACGTGTTGTGTCTGCCGGCGCGGGTACTTAGCAAGGATGAGGCGTTCAAGATTATCGATGTTTGGCTGTCCACTCCGTTTGCTGGGGCAGCGCGGTATATCAGGCGAGTCAAGCAGTTGGATGAGCTAGGGTAGGTAGCAATGCCTGTAGTGTGCCCAACTGTCCTTGCTATTAATAAAGCTGACTATGAGCGGCAGATGCAACGCGTAGGTGGCCTGGCGCCCCGTATGCAGATTGATCTCGTTGACGGGGATTTCTCCTCAGCCAAGACAATTGCACTGCGCGAAGCGTGGTGGCCCAAAAAGGTCCAAGCAGATATTCACCTAATGTATCGTCGGCCTATGGATGAGATACTAAAGCTTGTCCGCCTGCAGCCACATATGGTTATAGTGCATGCAGAAGCAGAGGGGGATTTCGTGGCCTTCTCTGACGCCATGCGCAGCTCGGGTGTCAAGGCTGGTGTAGCTTTGCTGCAGGAGACTTCACCTGAGCTGATTAGGAAATTCGTACGCCATATTGATCACGTATTGATCTTTTCCGGCAATCTCGGCTATTTCGGCGGCAGCGCCGATCTGTCTCTGCTCGATAAGGTTAGGGCTATCAAGGAATTTGCGCCGGATATGGAGATTGGCTGGGATGGCGGCATTAACGCTGATAATATTCAGAAGCTGGTGGCTGGTGGCGTAGATGTGCTGAATGTCGGAGGGGGTCTACAGGGGGCTGATGATCCTGCCGCAGCTTATGCTACACTGGTATCATTAGCAGAAACATAGAGAAGAAAATGGGAAAGCAGACTAAACTTACTACTGAACAGCTTGCATTAACAGCTAACCTGATTCGTCAGGATATTATTAAAATGCTTGAGCATGCCGGCAGCGGCCATAGTGCAGGACCGCTTGGGCTGGCTGATATATTCACTGCACTTTATTTTGATATATTAAAGCACGATCCGAAGCGGCCGGATTGGGACCAGCGCGATTTGTTGCTGCTGTCTAACGGACACTGTGTACCGGTCCAGTATGCCGCTATGGCACACGCTGGCTACTTTGACCGCAAGGAGTTGTTGACGCTCCGTCAATTTGGCTCTCGGCTGCAAGGACATCCGGAGCGGGAAGTGTTACCGGGGATTGAGACAACGAGCGGGCCGCTCGGCTGTGGATTGAGTCAGGCCTGTGGCATGGCACTGGCTATGCGTATGAATTCCAGTACGCACCGGTGGGTCTATGTAGTGATGGGTGACGGTGAGCTGAATGAGGGCAATATTTGGGAAGCAGCTATGCTGGCGTCAAAGTATCGGCTGAATAATGTCATCGGTATCATTGATCGCAATAGTATACAAATTGACGGCCAAACCGAGGATGTCATGCCGCTGGAGGATTTGAAAAGCAAATGGGAGTCATTCGGCTGGGCAGTAATAGAGATCGACGGAAATAATATAGAGGCGGTAATTGATGCCTGTTCGATGGCACGAGCGATTGTCGAGAAGCCGACAATGATTATTGCGCATACGATCCCTGGCAAGGGCGTAGATTTTATGGAGTATGATTTCCGGTGGCATGGAACTCCGCCCAATCGTGAGCAAGCCAAGGAAGCATTGAAGGATCTAAGGACACTGCAAGGCAAGATCAGGAGCGAACACCAATGAGCCAGAATGTATATCTGATTGATGATTTATTTGCGAAAGATATCGCCATGGAGCCGATTCGAAAGGGCTTCGGGCGTGGGCTTAAGGCGGCCGGTGAGCAGGACGAACGGGTAGTGGCAGCTTGTGCCGATCTTACTGAGTCGACTCAGATGCACCTGTTTCGTGATGCGTTTCCGGAACGGTTTGTGGAGATAGGAGTCGCAGAGCAGAACTTGGTAACGGTAGGGTCTGGCTTGGCTGCTATGGGGAAGATCCCTTTTGTGAGTAGCTATGCGGCATTTAGTCCTGGCCGGAACTGGGAGCAAATTCGGACGACCATAGCACTTAATAATCAACCAGTGAAGGTTGTCGGATCTCATGCCGGCATTTCGGTTGGGCCGGATGGCGCAACCCATCAGATGCTCGAAGATATTGCAATCATGCGAGCGATGCCAAATATGGTGGTGTTGGCGCCGGCCGATAGCATGGAGGCGGAGAGAGCGACTATGGCTCTTGCTCAAGATGGTCGTCCGGCATATATGCGGCTCGCCAGGGAAGCTACACCGGTTTTTACAACCGAAAAGACCCCTTTTGAAATTGGCAAAGCTTACGTTTTGACGCAAGGTACGGACGTGACAATAGTCGCAACAGGCACCATGACGTATGAGGCGTTAGTGGCTGCCAAGAAGCTGGAGGCGGACGGTGTCAGTGCCGAAGTTGTTCATGTGCCGACCATTAAGCCGCTTGATAAATCGACGATACTTGGCAGTGTTTCGAAGACGAAAGCTGTCGTGACTGCAGAAGAGGCTCAGGTAACTGGTGGCTTGGGCGGTGCAATTGCCGAGCTGCTCGGTGAAGAGCTGCCCCGACCGTTGCGGCGAGTAGGGGTTAAGGATCGCTTTGGCGAATCGGGCAAGCCAGGTGAACTTATGGAGCATTTTGGCTTGACCGCTCGGTATATCGTTATGGCAGTGCATAGCGTAATAGATTAATAGCTGTTTAGCTCTGGTATTGCTTTGCCAGACTGGAAATAACAACCATAAGCGTTTACAATACAGATATTATGTCCCTAACACTCAGACAAATACGAGAAAATTGCCAAAAAGCACGCGAGGCCATGAATCGAGCCCGGCGGGGCCGCTATGCGCTCGGTGCGTTTAATATTGACGATCAAGAAACATTGATTGCAGTTGTGCGCGCTGCCAAAAAGAAGAATGCGCCATTGATGGTTGAAGTTAGCCAAGGCGAAGTTGATGCCATGGGGCTGGATAACGTGCGGGATATGGTTGATAACTACAAGCAAGAGTATGGTGTCGAGATGTACATCAATCTTGACCACTCCCCGAGCGTTGAAGCGGCTGTTGCCGGAATAGAGGCTGGCTTTGAGTTTATTCATATAGATATATCCCAAGCTGATCGCGAGGCTAGCGAAGAGGAGATTATTGCTAAGACAAGAGAGGTAGTGGCTTGCGCAAAATTAACTGGCGCGCTTGTTGAAAGTGAACCGCATTACTTCAGCGGCAGCTCTAATCTGCATAAGGAAAAGATTAATTATGACGAAATAAAGAAGTCATTCAGCACTCCGGAGGGCGCTAAGCGGTTTGTGGACGCGACCCGAATTGATACGTTTGCAGCTGCAGTTGGTAACCTGCACGGTAAATATCCCGTGCCAAAGATGCTAGACCTAAAGCTACTTCAAGATATTCGTAATGCAATATCATGCAATATCAGCCTTCACGGCGGTAGTGGCACGCCGGCACACTATTTCCGGGACGCGGTACAGATCGGAGTTACAAAGGTTAACATCAACTCGGACATGCGAATAGCATACCGGAAGACATTAGAGAAGGTATTAGCTGAGAACGAAGACGAATATGCAGTCATGAAGCTCATGCCAAAAGTGATCGATGCGGTGCAGGCGGTCGTGGAAAGCAAGATAGACATGTTCAACGCTGCCGGCAAGGCTCGCCCGTAAGGTTGCATAAAGATATTTAACAGGTATCATAAGATAAGCATTAGCAATAAAAAAGGTGGAGAAACATGGCACTCGAAGTCCTTTCAATAGGTGATACAGTCACCGACGCATTCATCAAGCTGTTTGACGACCGAGCCGTGACGTATGAGAACGATCAGGGTCAATGGATCGCAATGCCTTTTGGTACGAAGATTCCCTTCCAGGAGGCTCATGTTGTCAAAGGTGTAGGTAATGCAGCAAATGCTGCGGTCAGTTTTGCGCGGCTGGGAATCCATAGCGGATTAATAAGCAATGTTGGTGGCGATGAGTACGGCCGCGATATCATTGACGCGCTTGAGCACGAGCGGGTAGATACCCGATTTGTTCGAATCCATCACGACAAGAAGACAAACTACCACTACGTACTGTGGTACAAGGAAGAGCGGACAATCCTGATAAATCATGAGGAGTATAACTATCAGTTCCCGCGCTTTACCAAGAACGATATACCAAATTGGGTATACTTCAGCTCCATTAGTAAGAATGCGCTTGATAGGTATCACGATATGGTGCTGGATTGGCTTGATGAGTATCCGCATATCAAGCTAGTCTTCCAGCCAGGAACATTCCAGCTGGAGGCGCCTATCGAGAGCTTGAGTAGGCTGTATGCGCGCACCGAAGTTGTGATTATGAACCGCGAAGAGGCGGTGCAAGTAACCAATGGCAACTATGACGATATGCATGATCTATTCAATAAGTTTCATGCGTTAGGTCCTAAGATTGTCGTCATCACTGACGGGCCGAGTGGCGCCTACGCCAGCGACGGAGAGAATCGCTACAAGATGCCACCATACCCTGATCCAGCACCTCCTTATGAGCGCACGGGCGCGGGTGATGCGTTCTCTTCAGCTTTTGTTGGCGCACTTATTAAGGGTAATACTATCGAGGGTGCGCTGCAGTGGGCACCGATAAACTCTATGAATGTCGTTCAGAAGGTTGGTGCCCAGGAAGGATTGCTCCGCCAGGCACAGATTGAGGAGTTTCTAGCATCGGCACCGGATTGGTACAAGCCTGAGCGAATATAACGGTAGTTAAACACGCCCGAAGAGCCAGTCTGCAATGTATATGTGCAGGCTGGTTTGCATTTCAGGGCTAGGCTGGAGCTTTACAGCTAGGGACTGAGCTTCGAGCATGTTATGCTAATGGTAATTATGTGTCGAACGTTGTCTGAGCTATTAGGGGCTGCCGAACCAATGTTTACGCAGGCATTGCGTCATTTGGAGCATGTCACTGGTAATCCCAGTGCAGATGTAAGACTGCAGGCGGAGATACTCGGTAAGGTTCAACAGAAGAGGCGATATCTTGTGCCGTACGCGGATGATGCGACCGGTAAGGAGATATATGCGGCATTACTCAGGAAAGTGCACGACCATGACATCAGCCTCGTCCGTGCACTAGGTGGTAGCAATGCGGCTGATGCTGCTGATGTATTTGAGCGGGTTATAAAGGCGGTGCCCAAGCTTGATGATAATCAGACCTGCTGGGCCCTCAAGTACAGCGTAGCCAAGCGGCTGATAAAGCAAAGTCCGCCCAAGAAGACTATGAAAGCTCTTGGCTATAAGTCAGTTGACTCCATGCTAAAGCGCGAGCACGTTGCCAAGCTCTATGCTGCCATGCAGCTCACTGAGACTGATGAGTGGTTAAAGACATTTCATGCAAAATACAAATCACTGACACCTCAGAATTTTGAAAAGCGAAAAATAGACATTGTGACGGTTTCGGGTGTCAAATGGCAGAAATTTGCAGAGCTCTACACTCATAATAATCGTCATACTATTCTGGCCTTCAGGGAGCTAGGTGCTATTGTGGCGTTCCCGGTTCCAGTGAAGTCAATGCCGGGGCTTGCGATTACGTTACTTACGCTTTTGCTCCGGTACTGCAGCGAGCTACGAATGTACAGTGCATACTTCAAGCTGCATCAAATGAAGTCGACATTTGGCAAAGAAGTGCTTGAGGCCCTCTTTGCGGAGGATCTGCATGTGGCTCGACTGGCCGGACAGCCGGTCAGATGGCGCGTGCTGCACCGTCACTACAGTAGAAACGGTTCGCATCCGGAAGTGCTCGAGCCGCATATCCAGCCGGAAGATTTACACTGGCGTCACGCAGGTTTGGTGCTGGCGAAGCTGGTGCCAGATATGCTGTTCTGGCACGACACGGATTTTGTCGGCATGATGAGTAGCGGTCAGCCAATATCCTTTAATTTGATTGATACGGCGATAAATTATTGCAACAAGATTGCCTTTGAGGACCGAGTCCATAGCCATATGCGGGACGCACTCTGGAACGAGATTATGGCTCGCTATGTCGGGCAGGAGCAGTTTGAGTCGGCTGTACTGAGGCAGCTGGATGAAGCACATTTTGAGACAGGCAGCCTTAAGCGGCCGGAGGCAATGGCCGCCTTCAGAGCGGTACAGGAGGGGATTTGAAACGCAGAAATTTACTACTTGCTTTAGTTGGTGTTGCTATAGTTGTGGCAGTTATGGCTGCGTATGTTCTTGCAAACAGGTCCAGTCAGGAAGGCGGTATTAACAGCTTCGAGGAGTGCGCAGCTGCCGGTAATCCGATCATGGAGAGCTATCCACGCCGCTGCAATGCTAATGGTGAGACTTTTACAGAAGTCATAGAATAGGCCTTTGCCTGTTAGAATACTTGTGTGAATAAGTTTCAAATTACTTCTGACTATAAGCCGATGGGTGATCAGCCGGCGGCGATTGAGGCGTTGACCAAAGGGTTGCGTGGCGGTGTGAGGGAGCAGACACTGCTCGGCGTCACCGGTTCCGGCAAGACATTCACGATGGCAAATGTGATTCAGAATATACAGAAGCCAACACTTGTCATCTCACACAACAAGACGCTCGCTGCTCAGCTGTACTCAGAGTTTAAGCGCTTCTTTCCAGACAACGCCGTGCACTACTTTGTCAGCTATTTCGACTACTATCAGCCGGAGGCGTATATCCCACGTTCCGATACGTACATCGAGAAAGACAGCCAAATTAATGAAGAGATTGATCGGTTGCGGCATGCGGCGACTGATTCCCTGCTCAGTCGCAGCGATGTGATCATTGTTGCAAGTGTTAGCTGTATTTACGGCATCGGTTCAGTTGATGATTACGACGGACTATCGATAAAGGTCGCAGTTGGCGAACTTCGAAAACGAGACAAGCTCCTCAGGCATCTCACGGATATACAGTATCAACGCAACGACATTGACTTCCATCGTGGCACCTTTCGGGTTCGCGGTGATGTAGTCGATATATTTCCGGCAGGCGAAGAAGTCGCTTACCGGATTGAATTCTTTGGCGATGAAGTGGATAGAGTCACAAAAGTTGATCCGCTGACCGGGGAAATTTTACAGTCGCTTCAAGAGATAAAGGTTTTTCCCAGCTCTCACTTTGTGACTCCACAGGAGAATCTGAAACTGGCGCTTGGTAAGATTGAGCGCGAGCTTGAAGAGCGCCTGCAGTATTTCCGGAGCCACGGCATGCTGCTCGAGGCGCAGCGTCTGGAGCAGCGAACCCGCTTTGACTTGGAGATGCTTGAAGAAACAGGGTTTGTAAAAGGCATTGAAAACTATAGTCGCTATCTAACTCACCGCGAGCCGGGCGAGCAGCCGGCGACATTATTGGACTACTACCCCGATGACTTCCTGATGTTTATTGATGAATCTCATATGACAATCCCGCAAATTCGCGGTATGTACAATGGTGACCGAGCGCGGAAAGAAGTATTAGTGGAGCATGGTTTTCGCCTACCCAGCGCGCTTGACAACCGGCCGCTTACCTTTACTGAATTCGAACGGCACGTTAATCAGGTAGTCTATGTGAGTGCCACGCCAGCAGAGTATGAGCTGAGCCGAAGCCCGGAGCCGGTCCAACAGGTTATTCGTCCGACTGGACTGCTTGATCCGGTTATCGAAGTCAGGCCAATTGAGGGTCAGATCGATGACCTTATCAATGAAATTAAATCCACTATCGAAAAACGGCAACGGGTGCTCGTCACGACACTGACGAAGCGTATGGCAGAGGACCTGACGGAGTATTTGCAGGAAATCCAAATCAAAGTAACGTATCTGCACAGTGATATTGATACTCTGGACCGGACAGATATCTTACGTGATTTACGGCTCGGGACGTATGACGTGGTGGTCGGTATTAATTTATTGCGTGAGGGGTTGGATCTGCCGGAGGTTTCACTTGTAGCCATACTTGACGCGGATAAGGAAGGGTTTCTTCGAAGCGAGCAGGCACTGATCCAGACGGTCGGCCGAGCTGCCAGACATGTTGAGGGGCGGGTAGTCATGTATGCGGATACGATTACCGGCAGTATGCAACGAACGATAGATGAAACGAATCGCCGGCGCAGTGTGCAGGAGGCATACAACAAAAAACACGGCATTACTCCAAGAGGTGTGAGTAAGGAGATTGAAAAAGGGATTAGGCCAGACCTGCCTGAAGAGGCAAAGCGCGCAAAGCTGGATCTTAAGAAGATTCCAAAAGATGAGTATTCGCATCTGATTAAGGATTTGACTGCACAAATGGAATTAGCTGCGGCCAACTTAGAGTTTGAGAAGGCGGCAGAACTTCGGGATGTGATTGAGGATGTCCGCAGGAAGATGTAGATTGTCGAAGATATGATTACTTCTAATTGTATAATGCGAGAAGTTTGTCAATATAGCTCATCTGTTATGAGGCTGGTATACTGAAATAATATGACGAAAATAACGAAAGAAGATGTCTTGAAGCTGGCTAGGCTTGCTAAGCTGCAATTGACCGACGAAGAGATTGAGCAATTTTCTAAAGAGTTTACTGAGATCCTGAACTATGTTCAGCAGCTGCAATCGGTAAAGACCGATGATCTTGAGCCGACTTATCAGGTGACCGGACTAAAGAATGTCACGCGCAAGGACGTGGTTAAGGATTACGGAGTAAGCAGGGCGGAGCTGCTCAAAAACGTACCACAAACAGAAGACGGCTTTATCAAGGTAAGACGGATGTTGGCGTAAGCCAGGACAGAGCATAAGGGAATGGTAATGAGCAGTTGGAAGTCAATCGAAGCTATTTCAGGTGATGTGCACTCAGGCAAGGTGAGTGCGCGCGACTTGGTTGAGCGGTCGCTGTCTATCATCGAAGAAAAGAAAGAATACGACGCCATCATTGCTTCTACGGCTGAGCGGGCTCGGGAGCGGGCCAAGTTGATTGATCAGAAAGTAGCCGCCGGTGAAGCTGTCGGTCGACTGGCTGGTGTGCCATTTATAGCTAAGGATAACTTTTTAACATTTGGCAGTGAAACGACGGCGGCCAGCAATATGTTAAAAGGATTTAAAGCGCCATATCAGGCTACGGCAATTGAGCGGCTCGAGGCAGAAGGTGCGATTTGTGTCGCAAAAGCAAACCTTGACGCTTTCGCGCACGGATCCAGTACAGAGAATAGTGATTTTATGGTTACTAAAAATCCCCATGACAAAACCCGGGTTCCGGGCGGGAGTAGTGGCGGCTCAGCTGCAGCAGTAGTGCTCGATATGGCGCCGTTTGCACTTGGTACTGATACTGGCGGTTCGATCCGACTTCCAGCTAGTTTTTGCGGCGCGGTTGGTCTAAAGCCAACATATGGCTTGGTGTCCCGTTCGGGTGTCGTGGCCATGGCCAGCAGCACGGACGTTATTGGGCCAGTTGCACGGACAGTTGACGACGCTGCGTTAGTGCTGGATGTTCTTGCTGGTAAAGATAACTTGGATTCCACCACGATTGAGCGTGATGAGTCAGCATATGCCCCACTGGGTTCATCAGGACTCAAACAAGCCAAAGTCGGAGTTATTAAAGAATATATGGCTGACGGTGTCGACCCGGGGGTAAAGGCGGCTATAGCCAAGGCGATTAATAAGCTGCAGGGGGCGGGTATCGAGGTCATAGAGGTTAGTTTGCCATCTCTTCCTCTGGCGCTCGCGGTATATTACATTGTTTGTCCGGCTGAAGTAAGTAGTAATCTGAGCCGCTACGATGGTCAGCGCTATGGATATAGTGCAGACAATGCTAATGATCTGGAGACGAGCTATAGCTTGTCACGCTCTATCGGCTTTGGCACGGAAGCGAAGCGACGAATTATGATTGGCACCTATGTCTTAAGTAGCGGGTATTACGACGCATATTATAAGAAAGCTCAGACTGTCAGGACCAAGCTGATTCGGGAGTTTGAACAGGCGTTTAAGGATGTCGATTATTTGCTGGGACCAACGTCACCATCAGTTGCTTTTAAGATTGGCGAAAATATAGATGACCCGCTTCGCATGTACCTTACAGATATTATGACTGTAGCAGCCAGTCTGACCGGCATACCTGCTATCAGTATTCCTGCTGGCCAGAGTGAGCAGATGCCTGTAGGGTTACAGATAATGGCGCCGCAGCGCGAGGATCGTCAACTATTACGATTCGCCAAAGCTGTAGAGGAGGTATTGTGATGGGTTTTGAGTATTTAGCCCTAGGTATTGGTGGTGGTTTTCTTCTTTTGCTAATTAGTGTAATTGTGCACATTAAGCGCCCCAAAAAGCTAAAGGTTCCGCGATTCACCGCCGAGTGGCGCGAGCTACAGGCCTTGTGTGCCGATAAGGCGACGTGGCCGGATGCAGTCATTGCAGCTGATGACTTGCTGGATAAGGCGCTCAAGCGTCGTCGATTCAAAGGCAAGTCCATGGGTGAGCGCATGGTGGCGGCTCAGAAGGTGTTTTCTGATAATGATGCGGTATGGTTTGGGCATAACCTTGCAAAGCGGATAAAGGAGAAGTCTGTAAGTCGTCTAAAAGAGAAAGATGTTAAAAACGCACTTATCGGCATACGGCAGGCACTGAAGGACCTGGGGGCACTGCAGTGATAAGCAGGGAGTTGCGCGACCAGTATACCGCTACAATCGGAATCGAGTGCCATGTGCAGCTCAATACGGCTACCAAGCTGTTTGCGGCAGTTGGTAATGATGCTCGAGATGCCGAGCCAAACACGCTAGTTAGTCATATTTGCTTCGGAATGCCTGGCGCGCTGCCGGTACTCAATGATGAGGTGGTCCACCGGGCAATGAAGGTCGCTTTTGCGCTCAATACCGAGCCGCAGCGAGTTAGTTATTTTGAGCGAAAACACTACTTCTATCCTGATCTGCCGAAGGGTTATCAGATCACGCAGCTGTCAAAGCCGATTATTATTGGTGGTTCGGTGCTGATTGAGGTCGGTGACGAGCGAAGGGCGATTCGAATTAACCGGGTTCAGATAGAAGAGGACGCCGGAAAAAGCTCGCATCCTGAAGGCAAAGACTACAGCCTGGTTGATTTAAATCGTGCCGGCACGCCGCTGCTCGAGATTGTATCCGAACCGGACATTCATAGTGCTGAGGAGGCGAAGGCCTATGCTAGGGAGCTGTATTTGCTGATGCGCTACACCAATGTCTCGGATGCTGACATGTTTCACGGGAACATGCGTTTCGATGTTAATGTTAGTGTGAGTAAGGACCAAAGCAGGCTTGGCACGCGCACCGAAACTAAGAATCTTAATTCATTCCGAAGTATTGAAAAGGCCGTAGAATTCGAGATTAACCGGCAAATTGAGCTGCTCGAGAAGGGCAAGTCAATCATTCAAGAGACGAGAGGCTGGGACGAGGCTAAGCAGAAAACATTTTCACAGCGAGGCAAGGAGGAGGCGCATGATTATCGATACTTCCCCGATCCGGATTTACCGCCCGTTGAGCTCGACGAGAGCAAGATTAATAAGGTTGCCGAGGAGATGCCGGTATTGCCAATGCAGTGGCGGGATCGGTTAAAGCATCTTGGGCTTGATAGTAGCCAGATCAATACACTACTCGAGGCCGAGATTGAGGCTGCCGGAGTGAGTCACCTGGGAATTCTAGAGGAGCTCTCATCTAAAGTTGATGAAGCAAAGGCGGTGGCTAATTTGCTAGTAAACGTGGAAATTCCGCTGCGCCGTGAGGCGAAAGTAGAAAATGATATGAACAATGATGTACGAACGGCATTCTACCGCGAAATTTACCGGCTCCAGCAGGAGGGTAAATTGAGCTCCACCAATGCAAAGGCATTGCTAACGGGTGTACTCACAAGCGGCGCGCAGCCAAAGGATATAGAGAAGTACGCTACCGAGCAGGGCTACATCCAAGTTTCCGATGAAAAAGAAATAGCTGCTATCGTAGACAAGGTGATATCCGATAATCCGAAAGCTGCTGAAGATGTGAAAAATGGCGAAATGAAAGCGATTGGCTTCTTGGTCGGTCAGGTCATGAAAGCTAGTCAGGGTAAAGCCAATCCCGGTCTCACTCAGCAGCTTATACGGCAGCGCCTAGGGGTGGGATGAGCAGCGGCGAGCGAGGCCGAGATTACGGTAGGCAGTATGGGCAGTCGCACCCCGCGCTGAAGGTATTAGCTGCAGCTGCAGTTGTCGTTGGGTCGGCTAAGATGGCTCTTGACGCGTCCGATGCCTATAGGGCATTCAGGGAGTCTATAGCAAGTTTCTCGTATGGTGTGACTGCTGATGGACAGGAGACGGTGGATGCTATTGGCGATGTGTCAATCGATGCGGCAATTATTCTGGGCGGCATAGCTGTTGGTAGTAGGGCGTATTCTCAGAATGATATCATCCGGCGCAAGGAACAGAAGGAGGAGGTGTGAGTCAACAAAAAGTAAGAAAGGCAGTGATAGCGGCGGCAGGCTTTGGAACGAGATTTTTACCGCAAACCAAAGCTATGCCCAAGGAGATGTTACCGCTTGTTGACAAGCCGATCATTCAGTATGTCGTCGAAGAGCTGGTCGGTGCTGGTATCGAGGATATCGTTATCGTTACTGGCTATCACAAGCGGTCAATTGAGGATCATTTTGATGGATTGAGCGCAGACCTGGCTGGGAATTTACTCGATGCTGGGAAGAAGGAGTTGTACGAGGAGACGAAAAAGGTTTCTGAGATGGCAAACTTCGCATACATCCGACAAAAAGGACCATACGGGAATGGTATGCCAATTCTCAATGCCGAGCATCTCATTGGTCGTGAGCCGTTCATATATGCCTTTGCCGATGACTTCGTAAAAGCCGAACCGAGCAGATTCCGGCAGCTATGCGACACATATGAGCAGCGGCAGGGCTGTGTATTAACTTGTGTGCGAGCCAAAGATAACAAGGATTATGAACGATACGGCTTTGTTGGAGGTAAGGAGGTTGAAGAAGGCATCGTCGACGTCAAGCAGATTATTGAAAAGCCCGGCAGTCCCGAGGCTTCTCCGTCTGATCTTGCATCGGTGAGCGGTTACATTTTTCAGCCAGAAATTTTTGATTACCTCCATAAGGAGTTGCCGAATTTACGTGAAGGCGAAGAGTTTACGCTTCAGGTGGCGCTACAAAAAATGATTGACGACGGCCTGAAGGTCTATGGGTGTGAAGTGCGCGGCGGAACATTCTATGACACCGGCAACAAACTAGAGTACATAAAGACTGTCGTGGCGTTTGCGCTTGAGCACGAAGATATCAAAGATGAGTTCAGAGAGTATTTGCGCCAGATCAATACTCAATAGCTTTAAAGTTGAATACAGTACTGTATACTTATCTCTATGGATAATGCTGAGCAGCTGCTGGTAATCATACTCGCCTCCGTACTGACAGTATTCCTGCTGCTGGCAATCGTTGCCCTTATTAAAGTCATCCAGGTATTGAGTCATCTTAAGCGCATCACTGAAAAGGCCGAGCGGCTAACCGATACGGCTGAGGCGGTCGGAGAGTTTTTTAGTAAAACTGCTGGTCCGGTCGCTTTAGGAAAGCTGATTGCTAATATCACTGACACGGTCTTTAAGAGAAATCAATCTAAGAAGTAAGGAGGCTTGCACATGGGGAAGAATACCGGAAAGTTTGCGATCGGCGCATTGGTGGCTGGAGCGGTCGGCTATGTAGCCGGCATCCTTACAGCGCCCAAAAGCGGCAAAGAAACGAGAAAAGATATTCATGACGCTGCCGTAAAGGCCAAGACAGAAGCTGAGAAAAAGCTGAAAGAGCTCCACAGTGAACTGAGTAAGCTGATTGACAAGGGTGCAAAAGAGGTTCAGACACTGAAGGAAAAGGCTAAAAAGGAGCTCGACGGTGCACTTAAAAAGGCAGGCGAAAGCCGGCAGAAGGCTCGTGAAGTATTGAGCGCAGTGCGTGACGGCCAGGCAGATGATCGCGATCTGCAAAAAGCGATCGAAGATGTCCGTAAGTCTATCGACCACCTAAACGCATATCTTAAGAAGTGATGGCCACAAAGCAGACGTCTGAGCCGAATGAGAAAGACTACCAGTATTTGGGAAAGATGCTGGTAAATATTTACGAAAGCGGATATCTCAATAAAGCCCAGTTTTATAAAATGAACTTTATAAAAGGCCTGCTCACAGGATTCGGAAGCGTGCTGGGTGCAACTATTGTGGTCGGTTTGGTTTTGTGGATCCTGACACTTTTCGATCAAGTGCCCATTATCGGACCATTCCTAGAGAATCTCAGGTCCAGTATTCAAGAGAGCGGAATGTAATTGTTGTAATAAGTGGGAGACGGGGTAATCGGGCAGGCCGATTTGTTTATAATATATACATAAGCACAGGAGAGCTTCTGTTCCATGAGTAGGAAAGACTCGCAGCCAACAGCGAGTGACTATGTGCACTTGCATAACCATACCCAGTACAGTTTGCTTGACGGGCTGACTAAGCTGCCGCAACTGTTGGATTTTGTATCCGCTTCGGGTATGAAGGCTGTCGCTATGACCGATCATGGTACGCTGTCAGGAGCCATTGACTTTTATAAGGAGTGCAAGGCGCGCGACATAAAGCCCATTATCGGAATTGAAACGTACGTCGCAGCACGCAAACACACCGACAAGGATCCACAGAAAGACAAACAGCGCTATCACCTGATTCTGCTAGCCATGAACAATACTGGTTATCAGAACATTATGCGCCTATCCACCATTGCTAATCTGGACGGATATTACTACTATCCGCGAGTAGACCGTGAACTGCTGGAGAAGTATAGCGAAGGTGTTATTGCACTGAGCGCATGTATGGGTGGAGAGCTTGGTTCGGCACTCAAGGACGGTGACATGGAGAAGGCGGAGTCTATTGCTGCGTGGTATAAGTCCGTCTTTGGAGATAGGTATTATTTAGAGATTCAGGATCATGGCCATCCTGACAACCCGATTCCAAACGCAGAGCAGCAGGCAATAAACGAGCAAGTACTAGAAATCGGAAAGAAGCTTTCAATTCCGGCAGTGGTCACCTGTGATGCCCACTACCTGACGCATGATGATCAGGAGGCGCATGAGGTGCTGCTCTGCGTAGGTACCGGATCCTATTTGTCGGACACGAATCGAATGACGCTGAAGGATTTTCCTTTGCATGTCACAGAGCCGGGCGAGATTATTGAACGGTGGGGAAGGTCACATCCAGAGGTGATCACTAACACCAAAGCTATTGCCGATCGTTGCAATGTTGAGCTGGATTTAGGGAAGATATTGATTCCAAAGTTTCCGGTTCCAGAAAATGAGACAGAGAAAACCTACCTACATTCGTTGGTGTATCAAGGGTTGGCATTTAGGTATGGGGGTGTAGATGAAGAGCAGGCCCGAGAGCTAAGTGTCGAGGAGGCGAAGGCCTCATTACCAACTCCTATCCGGGAGCGGGCGGAGTATGAGTTAGGCGTTATTGATTCCATGGGCTTTAATGGCTACTTCCTGATTATCTGGGATTTTATCAAATGGGGGAAAGATAATGAGATTGTATTTGGCCCGGGAAGAGGATCGGCGGCCGGTTCAATTATCGCCTACGCGCTTAGGATTACTGAGCTTGATCCTATCAAGTACGATTTGCTGTTTGAGCGTTTCCTGAACCCGGATCGAATATCAATGCCTGATATTGACATCGATATACAGGATACACGCCGGGATGAAGTCATCCAGTATTGTGTAGAAAAGTACGGTAGTGATCGGGTTGCAAACATTGTAACCTTTGGACGAATGGCAGCTCGTGCAGCGGTCCGTGATGTGGCGCGGGTGCTGCAGGTGCCATACGCGGAGGCTGACAAGCTCGCAAAAATGATTCCACCGCCAATCCAGGGCCGACATATTCCGCTCGAAACTTCACTCCAGGATGATATGGACCTGAAGCGTGAGTACGAAAGTAATCCAACCGCAAAGCAGGTCTTCGATATGGCGATCCGGCTGGAGGGAACTATTCGGAGTCATGGCGTTCATGCAGCCGGTGTGGTTATTGCACCGGATGATATCGTCAAATTCGCCCCCCTGGAAATGGCTCAGAAAGGTGTCGTAACGACGCAATATTCGATGAGCCCCATTGAAGAGCTCGGGCTGCTGAAGATGGATTTCTTAGGTCTGTCAAACTTGACGATCATAAGAAACGCTCTGCGCATCATCAAGAAGGTATACAAGAAGGATATTGATATCAGTACCATACCGCTGGATGACCAGAAGACGTTCGAATTGTTCCAGCGAGGTGATACCACAGGTGTTTTTCAGCTGGAATCTGCCGGCATGAAACGCTATCTAAAGGACCTGAAGCCGACGGTATTTGAAGACATTGTAGCGATGGTGGCTCTCTATCGCCCGGGGCCGATGCAGTTTATTGACGATTTCATTGGCCGTAAGCACGGACTGCGCGAAATTACCTATCCGCACCCTAGCATGGAGTCGGCATTGAAAAACACCTATGGGGTATTGGTGTATCAGGAGCAGGTGATGCAGATCAGTAAAGAGGTCTGTGGCTTTACCGGCGGTGAGGCTGATACGCTCAGAAAAGCAATCGGCAAAAAGAATGCTGAGTTGATGGCCAAAATGCGCGATAAGATGATCGAGGGCGGCCACAAGCATAGCGGAATTGATCGGCCAATTATGGAGAAGTTCTGGAAGCAGCTGGAGGACTTTGCCGCCTACTGCTTTAACAAGTCGCATGCAGCATGCTATGGGTTAATTGCATATCAAACTGCATACTTAAAGGCGCACTATCCATCGGCCTTCATGGCGGCGCTTATGACCAGCGACTTTGATGATATTGACCGGCTGGCAATCGAGATAAGCGAATGTAAGCATATGGGTATCGATGTATTGCCGCCAGATGTCAATGAATCGTTCGTAGAGTTCGCGGTGGTTCCGAAGACGGATCAGGTCCGTTTTGGTATGGCTGCAATCAAGAACGTTGGCACCGGAGCTGTTGAGGAGATATTGCGCGCCCGCAAAGAAAACGGTCCGTTTGATAGCCTTGAATCTTTTCTTAGCAAGGTAAATTGCCGGATCGTAAACCGTAAAGCATTAGAAAGTCTTATAAAATCAGGTGCGTTTGATCGCTTCGGTAAGCGAAGCGTGCTAATAGAGAACCTGGACACTATGCTGGCATATGCTAACCGCGTTCAAAAGGAAATGAATAGTGGTCAGACTGACTTATTCGGCTCTCTGGTTGATCAGGCTATGCAGCTTGCGCCGAAGTTACAGCTCAATGAATCAGTGTCCGAGATTCCGCTTCGCGAACAATTAGGTTGGGAGCGAGAGTTGCTAGGCATTTACCTGTCGCAGCATCCGCTCCAGGCGTTTGAGACGATACTTTCTGAGCAGACCATGCCACTTTCCGAAATTAAGCCGAGCTTGGATGGCAGGGCTGTGACGGTTGGTGGCGCAGTAGCTGAGATGCGCGAAATCATAACCCGTAACGGCCAGAAGATGGCTTTCGTTAAATTAACGGATAGCATGATTGATGTGGAATTGATTCTGTTTCCAAGCGTCTATCAGCAGACAGTAGGCATCTGGGAGCGTGATAGGGTTGTCCTCGTGAAGGGTAGGGTCAATTCGCGTGATCGCGAGGGGAATCAGAGTCAAGAGGCGAAAGTTGTGGTGAGCGATGCGCGGGAGATTACCCCTGAGCAAGCTGCAGCTTATCAGCCTACCGGCAAAAAGCCAAAGGTTCCCTTGAGGGGCAAGACGGTTGCACAAAGTGTTACACAGACGCCAAAAATTTCCAGCAATGCACCGAGGCGAGTGTATATTCGCTTGTCGGATGGCAGTGATCAGCAAACACTTCTGTCGCTAAAGGATGTCATTGTGGCTAACAGCGGGTCGACCGAGGTGGTGTTAGTGATGGGCCGGGCGGAGAGAAAGCAGATTATTAAGCTACCGATGAAGGTGAATGGCACCGACGATGCTGTCGGCAAGCTGGAGCAGCTGGTCGGAGCTAGCAATGTTCGTATCCAATAGTTCGCTATAGGATTGTTCCAGCGGCTCGGGTGAGCGTGTAGCCGAGAATCACAACGCCGATAACGATACTGTCAAGTACCGGGTGATGCAGGATATACTTCTCTCCGTTTACGATCAATTTACGAAGAGCTACGCCATGACGGATGAGGAATAGTAGTATGCTGGCCGTGCTAATTACGCCGATAATGAACACACTCCACGGTGCCTTGCCTTTAGTCATGGCCTGCACTCTAGTGATGTGATGCGGTGATTCAGGCATGGGTGCTTCTTCGGTTCCCGCTCCGGTATTCGCTTCCTGTTCGCTTGGTGGCTCAGGCTGTAGCGTAGCAAGCTCCGCTGTATCGGCCGGTGTGTCGCTCGGTGGTGCGGGTGATTGACTTATGGTGGGGGCAGTAGCCTTAGGTGTCGTCGGTGGCTGCGGGGGTGTCTGGGCGATTGCCTGAGCCGGCGCTGCATATAGTGCAACGACAATAGTTTGCTGGCCGTAATTCTGGTAGTTTTCAGAATTTGCAAAGCCAAAGCCTACATGAACGTAACCGCTGTCAAGCATATTATCTCGGTGGGACGGACTGTTCATCCACCCGGAGACGGTGCTGGCGCTATTGAGGAATCCATATGCCAAGTTTTCGCCTGCGACAGTATAGGAGTATCCGGTGCTATCGATAAAGATCCAGGGCGGTGAGCCGTCCGGTGTGTAGTGGGACCAGTAGTTCCGATTGGCCATGTCTTCGGCCTTGGCTTGAGCAGCTCTAGAGAGTTGACTGTTGAGCTCAAGGCTGTGTTTGCCATGGGCACTGCGTTGATTGTTGGTTTCTTGCAGTAGGCCCTGCTGGCTGATGTTCGTCGCGTATGCTAGTACGTTATCCTTTTGACTGCGTATTTGCGCAGCAGGATGCCACATGCTGCTGATCGCCAAAGAAATCAATGCACTTATGACCAGTGGCAAGTATGGCCAATAGGTGTCGATAAACCTTTTTGTCTTTTTTTGGTGGTGGCCGTGTCGTTTTTTGTGTGCGACTTTGACACGGCCTTTTTTCTTAGCCATATTTGTATTGTATCGTGTTTATTCTCAAAGTGTATGGTTAATTGCTATTTGCTTTCCGGTGCCCGGCTGCCAGCGAAGTAGTAGATTGCGCCGATGGCTGCAATTCCCAGTACCCACCAATACCATGCCAGACCATTATTCTCACTGCTATTTTCTGATATGTCCTCGCTCTCGGCGTTTTCTGACTGCTCATTCAGCTCTACGACTGACTCATCGCCTTCCTGGCCGGTTGCTTCATTACCGATTTCGGCATTAACTGGCGTTATAGATGCTGCGGCATCAAAGTTTGCCTGGTCGGCATACCGCTGCCATGCGGCTATTTGATCATCGGACAGGGATTTGCTGTCGTCTATGCATGATTGCAGCTGGCTGAATGGTATAGTTACTTCCTCACCAACTTCTAGTAGCCGTCCGCCCATCTCGTTTACAATACGGGTTTCGCAGTAGATCGCGGCTGCGCTGCTAAGCTCAGTATCACGTGAATCGCTGTAAAGTTGCAGTGATCGCCGGACCATTAGGCTTAGGCTTCCGCCGCGCGGCGTTGTGAAGCGATAGCCTTCCCTTGTATCAACCTCAGATGTTTCTCCGTTCTCCTGCTGCTCTGCTTGTGTCGTTTGCGCTTCAATCTCTTCGTCTTGTGCGTGTGCGATTTGCCCGTAGATAGTGATAGCCAAGATGGCTAACAGAACTGCCACGAATGTCATTAAGCGGTTGGTAAGTGTTTTCACGGTGGACCCCTCCTTATAATTGATACCACCCCCAGTTAGTCATACTTTAGCCGTTTTGGGCTAAAAAAAGCAATAAGCGGGTTGCAAAAATATGTAGTAATAATATCCACATAGGCATTCGCTCAACTATTTACTAGGGGAGTTGACTGCAGTGTGTTTAACGGGCGTGGGGTGGTGAGCTAAGCAGGGGTTGCTATTCTGTATACCTGCAGTGATACAGCGCCATGGCTGCAGCCTGCACGACGTTAAACGATTCTTTGTGGCCAAGCATCGGTATTTCAATAGCAGCGTCCGTTAATTTTAGGACCTCCGACTCCAGCCCCTCAACTTCCCGGCCAAGGATAAGAACGGTTTTATCTGGTGGCACGAACTCGGGAAGCGGCACTGATTCTGCGGACTGTTCGAGCGCTATGATTGTATGACCCTCCTGTCGTAGTTTTGCTATAAGCTTCGTAATTTCTGGTTGATGCTCCCACGGAACAAGCTCTTCAGCTCCGAGTGCAGTTTTCTTTATGCGATCATGAATCTTGCATGCAAGATGAGGCAGGCGCGGGTCGGTTCGACTGATCGGGTAAGGTGTGTAGCCGGTCAGGTAGACCTTGTCTGCTCCCAGCCCTTCTGCTGTCCGCAGTATCGAGCCGACATTATGGCAGCTGCGCATATTGTGTGCTATGACGATAATTTTCCTCATGCCTACACTATAGAGGCTTTCGGGGTAGCGTGAAATCGCTTGTGGTTCTATACTCTTTACTATGAGTCAAGACGCCCGTAAGGACGAAGAGCAGGCGACAATGCGGCGTGCCCGGATACTCGGCATGCAGTATATTGACACCTCCTTGATTGCAAATAAGCAGCTGTATAAAGACATCATGCCGCTTCAGGATATGTATAATCTGCGGATCATACCGCTGCAGGCGGATGAACACAATATAACCTTTGGTGTCACAACTTCTACGTCACAACAGACAATGAATGACATGCGGCACCGCTACCAGGATCAGCGTATCGTATATCTGCTGATTTCAGATGCGGGCTATCGGGAGTATATGCGACTATATGACCCGCCCAAGACGGTAACTTATCAGAATATTAGTATTGCTGAATCAGTGGACGAAGAGCGCCTCAAGAAGGTATCTGACATTATTGACCAAGTAAAGGCAGACGATGTCGTCGCCTATCTAGTGCAGCAGGCATATCAGCTGAAGGGTTCAGACATCCACTTGGAGTGTCAGAAAGAAGGCGTCAGGGTTCGGTTCCGCGTTGATGGTGTGCTGCATCCGATAGCGGTGATCAGTCATGAGAAATACCGACAGGTATTGTCATCAATTGCTATTGCCGCGAATATTTCAACTGGTGCCCCTGATGCACAGACGGGACACATAAATCAAGACTACGCCATGGCGACCGGTGAGCGGGTAACAGTCAATTTGCGCGTCGAATCTGTCCCGACGGTGTTTGGCCAAGATATTGTGATGCGTATTTTTAACTTCAAGCTTGAGCTGTTGAAGTTGGATAACTTGGGGCTTAGTGAAAGAGAGCGTAGTGTTGTTGACGACATTATCCGCCACCCGACAGGGATGGTGCTGGTGGTGGGGCCGACTGGCTCCGGTAAGACCACGACGCTATATTCACTTATTAACACCCTCAATACTGAGGAGCGGAAAATTATCACGCTCGAAGATCCGGTCGAGTATTTTATGAAGGGGGTGGTACAGATTCCGGTCCGCGGTGACGATAATGAGAAAGGCTTTGCCGAGAAGTTGCGAGCGGTGTTGCGTCTCGATCCGGATGTCGTCATGATCGGGGAAATTCGTGATCAGGATACGGCACGGACCTCCCTGCAGGCGGCTTTGACTGGACATTTAGTACTCAGTACTTTTCATGCCTCATCAGCAGCAGCTGCCCTGACCCGGATGCTGGATGCAATCGGAATAAATCCGCTTTTTGCATCCGCTATTCACTTAGTGATGGCGCAGCGTTTGATTAGGCGGCTTGATGATGCCACAAAGCAGTCGTACCAGCCCGATGAAGGACTAAAGCGGCAACTCCAGACGGTTATAGATTCACTGCCGCCACATGTTGAACGGCCGAATCTGGATACCGTGACGCTTTATAGGCCGGGGACTTCTGCAGAAAGTCCTTTCGGCTTTACTGGGCAAATGGCGCTCCGTGAGCAGTTGCAGATGACGCCAGGTGTACAGCAGATTCTGCGATTACCGCCACAGCAGGTAACAACAGAGATGCTAGAGAAAAAGGCGGTTGAAGAAGGGATGCTCACCATGCTGCAGGATGGTGTGCTCAAGGCGATTCAAGGGTTAACAACAATCGAAGAAGTGTACCGAGTCGTAGGTTGATTGCAAAATTTTACAATATATGATATAGTAATATGAGTGAGCACGGTAGGGTCTGTAGATGTCAAAGCTGCAATATCGATCATAATATACCGTACCGTGCAATGACTGTATTTGAGTACCGCAGCCCGTTATTCGAGCGCTGGGTCGAGGCTGTGTGTCCGTCAGTGGATTGCGGTAAGCCAATTGTCATTGACAAGGACTTGAAAGAGGAGCATATGCAGACATATGTATCGCTGGGTTCGATGGTGATAGGTTTATATCCTCAGAGGAGGCCAGAGTTCGATGGTCAATCACGACATCTCGGCTCATTGCTGGAGCAAATGATGACCGCATCAAGTGAGGTATTTGATCGCTATGTACAGGCCGAGTTGCCACCGGAGGTGGACTAAGTAATGACCTTGCTGATGGTGGATACTAGACGGTCGTCAAGTACGCTTGGAATTATCATTTGTGGCGAAGGTGACTCAACGAGCTTGGCTATGGCTTCAGCTGCTGCAATCTTGTGATTGTCGGTTATCTGACTGACTTTATTGTCTAGAGCGCCCCGGAAGATGCCGGGGAAGGCGAGGGCATTATTCACTTGGTTCGGAAAATCACTTCGCCCGGTTGCAATGATGGCCGCTCCTGCCTCCTTGGCGTCTTCAGGCATAATTTCTGGCGTAGGGTTAGCCATGGCAAAGATGATTGGATCTTTGCTCATGGACTGAACCATAGCCTTGGTCAGCAGGCCGCCCTTAGAAACTCCGATAAATATGTCGGCATTACGCAAGGCGTCTTCTATGCTTCCTGGGCTTACTGTGTCGCCACCAAAGCTAAGTAGCAACTGCTTTTCTTCGTTCAGGTCAGTCCTGTCTGAGCTGATGATGCCCTTGCTGTCAACGGCGATAATTGATGGCTTGGCATAGGTATGAATGAGCTTGGTAATGGCAACCCCAGCTGCGCCAGCGCCGACCACGACGATCTTGCAATCTTTGAGTGATTTGCCAGTGACTCGCGCGGCGTTAATCAGTCCGGCTAGCACCACAACGGCGGTTCCATGCTGGTCGTCATGAAAAACAGGAATATCTAGCTCTGCCTTCAGTCGTTCTTCGATCTCAAAGCATTTCGGTGCAGCAATATCTTCCAGGTTGATACCCCCGAATGATGGCGCAATGGCTTTGACGGCGGCAATAATTTCTTCGGTATCGTGTACATCCAGGATGATTGGTACGGCATCTATGTCGGCAAAGTGTTTAAAGAGCATGGCCTTACCTTCCATGACCGGAAGTGCACCATATGGACCGATGTCTCCGAGGCCAAGCACGGCCGAGCCGTCGCTGATGACTGCCACGTTATTATTAAGCCAAGTATAATCCCGCACCTCCTGCGGGTGTTCAGCGACATGCGAGGAGACCGCAGCCACGCCGGGCGTGTAGTAGGTGCTTAACTTTTCTTTACTGTCCAAGTCATCTTTGAGTGACAAGGATAACTTGCCTTTAAGCTGCTTGTGTTGCTGCATTGCCAATTCTTTGTAGTCCATACCGTCATTCTAGCAACATTGCAATCCGATTACGACGAAAGTTTTCTGATCGAGGAGTTCAGTACGGTGTCTGCTCAGTGTAGCGCGAAGCATCTTGCAAATTTATGAGTTTTAGGGTAAACTCTATCGAGTTATGCACTTCGTGAGAGCTTTTTGCGGTTTCGTAATTAAGCAATAAGCATGGAGCACAACTCTTTTAGGTTTGCCATACGAGTGCGGGCAAAATAAATTTATTAGTAATGCTTATGGCGCAAGCCAGGCAAAAGGTCTACCACAGGATATGCAATCTGTAATCCAGAAAATCGAGCAAAAGTACAAAAAGCACGCCGTCGTGGATGTGAAGAGCGGCGATACTGTTCGCGTGCATCAGAAAATTCGCGAAGGCAATAAGGAGCGGGTGCAGATTTTTGAAGGGCTTGTCATCCGAACGGATCGCAAAGGCAGTCATACGTCTTCTATCACCATCCGCCGTGTTGCCAGTGGTGTCGGCGTAGAGAAAACCTATTTGCTGCACTCACCTTTAGTAACTAAGGTTGAGGTCGTCAAGCGCAGCAAGGTTCGACGCAACTACTTGAGCTACATGAGAGGCCTTACTGGTAAATCGGCTCGTCTGACCGGTGTCAGCTTTGACCGAGAAGCAGTGAATGACGTGCCTGACAAGCCGCAGGCTGAACCGGAAGCTGCTGAGCAGCCAGAAGTAGCGACAGCTGAAGAGACTGCCGATAAAGTACAGCCGGAAGCTAAAGAGCAGAAGTAGGAATAGTTCGATAAGTCATTAAACGCTGCAGTCATGCAGCGTTTTTTACTTTTATCAAAGCCCATTAGCTATACTTTCATATATGATTGGTATAGACGAAGTCGGGCGAGGCTGTTGGGCAGGGCCATTGCTGGTTGTCGCAGCGCGAGGGAAGACTGATCTACCTCGTGGTTTGACTGACTCAAAGATAATGAGCAAAAAGCAGCGCGAGCAGATGTTTCCGCTGATTGCCGCGACGTGCCAGATAGGCGAAGGCTGGGTTTCGGCACAAGAAATTGATGAGCATGGGTTGGGTGGTGCCATGCGGCTTGGGGTGGATCGGGCGCTTAGGGCACTGGAAGTGCTGTCGCATGAGCCGATTATCATGGATGGGCCAATTAATTACTGCAGCCCGCGATATGGACAGGTAACGTGCGTTATTGGCGGTGATGCGCTTCACCCTATTGTCAGTGCGGCAAGTATTTACGCTAAGGTAAGTCGTGATCGGTATATGGCGGATGCCGCGTTGCAGTATCCCGGGTACGGCTTCGAGCGGCATGCAGGTTACGGCACGGCATTTCATCGGGAGCAGCTCATTAAGTACGGCGCTTGCGGAATACACCGGAAATCGTTCAGGCCAGTTAGAGAGGCGAATTAAAGCGCATGAGTTCGGGGAGTCAAGCGGAGCAAGTCGCGGCTGACTATCTCGAACTTCAGGGCTATGAAGTGCTGAAGCGGAACTGGCGGACTAGGCATTGTGAAATCGATATCGTAACGAAAAAGCATAAAGTCATATATTTCTTCGAAGTGAAATACCGGCGCAACGTGGCACAGGGTAGTGGCCTGGATTATATTACGCCGCGCAAGTTAAAGCAGATGCGGTTTGCTGCTGAAATGTGGGTCCATGACTATGGCTGGCACGGCGACTATCATGTCGGCGCTATTGAGGTCGGCGGAGCAGAGTTTGCAGTTACGGGTTTTATTGAAAGTATTACTTGGCCGTAAAGAAGTTTTTGATTTTCTGAAAGTCGCGGGCCTTCCAGTCGCTTTGCCACTCAATCATCTCAATACCCTGCTTGATTGAACGATCCAGCGCCGGACTGGTGACACTGAAAAAGAATTCCTTGTACTCGGTCAAGAATTTCTCATCACTGAAAGCTCGGCCGGCGTATATTGGATAGCGGTAAAAGCTCAGGTCGCTGCTAAGATTTTCGCTCAACCATTGCCAGTTCTGTTTCATCCACTTCCAGGTATCGTGCTTGGCGTGCCGATTAAGGAAGCTGTAGGCGACCCAGAAGCTGACATCCTGCAGGCGCACCTTATCAGTAGTAACTATTTCAAGAGCTCTTTTAATGAGCTCGGGCTGTTTGAAGCCGGTGAGGGCCGAGACGATAGTATTGCGCTCTTCACTGCTGGTCGTTTCATCGTGCATCTTCAGTAGCTTATCGAATTCCGCTTCTCCACCGTGCCGGACAGCGGTGCCGTAAACAACGCCGCGGATATCCGGCTCAATGTCTTCCGGCTTGTTCATATCGTTAAACAGTTCCAGGGATTTTTCTACGACTGACGGCTCTTCTGCGAATGATGCCATACCAAGGATTGTCGGCCGAAGCAGACTATCTAAGTGCGGCTCGTTCTTAGCTTTCTGCCAGCCGAGACGTGCAAGCTGTTTTTCAACCAGTCTCCGCATGTACGGTTTCATTTGGTCACGCAGCTCGTCGTCGTCCATGGCCGCACGTATGCTCGCCAGGTTACTGGAGACTATATCCCACACAACGCTGTTATCCTCTTGGTCATAGTACTGCAGAAGTGAGAGTGCTTCGGTCGTGTCGGTATGGCCCGCTTTGGCGGCTTCAAATGTGTCGCTAAGGACTCCCATTCGGTCTATGGGGCCAAGTTTGCCTCGGCGTATGAGCTCCCCGAGGCGCTCACGGTGCGTGGCGTTATAGATGGTGCGGTAAAAGCCACTATGGCCGATATTGAGCTTCGTGTGCTCTGGGTCATTGGTGGTGAATGTTCCAGAGGACTTGTCGAGAATTTCGGATGACAATGATTCTGACAGCAGCGGTACTGGCCATAGCGGGCTGACTGGTGATTCATTTCTGGCTTTTGGATTGAGGTAGAACCGCTCCTGCTTGAGCTCGACATCGCTGCCTTCAGCGTTCGCAGTAACAATCGGGAATCCGCCTTGACTCGTCCAGGCATGCATAAAATCTTTGACCGGTTTTTGGGATACTTCTTCGAGTGCTGCCCACAAGTCAACCGTGTCAGTGTTGTTATACTCGTGTTTATTTAGGTAGTACCGAAGCCCGTCTCTAAACACCTCCGGACCGAGGTATTCGTGCAGCATGTGAATAACGCTGGCTCCCTTGCTGTAGCTAATGGCGTCGAAGATGGTGCGAATTTCATCGGGGTGCCGTACGGGGACCTCGATGGGGTGCGTGTGTTCCAGGGCATCAAGCTTAAGTGCGGCTTGCTGCTCGTCTACATTGAACTGCATCCACATATCCCAGTCCGGATACAGGTGATCGACAGCCAAATACTCAATCCAGCTGGCAAAACCTTCATTCAGCCATAGATCAGTCCACCAGCGCATGGTAACAAGGTTCCCGAACCACTGGTGCGCCAGCTCATGGGCAATTACCATGGCGACATACTGCTTTGCGTGCAGGCTGGTGTTGACCGGATCAACCAGCATGGTGGTTTCACGGAACGTAATACAGCCCCAGTTCTCCATAGCGCCGCTGGCAAAGTCAGGAAGCGCAATCAGATCACACTTTTCAAGCGGGTATTTTATATTGAAATAATCTTCATAAAACTCTAGGCAGCGGACTGCTGTATCCAGTGCGAAATCAGTCTGCTCGACCTTATCCGGTGTGGCGTACGTGCGAACGATAGTGCCATTCTTGGTCTTGGCTTCCTTGTGAGCTAGCTTTCCGAAAACAAACGCCAAGAGGTATGTCGACATGTGCGGCGTCGTCTCAAAGGTGGTAGTGGTAAGTCCGTTCTTTGTCTGCTGCTCTTTTGCTGGCGTATTGCTAAGTACCGTCTCTCCTTCGGGGGTAGTTATGGTCAAGTCAAAGGTAGCTTTGGCAGCTGGTTCATCAATACAGGGGAAGGCTTCGCGGGCATGATGACTTTCAAATTGCGTTGCAATAAGTATCTGCTCAGTTCCACTCTCTTCAAAGAAGCACGGATAAATACCGTTCATCGGTCGGGTGATTTCCCCCTTAAACTCCATGGTCACAGTATATTGCCCGGGGTAGAGCATCTCTGTCGCATGCAGTCTGACCTCATCATAGGAGTTATGGTGATTGATGCGATCTATTTCGACTTCACGGTCTCCCTTTTTGTCATGCAGTGTGACTTTAGCCCGAGTTATTTTAAGTCCGTTCTGATGAAAGACTAGTCGCTGGCTGGGGCGGCCGAGCTTATGCCCGGCAACTATCACTGTTCCCTGAAACGACATCGTCTTTTTATCCGGGTGGATTTGCAGTATGTAATGATTGGGTCTGAATTGGTCTAGTAGACGCTTCACATTTTTGCTCATAGGGTCAATTCTAGCATGTCGGCAGCGTATTCATGGAGCGTGGCCAATACGTTTGATTAATTCGTTCCCCAGTAGTATAATTACCCGCATCAGGTCGGCCGAAAGGTCGGCTTTTTTCATGAAAAGAAAGGATATACCAGCCATGGATTTAGACGTAAAGCAGCTAGCACTGGCAGTGCGGGCACTTGCGGAAGAGAAGAATTTACCAGAAGAAACGGTTCAAGAGGTTGTTGAACAGGCCCTAGCCGCGGCTTTTCGTCGTGATTACGGTGATCGCGAACAGGAGGTTAGGGTGGCCATGAATATCAACACCGGTGATGTTGATGCATATGTGGCGAAAGAAGTTGTAGAAACGGTTGAAGATCCGGCGGTGCAGATCAACCTTGCCGAGGCGCAAGCTGTTCGCAAGGATGCAGCAATCGGCGAAACGGTTGAAATACACCATAAGGTTGAGTCGTTCGGCCGCGTGGCAGCACAGACAGCCAAGCAGGTGGTATTGCAGCGATTACGTGAGGCGGAGCGTGAAGTAGTGATGAGTGAGTTTGAAGACAAGATCGGCACGGTGATTAATGGCATTGTTTCTCGCGTTGAAGGCAATATTGTTCGAATCGACCTTGGTAAGGCGCAGGGTATCATGCCGAGGAGCGAGCAGATCCAAGGGGAGCGATATTATCCTGGACAGCGGCTCAAGGTATATCTGAAAGATGTAGAACGAGGTTTCCGTGGACCGCAGCTAGTTGTTTCGCGTGGCAGTACGCAGTTTCTGGAGTGGCTGTTTAGGGCTGAAGTGCCGGAGATGGAGAACGGCGCCGTTGAGATTAAGGGTATTGCTCGTGAAGCAGGCGTCCGCAGCAAGATTGCTGTGCATAGCACGGTTCAGGGCGTTGATCCTGTTGGAACATTCGTCGGAGGGCACGGTACTCGGGTGAACGCAGTTGTTAGTGAGATCGGCGAGCAGGAGAAAGTCGATATCGTTGTATGGAGTGATGATCCTGATGCATATATTAAGAATGCCCTTAGCCCTACCAAGGTGAGTAAAGTGGACATCAATGAGTCCGATAAGAAGGCGACGGTGGTCGTGCCGGAAGATCAGCTCAGTATTGCAATTGGTAAGAGCGGCCAGAATGTGCGCCTAGCCAGTAAGCTGACCGGCTATGATCTAGATATTGAAGCCGAGAAAGAGGCTGGCGTGAGTGAAGAAGTGACAGAAAAGACGCATCGGCCGGTGCAAAAGCTGAAAAAGAAGAGTGAGTTGGAGAGTTCACTGCTCGAGGCTATTGAAGAGCACGGTACTGAAGAGTAGCAGAAAGGCAGCTACCGAGAGTAAGGGTGATGGCGTGCGATGGTGCGCCATCACCGGCTCGGGGTGGCGGGTGAGGCAATAGTCTGGCAAAGTACGTTAGCACTCTTGCAATGGGAGTGCTAATTTTGCTATGCTAGATGGTAGCGATATATATAAAACCATCGCTGAAAGTGGGTAACAATTATGATGCCAAACACACCCGATTTCCATGAGTTTCTTAATCATTTGACTGATAATGCACTGCAAAGCCTGAAGCACGCAGACGGTATTGCCAGGAGCTTCGGCAGTGCCTATGTCGGAACCGAACATCTGCTACTTGGAGTGCTGGCGCAAGAAACCAGCATGGGCTCCAAGATTCTAGAAGGTGCTGGCGTGACGCTGGATAGGGCGCGCCTGGCTTTGAACCTGACACCGAAAACGCTGGTGATAAACATGGGCGCGAAGGGCCTGAGTGAAACAGCCAAGCTTACGCTGAAAATGGCTTACGAGGTAGCTCAGGATTATAGTCAGGAATACTGTGGTACCGAACATATTTTATATAGCATTCTTAACCAGAAAAATGCGCGGGCCACGATACTGCTCCGCGATATGAATATTGACGTTGATGCGCTGATAAACGAATTAGAACAATTCCTTAATCGCCAGCAGTATGACGGCGAGAGTGAGTCTGCGGCTGAGAATAAGCAGCGGACCAAGAAACAGCGCAAGACTGCACTTGATTTCTTCGGCACCGATCTGACGGCCCAGGCTAAAAGCGGCAAGCTTGATCCTGTAGTGGGGCGTGAGGAGCAAATCCGCCGGGTGATTACAGTCTTAAACCGACGCACCAAAAACAACCCGGTACTTATTGGTGAGCCGGGCGTCGGAAAGACGGCGATTGTCGAAGGGTTGGCGCACCGTATTGTGAGCGAGGACGTGCCGGACAGCCTGCTTGACAAGCGCATAGTCATGCTTGACCTAGCTGGTATGATAGCCGGCACGAAATACCGCGGCGAATTTGAGGAACGGCTAAAGAAGGTAATGACCGAGCTTGAGAATGACAAGAAGACGATTGTCTTTATTGATGAGATGCACCTGATTGTTGGTGCAGGCGCAGCCGAAGGGGCGATGGACGCCGGAAACATCCTCAAGCCGGCGCTGGCCCGGGCTAAGATCCAAGTAATCGGTGCTACTACGACAGCCGAGTATACGAAGCACATTGAGAAGGACGCTGCACTTGAGCGGCGTTTCCAGCCGGTGCAGGTGCCTGAAGCGACGACAGCGGAAAGCTTGGCGATCCTAAAGGGGCTCAGGAAGCACTATGAGGAATTCCACGGTGTCAAAGTCAGTGACGAGATTCTGGAAGATACGGTAAATCTCGCAAAGCGTTATATAAACGACCGATATATGCCAGATAAGGCAATAGACCTGCTGGACGAGACGGCGGCGCATATGCGTGTCGATCAAGGCAAGACCTCGCCTGAACTTCGGGCGCTGCAAAAAGAGCTGAAGCTGGTGAACGCCCGACGTGAAGACGCGGCAGAGGCCGAAGATTACGAAAAAGCTGCTGAATATAAGATGCAGGCCAGTCGCCTTCAGTCTCAGATAGACGAGCTGGCTGCTGCAGGCAACGGTGCCAAGCCGCTCATTATGGGTAGTGATGATGTGGCTCGGGTAGTAGCTAGGATGACAGGTATACCGGTGCAGAAGGTAATTCGCGCCGAAGCCAAGTACTTATTGAATCTTGAGAAGACGTTGGGCAGGCATGTCATCGGCCAGGATGAAGCGGTCGAGGTCGTGGCGAAAGCAGTCCGCCGTAATCGTTCCGGAATCGGAAGCGCCAAGCGGCCAATCGGCTCATTCATCTTCCTAGGGCCTACCGGTGTCGGTAAGACCGAGTTGGCTCGGGTGCTGGCAAGAGAGTTCTTTGGTAGCGAAGAGTCAATGATCAAAATCGACATGAGTGAATTTGCCGAACGTCATACCGTTTCACGTCTTGTTGGTGCGCCAGCAGGGTATATTGGCTACGATGACTCCGGTCAGTTGACTGAGAAGATTCGGCGACAGCCGTATAGCTTAGTGCTGTTTGATGAGATCGAAAAAGCACATCCGGAAGTGTTTAATATGCTACTGCAGATACTTGAGGATGGTCATCTATCAGATGCCAAGGGTCGGAAGGTCGACTTTACTAATACTATTGTCATCATGACCAGCAACATTGGTGCCGATAAACTGCAAAAAGAAGTCAATCTTGGCTTCCATGCGATCAATCGTACCGATCTGCGCGACCTGGACAAGCTCCATGCTCTCAATAAGGACAAGGTTCATGATGAGCTCAAGCGTATGATGCGTCCGGAGCTGCTCAATCGTATCGATAAAGTCATAGTCTTTAGGGCTCTGACGCAGCACGATATCTTCAAGATTATCGATCTGCAAATTAATGACCTGCGTGATCGGCTCGCAAAAAAGGGGCTTGGTATCCAGTTAACCACCAAGGCAAAACAATACTTACTAGAGAATGGCTATGATGCCAAGAATGGTGTGCGGCCGCTCAGGCGCCTGATTCAGGATACGCTTGAAGACCAGATTGCCCTAGGCCTATTGGACAATCAGTACGAGAAGGGCGATATCATTAAAGTCGATGCCAAGGGTGGAGAGCTGGTGTATCATACGGCTAACGAAGCTGTTCCGGCAAAATAGCCTTACAGTTATACTGGTAGCATGAAAAAGCTTGCCGGCCGGATTGGAATGCTTGCCATCAGTGCACTGCTGCTGTTGTCGGTGATTGTGGCCATCATGCAGCGGCAGCAGTTGTACGACTGGTACATCTTACGTTCCTATGAGCCGCCTTCTGAGATAGTAGAACTGGCGGAAGAGTCTGGCATGAGTGAATATGCCAAGCGTATATTTTTTGTCAATCGACCTAGTATCGAAGATAGCGAAACATTCAACAGCTACTGCAGGCAGAATGAATACACCATTGTCTTAGGTTGTTATATTGGCGGTCAGAGCGGTATCCATATTTTTGAAATAAAGGACCAGCAGCTTTACGGAATCAAACAGGTGACGGCCGCACATGAAATGCTGCATGCCGGTTATGATCGGCTCTCAAGCAAAGAGCGTTCCTGGATTAATGAGCTGCTGCTGCGGTTCTATGATGAGCTGAATGATGAGCGCATTAGAAAAAACGTAGAAACTTACAGGGCTAATAATCCCGATATTGTACCGAATGAGCTACATTCCATACTTGCAACGGAAGTGAGGGTGTTGACGCCCGAGCTTGAGCAGTACTATTCCCGATATTTTACCGACCGCCTGCGAGTGGTTGCTCATAGTGAACGGTATGAAGCGGTATTTGAAGATTTAAAGCAGCAGATAGCTGATTATGATGCGGAGCTGAGTGCGTTGCGGTATCGAATTGACGAGCTGGAATCAGCGCTTAAAACAGAAAAGGAGTATCTTGAGGGTGAAAGTAATCGTCTCGATCAATTGGCGGCAGTCAGAGATGTCGCGGCCTTTAACGCGGCAGTGCCATCATTCAACGCCCGGCTTGATTCTTACAATGCCGAAGTCGTGCGATATCAGCAGCTAATAAGCGAGTATAATGCCACGGTAGAGAAGCGGAATGAGGCTGCATATGAGCGAAGCAGCTTGGCAAATAGTATTAACAGCAAGTACGAACAGCTGTAGGAGTTAATATATGGCGAAGGCCACAACACAATTTGTTTGCCAAGAGTGCGGTGCGGTGCGGAGTAAGTGGACCGGTAAATGTGACATTTGCGGCGCATGGAACAGTTATTTAGAGCAGGCGAGCTCCTCGGCTGAGTCATCGTCAGGGAAGACTGCTGGTCGTGCTTTGACGACAATTGTTTCGTCTGAAGCGGTTAGCAGCAACAGTAAGCGGTTACTGACCGGTTTTGATGATATTGATACGTTGCTGGGTGGCGGTATTGCTGAGGGCAGTATAATCCTAATGAGCGGTGAGCCGGGAATAGGCAAGTCAACTTTGCTAACCCAGGTCGCCATGCACCTATCGGAGCAGGCGCCAGTTCTGTACGTAAGTGCCGAGGAGTCGGCTGAGCAGGTCGGCGGCAGAGTCAAGCGCCTGGCACAGAAGCAGTCAGCTGTACAGCTTGCGAGCTCTACGAGTACGGATGATATCGCTGCGACTATTCGCTCCAAGGAATTTAAGCTGGTCATTGTCGACTCAATGCAAACGATAGCACTCGCTTCCGTTCCTTCGGCGCCCGGCTCCATTTCTCAGGTTACCAACAGTACTCATGCATTGATTGGGGCGGCTCGTGAGGCTGGCGTAACGCTGCTGGTTGTCGGCCATATCACCAAAGAGGGTTCTATTGCAGGACCGAAGCTGCTGGAGCACCTGGTTGACGTCGTGATGATCATTGAAGGGGATCGGTTCGGAGGGTTTAAGGTCGTGCGGGCGGTCAAGAATCGATTTGGCCCGACCAGCGAAGCGAGCATCTTGGAGATGGGCGAGCAGGGGCTGGAGAATGTCGCAAACCCCTCGCAAGCACTTCTTGAGGAGCGGCTCAGGACTGATGGGTCGGTAGTGCTGGCGACCCTGGAAGGTAGCCGGCCACTGCTGGTTGAGATTCAGGCGTTGGTGAATAAGACCAGCTTCGGCTACCCAAAGCGGACAGCAAGCGGATTTGACCTTAACAGACTCAATCTTTTGATTGCAGTGCTAAACAAGCGGACCAAGCTTGACCTTAGTAGCAGCGATGTATTCGTCAATGTGGTAGGCGGGATCAGTCTAAAGGATCCTGGGGCGGATTTGGCGGTAGTTATGGCAATCGCTTCGGCGGCGAAATCAATGAGTCTGAAGGACGATGCAGTTGTCTTTGGTGAAGTAGGGTTGTCCGGAGAGATTCGACATGTGCCAAGAGCTGAAAAGCGAGCTACGGAAGCCCTTAAGATGGGATTTAAGGTCGTGCTCGGGCCAAAGCAGCGCTCCGGGTCAGGTAAATTACCTAAGGGCTTGATAGGATTGACTGATATCAGAGCTGCACTAAATCAGTACTTATCCAAAGAGTAGCGTTAGCGCCAAGGCCGTTAAACCTGCGGTCGTGGATACGGTTGCATTTTTTTCGCAGCTATACTGACGCGGAGGAGCGTATAGCAACTCTTTGGGGGGCGCCACCGGCCGCTTCTGAAGCTTCACGAGGTAGCAGGCTTGCTCCTGTCAGATATCCGTATGGCTGGTAGATTGGGAGAGTTGAAACTCTGCCGCCGTCTGCGGGGGCGCGGAGGGTTATCGGTTCCTCTTCGTCCCCCTGAGTAAAATTTACGGTTTTGGCCTCACTGCGACTAGAATAGAGCACGCTGTCTATCACCTCGGCGACGACTCTTCTTGAGTCACTGAATGTCGGATTGTATGTCACGCTGTACGAGCTACTTTCACTGATATCGAATGTTTGTACTGTCTCGTCTCCAATCATGATATTAATCTTGCCTGCGCCTTTATCAGTGTTGCCGGCAAGCGCATGCGTGCCTTGATGGACAGCGACAGTGAAGGTACATGAGCTGTTGCAGTTATTCGGTGCAGACAGTGTTATTGTCGGTGGACTGTCGTCACAGTTGTGAATATCGTCCTTTTCGTTCAGATTAGCCGCACCGCCACCATTGACGAAAGTATCGCCTGAGAAATTACTAGCTTCAGCGTTGTTTGCTTCTCTCCTGGCCAGCTCTGGCGTACAGTCTGTCGCAAGCTTATTAGAAATGATATCGATCACCTGTCGATCGTTAGAGCTCCGGCCCGGCTTTTCGTACCATGAAGGATAAAGGTCTCTCTCGGGGCTTGGTTCAATAGTGCTGCCGCCGACATGATTGCGTATGACGTATGCCGGCAACTCCTGAACACCGGAAGGTCGCTGTCGCTCTTCAGGCTGCAGGTTGTCATGGGCGCGATCCATCCAGCCCTCCCAAATTGGACGAGTCATGGTTTCCATAAAGCCTGACATCTCAACCTGGCGGTTGTGATAACCAACCCACACGCCGGCTGCGTAATGGGTTGAGAAGCCCAGCATCAGACCGTCTTTGGAGTCGTTTGTCGTACCGGTCTTTACCGAATATTTATGGCCATTGTGATTATGAATCTTGGTTGCCATATAGCTTGCCCTTGGGTCAGACATCATGTCGGCGACAATGTAAGCAGAATCTGGGCGCACAGCCTGCTCACCCTTACTTGGCTTCCATTCGTCAAGCACTTTGCCGGTAGCATCTTCAATTTTCAGGATATAGGTTCGCGGAATATTAAGCCCGTTTCTGGAAATCGTTGCGTAGGCATGGACGTGCTCATCAAGGCGAAGGTAGGCACCGTCACCGATTGCGGACGAGGCGTAGCACTGCGCTTCAACAGTCAGCATCTCATCGTCGTAGCACTTATAGCCACTATCGAGACCTAGCTTTTCGGCTGTCTCGATTGTTTTATCAACACCGGTTAGCAGCATTGCTTTCACGGCCGGGACGTTTCGCGAAGCGCCAAGCGCGTACCGAAGCGTTACCGGGCCAGGATAGCGGAAGTCGTAGTTCTGCAGGCAGTTGCCCCCACTTTGCGGCCGGTTCTTGTTCGTGCATGGATAGCCGTCAAGCGGTCCCTGAGTGTCATACAGTACGGTGCCAGCACCAAAGTTGTTATTATGCTCAATCAGAGAGAGGTAGTCGTATGGCTTAAAACTTGAGCCGGGTGGAATGCGGAGCCGTGCGTAATTGTTCTGTCCGTATTCTTCGTTCGTGAAGTCAGCTCCGCCCACCAGGGCTACAACCTGTCCTGTCTTGACGTCTGATGCAACAAAAGCTGCGGTGTCACCGCCTTGGCGCCTGACCCTGTCCAGACCGCTTGTAACCTCTTCTTCTGCGATAGTCTGCAGGCTCATATCGAGTGTTGTGGTGACTTTCCAGCCGCCTCTTTGCACTGTCTCAGCACCGAATTTCTGCTCAAGTTGCTCTTTAGCGGCCAGCACGAACCACGGGGCGCGAATGCCGGCAAATTTCTGTTTCGGCTGCTTGACCTTAGCCAAAGTGTCGACTTCTTTGGCGGCTTCGCTTTCTTCTTGCGAGACCATACCCTGCTGGGCCATGAGCGTAAGGATATAGTGCTGCCGCCCGACCAGAGCTTCAGGGTTATAGCTGGGTCCGTACGGCGAATAGTAGGAAGGGGACTGAGGGATGGCTGCCAAAAACGCAGCTTCGTCTAGTGTCAGCTCACCCGCGCTTTTCTCAAAATAATCCCTTGAGGCAGATTCGACGCCATATTGGACGTTGCCGTATGGCGCAGTATTCAAGTAGCCGACCAAAATCTCTTCTTTCGTATAGGTGCGCTCCAGTTCTACCGAAAGAATCAGCTCTTTAACTTTGCGGGTGTACGTCTGTTCTTTTCCGACTTCAGCCTGAGTAAGCCGCACCAGCTGCTGAGTGATTGTTGATCCGCCTTGCATTGTACCGCCGGTGGCGTTACTCCAGGCGGCACGCATAATGCCGCGCACATCAAATCCACCGTGCTCAAAGAAGTCCTGGTCCTCAATGGCTATAGTGGCCTGCTTTACATATTCGGATATATTTTCACCTTGGACCGGAATCCGTTTTACTGCATCGAAATCTTCCCAGAGCAGAGTTTCGCCTGTGCGGTCGTAGTACTGGATGCTGCCGCCAATATTGTTGCCCGAAATATCTTTGAGGTTAGGGAGGTCTTTACGGAAGTAGGCGAACAGGCCAACTAACAGCAGGAAGCCGGCTACGACTCCGATACCGAATAGCTTGAGGGCCATAATGCCGCCTTCGCGGCTAAACCAGTACTGAGCCATCCGTTTCGGGTGCAGACGGTATAGGATGCGCTTGAAGCGATTCTTAGGTAGACTGCTTAAGTATGCAGCTTTGCGGCGTGCTTTAGCATCCCGCTTAGCCTTGATTCGATCCGACAGACTCTGGTTCACCTTGATGACGGTGCCGCTTTTGGTTGTGTGGTGGTTTTTGTTCGGGCGCCGTCGGCCTTTAGAACCTTTGTTACTAGGATTCATGAACTCTCTATAACTCCATAATACGTATGCGACTATTATAGCAAACCCGGGTGCATTGCAAACGGTAATCGTGAGCGTTATGACTGATGAAAAACAAGGGGTATACTAATTGGCATAGACTATGTTTCTAAGGAGAGAACAAACATGACATTATCTGAAGAATTGCAGTGGCGTGGTCAGGTTAAGGACAGGACGTTTGATGATTTGAAGTGGCTGGATGAGCCAAAGACCTTCTACCTTGGGGCTGACGCGCAATCAGCAGACAGCCTTACGATCGGTAATCTAGCGGTATTTATGCTGGCGCGCCGGCTGAGAAAGCATGGCTGGAAGGCGGTATTACTGGTGGGCGGAGCGACGAGCCTTATTGGTGATCCCGGCGGCAAAGAGGAAGAGCGACAGCTCAAATCTAGGGAGGAGATCGAAAAAAACGTCGCCGGTATTGCTGCTCAGGTGGACCGGCTATTTTCTGGTATGGATTACATTAAGGTCGATAACTACGACTGGTTCAAAGATATAGGCTACCTTGATTTCCTAAGAGAGGTCGGCAAGCACTTCAGCATGACGGAGTTATTGCAGCGTGACTTTATTCAGGCACGTATTGGTGAGGGCGGTAGCGGAATTAGCTACGCGGAATTCAGCTACAGCCTTATCCAGGGGTACGACTATTGGCATCTCTATAAAACGCATGCCGTTACTCTGCAGATAGGCGGCTCGGATCAATGGGGCAATATGCTGTCCGGTGTTCCACTGGTGCGCAAGAAGGAGAATGCGGAGGTCCATGCCATGAGCATGCCGCTGGTAGTCAACAAGGCAACTGGTAGGAAATTCGGCAAGAGCGAAGACGGTGCTGTTTGGCTAGATGAGACCAAGACAAACATATTTAAGTTCTATCAGTTCTGGCTTAACGTTGACGACGAAGGCGTAGAGGGCTATCTGAAAGTATTCACCGAACTGGATAAGCCGGAAGTCGAAGCGGTTATGCAGGAGTTTGAGGCCGATAGGGCAGTCCGTAAAGCACAGAAGACCTTAGCCTATGAAGTCACGAAGCTGGTGCACGGCGAAGAGCGGGCCAGGTCAGCACAGAAAATTAGCGAAACGCTGTTTGGCGGCGCGGATTACAGTACATTATCCGCGGCGGATTTTGAGCTGCTAGCAACTGAGCTGCCTACTATTCAAGCAAATTTAGGCGCCCCGCTTATTGATCTGCTAGTTGAGGCTAATTTGGCTGGCTCAAAGTCTGAGGCTCGACGATTCTTGTCAGAGAATGCAGTGTACATAAACGGTCAACAATTTCCTTTAAGCAAAACTACCATTGATAAACATGATGTCATAAGCGGTCATATTGTGTTGCGGCGAGGAAAGAACACGATGGCGCTCGTCAAAATCGTATGATTTAGACATGCTATACTGTCCGGGATATGAATAAGACTGCGAAGAAAACCAACCGTTCGAAATCTAATACATCAGAGCAAGATCGTGACGCCAGGGCCGAAAAGCGAAAGGCTCAAAAGCGCGCCGATCACTACAATGATCCGACACATAACTACCTGCATTACTGGGATGGCCGAGATTATGAACATGCTTCAGAAGAAGTGGCAATTAAGCGCCTGCTGAGCGGTAAGCGCTTTAGGCATGCTGTTGATATTGGTGGAGGTTATGGCCGTCTCTGTGTCCTGTTGAAGAATTACGCGGATAAGGTCACATTGGCCGAACCGTCTCAGCAGCAGCTGGATATTGCCAAGGAGTTCTTGAGCGACCATCCGGAAGTCGAACGCAAGCTGATGCAGGCTGATAATCTTGAGTTTGCCGATGGTTCGGTCGATCTCTTTACGATGATTCGGGTCATGCACCACTTGCCCGATCCGTCCGCTGAGTTTGCCGAAGTTGCCCGCGCATTAAGCGACGATGGAACGCTTATCCTGGAGGTGGCAAACTATGCTCATGCCAAAAACCGATTGAGGCACTTGCTAAGGGGCAAGAAGCTACCGCAGGAGCCAGTTGATATACGCTCTGAAGAGAATCGCCGTGAGGATGAGATCGCCTTCGTGAACCATAATCCGAAAACCGTCATCAAGCAGCTGGCACACGCTGGCCTTAAGGTGGAGCGAGTGCTTTCGGTATCCAATTTGCGCTCTCCTGGACTGAAGAAACTTGTGCCCAAAAGTGTCATGGTTAGCGTTGAGAAGATTCTGCAGACACCCATGTCTAAGGTGTACTTTGGTCCGAGCATCTTCTTCCTGGTCCGTAAAGCCTCGTAGCGTTCTATAATTAGTCGTATGGCGCTTAATCAGCCGGTGACGGCTATTAAAGGAATTGGCGAGGAGCTGGCGAAGAAGTACCGCATCCTGGGTATTGAGACGGTTGGACAGTTGCTTGAGTATTACCCACGGCGGTATGATGACTTTTCAAATGTGGAAACGATCGCCAATATCAAACCGGGTTCGGTTACTATCAAGGCCGAGATTAAACAGGTGAAGGGCAGGTATGTCCGCCGCGGTATGCATGTCACGGAGGCGGTCGCTAGTGATGATACCGGAAGTGTTCGATTAGTCTGGTTCAATCAGCCGTATCGTGAAAACGGGCTCAAGCGCGGTGCGGAGTATTTCATCTCCGGACAGTTCGAATTAAGCCGGCAGCGTCTAGCGATCATCAGTCCTTCGGCCGAGTTAGTAAGTGATTTCCCGGTAAATACTGCCCGCATTGTCCCGGTATATCGAGAGACCAAAGGGCTCAAGTCGGCGCAGATACGTAAGGCTGTCAAGGCTGCGCTTGTCTATCTCGATGGCCTGGATGAGACTCTACCGGAGTGGATTCTTGACAAGAATTCGCTGATGCCGCGAATAGCGGCGGTTCAGACCATGCACTTTCCAAGTGACAGTAAGCAGTTGGCACTGGCACAAAGACGGCTTGGATTTGAAGAAGTGCTTGAGTTGAGTCTGGCAAGCCTGCTCAATAAATATGAGCTGCTAACTGAGAAGGCATTAAGCATCCCCTTTGATCAGCAGCTCGCAAAAAAGTTTGTCAGTCATTTGCCGTTTCAGCTGACTGATGCACAGCGCAAGGTGGTGTGGCAAATCTATCAGGATATGGGGCGAACCTCGCCCATGAACCGGCTAATTGAAGGTGATGTCGGCTCCGGTAAGACGGTAGTTGCAGCCATGGCGGCGGTTATGGCAATGAAGCAGGGTTTTCAGGTAGCATTGATGGCGCCTACGGAATTGCTGGCTCGGCAGCATGCGGAAACGATGGTGCGTTTGCTGAGCCCCTTGGGTTATGGGCATACGGTGGGCCTACTGGTGGGTGGGTTGAATCCCAGGCAAAAGGACGCAGTCCGAGAGCACATAAAGAACGGCGACGCTCAGCTAATTGTTGGGACCCATGCCATCATTCAGGAAAATATAGATATGCATAACCTCGGGCTGGTTATCGTAGATGAGCAGCATCGCTTTGGAGTTGAGCAGCGTAAGCGGCTACAGGCCAAGGCTGGCCACATGCCGCATGTTCTGCATCTGACGGCTACACCAATCCCGCGAAGTCTGGCGCTGACACTGTATGGTGAGCTGGATATTTCTATAATCGACACGAAGCCGCAGGGCAGAAAATCCATAATTACAAAAATTGTTTCACCGAACTCCAGGCGGCAACTTTACGAGAAGATTGACCAGGAGCTGGAGGATGGCAGGCAGATGTTCGTGGTGTGTCCGTTGATCACAGAATCTTCTTCGATCAATGTGCGATCGGCAGAAGTCGTGTATACAGAGCTGCAAAAGGGTCCGTTTAAACACCGGCGGGTAGGGCTGCTGCACGGTAAGATGAGCCCACAAGACAAGCATGAGGTGATGGGACGGTTTGTGCGACACGAGCTCGACATCTTGGTTTCAACAACGGTCATAGAAGTAGGGGTCGACGTACCAAACGCAACCGTAATGCTGATAGAGGGTGCAGACCGGTTCGGCCTGGCACAGATGCATCAGTTGCGAGGCAGGGTCGGCCGTAGCGAGCACCAGGGTTACTGCTATCTAATGATGAGCGATTCTTCAGCGCCAAGCAGGCGCTTGCGAGCGATAGAAAGTTCAACTAACGGATTTGAGTTGGCAGAGCTAGACCTTGAAATCAGAGGGCCGGGGGCGATTTATGGCACTATGCAGCATGGCCAGCTGGACCTGCGCGTTGCTCGTTTATCGGACACGAAGCTGATTGCGGCAGCTCGTCAAGCAGCCCAGGAGTTCATTGATAAGCAGGAGGATTTGCTACAATATACACATCTACATGATCGTGTTATTCGCCTGCGGGCAGTGACTAATTTGAACTAAAGGAATGATGACGCGAATGAATATGCCTAAAGATTCTGTTGTCATGGCATGTTCCGCGCCCACAGTTAGCCAATGATTGGAGTAGAGCAATGTACGCCGGCACTACGTTGACCAGATTCTCGGGTCGACTGTTTGGGGCGCATCAGAAGATAGACCGTGTTGCCCGGCGTCACCTGAATAAGATAACTGTAAACGGTCGACAGTTTCCTGATATTCGGTCAATTCTGCAGTTTGAAGGAAAAAACGGACCAGACGGAATTAAGCGAAAAAGTCCAGCCCGTGATGAGCCATGGCACTTTTACCAGCCATTCGCGTCCGACAGCGAGGAATTTTTCCGTTATATCCAGGAGCATTACGACCAATTAGTTAAGGAGCTAGAGCGTGGCAATCATGAGCGGTCGGCTTTTGAGGCGGCTTGGCTGGCTCATGCCATCGTGGATGGCTTAACGCCCGCCCACCACTTTCCATTTGAAGAGCAGTTAACGGAGCTTAGAGGTGGCAAGGGTCTGGCCAGCAGATCTTCATTGAAGGAAAAGTGGCTAATGCACGGGGCTACTAAGCGAGAAAAGCTGAAGAACAACTGGAAGATGTGGGGGCCGAAAGGGTTGATTACTTCGCATGGTTTTTTTGAGTTCGGGGTGGCCAGCATAATCAAACCGCTCCGTTTTGGTGAAGCACTGCCAAGTGCGCACGACATGAAGCAGATTCAGACAATCGGTGTGGTTGAGTGGTTCCGGAGGGCTGCACGGGAGATCGGGGTGCTGGATATGTTCGGCAGTTATCACGAGAAAGGCTGGACACCGAAGCTTGCTCTGCAGGTTCGCAGCAAACTAGGCCCGGTCATTGTGCAGACTGTCACGTTAGCCTGGTATTCAGCTATGGTTGACGCTGGGCTGTGTGAGGGAGTGGAATGAGGGTGATTGCCGGATATCTAGGCGGGAGGTCAATTGCTCCGCCAAAAGGTCATCGGACACATCCGATGGGTGATAAGATCCGCGGAGCATTATTCAATATGCTCGGTGATATTGAGGGGTTGACTGTACTTGATGCTTTCGCGGGCAGCGGAGCAGTGAGCGTAGAAGCGATTAGTCGCGGCGCTAAGCATGTGACTGCTGTTGATGTGAGCAAGCAGGCAGTGAGCGCGATAACGGACAATATCAAGACGCTTGAACTCGAGGATGCGATTAAGCCGATACGGGCTAATGCTTCCAGCTGGTCGGACAATAATCAGGATGCGCAGTTTGATATCGTCATTCTAGACCCCCCGTATAATGAGGTTAATCCGCGCTTGCTCCAGAAGCTTTCCAGTCATGTGCGGACAGGCGGAATCATTGTGCTTTCATTGCCGCCTACCGTCGATGTGAGTTTGCCGGAGCGGTTCGATCGGCTTTCTGATAAATCGTACGGTGATGCAACGCTGGTTTTTTACCGAAGAATATCGTAAACTAATACGGTAATCAGTCAAGTGAGTGCGCATATTTAGCATTCGGATATGGCTGCACATAGCGCAGCGTAAATCAGGTATGGGGATGTGGTGGAATTGGTAGACACGCATGCCTTAGGAGCATGTACCGCAAGGTGTGAAGGTTCAAGTCCTTTCATCCCCACCAGAGTTTGAACCGGTCAGAGTGGCCGGTTTTTGTTTTAGCTACTGAGGTAACCTATCTGCCGAGCGCAATCAGATGGGCGCTGATGCCCGGATACTCAGCCTCCAGTACTGCCAGGCTGGCAAGTAGCTGGCGGTTCATACCGGAACGCATCAGGCGCGTTTCCGACGGCGCCACCAGGTGGCCGCTCAGCGCTGCTGCCATATGCTCTGCGAATCCTTCCGCCTCGTTTGTCTCGGCATAGCGACTGATATTGCGAGGATTATGAGTGACACGTACTGCAAAGAGCTGGCCGAAATAGTCCCTCTTTGCTGCCCGGGCTGATGTGCGGTCAAGTTTTTGCGGGTCGATAAGATGCGCCAGTTCATGGTTGGGTGTGGCGCTGTTCGCTCGATTCGACGCAAAGAAATTCGATATGGCATCAGTAACATTTTCCCCCGGTATAGTATTGTCGTGAACCGATAGGCGCATGGACTGTTCTCCGCAGTTCACGACTGCTTCACCGGAAATATTGTGATTTAGGCTGGAGTACAGCTCCAGAAGGGTTATGCCATGGTCAGCAAATAATGATTTTGGCAAATGCGCAAAGTTGTATATGAGGTTATTGCCGAAAGCACGCCATGTCTCGACGGCTATTTCTTCAGTTATCACATCTTCGTTATACGAGGCTCCTTCGAACCCCGCCTCTGTGACGATGACCTTTACACCAAAGTGAGCCATGAATAATCTGATAACTTCCAGTGCCTGATGCGGTGTTTGTGATGAGTTGATGGCTTTTGAAAAATTCTCAACTGCATTTATTGGCATTAAGTTCGACTGATACTTTTGGGCGAATTCCCGGCTCAAAGGCTCCAGTGCTTGTCTACCGTCAGTGTTCCATGTCTCGTAGTTGCTCGCTACTCGCTCCAGTGCTGCAATGAAATCCTGTCGGATTCTTCTCCTGCGCTCCTGCCAGTTTGCGACGTATTCCGGTGAAGTGAATGAAAGTCTTTGAAAGCACTGCTGATAGGCGGGAGAATCACTCTCCGGCTCCGCAGGTATACTGTATGTCAGCTCGAGGCTGCTGGCATGCATTATTTGCGACCGCACATCGTCGCCTGCCAGTGCTTGATCGATAATGCCGCCTGACGTATTGCCGAGAAATATGAGTGCCATTGTCAATAAGAAGGAAAAAGCGAAAACGAGATGTATCACGTGTTGGCGGAAGTAGGGTGATAGTCGGTGCATTGTAAAAAAATATACTACAATATTATAAAATTCATGCAAGAATCCTCACATCACTAAAGCAACAATTCTTGTTTTGTGACTGAATCTATAGGAGAATAAGACATCATGGCTCTCTCTATGCAACCGTATAAAGGTGCGCGGGACTTTTACCCTGAAGATAAGCGTGTACAGAAGTACATGTTTGGTATTATGCGCACGGTCAGCGAGAAGTTTGGTTACGAAGAGTACGACGCACCGATACTTGAGCCCTTAGAGCTATACCTGGCCAAAACCGGTGAAGAAATCGTCAATGAGCAGGTATATGCCTTTACTGACCGCGGCGACCGAAGGGTAGCGATTCGCCCTGAGATGACGCCGACAGTGTCACGCATGGTAGCCGCCAGGCGACAGGAGCTGGCGTATCCGCTTAGGCTTTACAGCATACCGAACCTTTGGCGCTACGAGCGGCCGCAGCGTGGCCGGCTTCGGGAGCACTGGCAGCTGAATGTTGATATTTTCGGTGTCGCTGGCCTGGAGGCGGAGATGGAGGTTATTGAACTGGCTGATTCCATCATGAGGAAGTTTGGGGCCAAGCGCTCGATGTATACCATCAAACTTAATAGTCGTAGACTCATGGATACAATACTTCGTGAATATTTGGAGGTAAATGAGGTTCAGGCGCACACACTCAGCAAGCTGATTGATCGGATGCACAAGATGGATCCGGCTGCATTTATCGCGGAGGCAGATGCAGTGTTCAGTCCGTCGCAGCGCGATAGCGGCGCTGGCAACAAGTTCTTTGAACTACTAAAAGTCGAAACACTAGATGAGCTACCTGAGGGTGTACGATCCCATGCATCCGTGCTGCAGCTCCGTGAGCTTATGGAGCTGCTGACCAATTCAGGCATCAGCAATGCCGTATTTGATATTTCCCTGATGCGGGGGTTTGATTACTACACTGATATCGTTTTTGAGGTGTTTGATACTCACCCTGACAACAACCGTTCAATATTCGGTGGCGGGCGCTATGACGGACTGGTGGGACTATTTGGTGTTGAGCCGGTTCCGACGGTTGGATTTGGTCTCGGTGATGTTACCTTGGAGAACTTTTTACGTTCACATGAATTGCTGCCTCAGCTGCATCCTGAGACAGACGTGTATGTGGTGCTAGTGGGAGAGTCATATGCACATGTCCAAAGGGTAATCGCGCAAATGAGAAGCCTTGGCCTCAGGGTGGCGGTTGACCTGTCTGGCCGAAAGCCGGATAAGCAGCTCAAGAGCGCGACCAAGAAAGGTGTGCGATACGTTGTCTTTATCGGAGGGAATGAGTTGGCTGAAGACCGCTATACCTTACGTGATCTCTCAGACGGAACAGAGGATCGTCATAGCCTCGACCGGATTGTCAGTATCATAAAAGACGTGCGAAAGCAGCGGTAGCGTGCGCGCGGTCAACCACACTGTTACCGGGGCAGTAATTGCAGTCGCACTGCCCAGTCCATGGCTTGCGTTGCCATTGGCCGCCGTTTCGCATTTCATATTGGATGCCATGCCGCACTACGGTAGTGACAAAATTACGACGGAATCCCGGGCATTTACATACATCTTGGCTGCAGATACTGCAATGGCCGCAGCGTTCTTGTTATTCTTGGCGGTACTACAGCCAAGTAATTGGATGCTGGCAGCCATTTGTGGTGTCATTGCGGCCAGTCCTGATCTGATGTGGCTGCCAAAGTATATATCTGCCCTGCGGGGCCGGGAGGCGCCTAAGGAGGTAAATGCTCTCGAGAGCTTTCATTCCAGGATTCAGTGGTACGAACGACCGCCGGGACTTATCGTCGAGGCGCTTTGGCTACCGGCTCTCCTCTATGTATTCCTGGCGCTTTCAGTATGAGCTTACTGGAGTATGTCCTCCGTATCTGTTATAATCCCCTCTTATGCAAGTAAAAAAGACCAATTCATCAGAGACGACGGTAACGTTAACTATTACTGCTACGGCAGATGATTTAACTCCACTGAAAGAGAGAACTGTTAAGCGGCTTGGCAAAAATGTCCGCGTGCCTGGTTTTCGTGAGGGCAAGGCGCCGCTTGTAGTCATTGAGAAGCACCTAAGCCCAGAAGTGCTGGAGGCGGAGTTTCTGGATGAAGCAGCGGGCCAGTTGTATGTGCAAGCGCTCGAGCAGGAGCGACTGCGCCCCGTTGACCAGCCGAAAGTTACGCTTCAGAAATTCGTACCGTTTGACCAGCTTGAGTTTGCGGCTGAAGTAGAAGTGGTAGGCGATATTGAGCTGGCAGATTATAAGAAAATCAAGAAGACAAAGAAGCAGGTAAAGGTGTCCGCTAAGGATATCGATGAGGTAATCGATTCACTGAAGAAGCGCGCTGCAGAGAAGAAAGATGTCGACCGTGCCTCGAAAGAAGGCGACCAGGTTTGGATTGATTTCAGCGGTAAAGACGACAAAGGCGAACCGGTTAAGGGGGCCGACGGCAAAGACTATCCGTTATTACTGGGTAGCAATACTTTTATTCCCGGCTTTGAGCCTAATCTTGTGGGCTTAAAGGCCGGTGAGGAAAAGACCTTCACTATACCATTCCCGAAGGATTATGGTATTAAAGCGCTACGTGGCAAGAAAGTTACGTTCGAAGCTAAAGTTACCAAGGTTCAGGAAGTGATTGAGCCGAAGCTCGATGATGAGTTCGCCGCTAAGGTCGGGCCATTTAAGTCAGTTGATGAACTCAAAGAGGATATCAAGAACCAGTTGCTGCATGAACGGCAGCATGAGGCGGATCGTGAGCTGGAAAATGAAATCATCAAGGAGATTATTGCAAAGAGTAAGGTGGCTCTACCGCAAGCGTTGATTGATGAGCAGGTAGAGAGATTGCTCCAGGAAGCTCGGCAGAACCTCATGTATCGGGGTCAGACTTTTGAGGAGATGCTTGAAGCGGAGGGCTTCACCGATGAGTCCTATCGGAAAGAGGTATTGATTCCGCGGGCCGAAGAGCGGGTAAAGGGTGGCATACTCCTGGGTGAAATCGCCGAGCAGGAGAAGATCAATGTCACTCCGGAAGAGCTAGAGATCAGAATGCAGCTCTTAAAAGGCCAATACACTGACGCGGCAATGCAGGCGGAGCTCGATAAGCCGGAGAGCCGCCGGGATATCGTTTCGCGTATGGTGACAGAAAAAACAGTGGCCAAGCTAGTCGGATACGCAACCGAAAGTTAACAAAATAATTAGCACCGAAGTAAATTAGCACTCTTGACCATAGAGTGCTAATTTTATATGCTGGTATTGTTAGGCAAATGAGGCACAGTATGATAACCAAACCATCAAATATATTAATTCCCACGGTCATTGAAAGTGACGGCCGCATAGAGCGGGCTTATGACATCTATTCCCGGCTGCTAAAGGACCGGATTATATTCATGGGCGAAGATGTTAATCCGCACACTGCCAATCTTATCGTTGCGCAGTTGCTGTTCTTGCAATCAGAAGATCCGGATCGTGATATTTACCTATATATAAATAGTCCTGGCGGCAGCGTCTATGACGCCTTAGCTATATATGACACCATGGAGTATGTTTCCAACGATGTTCAGACTGTCGGTATTGGTGTGCAGGCTTCGGCAGCAGCGTTCATTCTGAGTTCAGGGGCTAAGGGAAAGCGGTATATTCTACCAAATGCTACGGTCATGGTGCACCAGCCGTCCAGCGGTACGCGCGGTAAAGTGACTGATATGGAGATCGACCTGAAGGAGTCGCTTCGGATTAAGCACCGATTGAATGAAATTATGGCCAATAATACTGGGCAGTCGGTCGAGAAGGTGAAAGAAGATATGGAGCGAGATTATTGGATGACGGCAGATGAGGCAAAAAACTACGGTATAGTAGATGCGGTCATCGATAATGTCAGCGCCGTAAAGTAAAGTCGCAGCAACTGACAAATCTGGCACGTACTGACTTGACTTAGTGTGTATATCCTCTATACTCTACAGTAAGAAGTAGTGTAAGTTGGGACGTGCCGTCTTTATAATTTAATCTATTAAGCGCACAGGCACCAAAAAACCCGCTTAGTTTTCTTCGCGATACACGAAAACGAAACAGCAAAATACTAAAAATAAACAGACGAAAGCACGTGTGTAATTAGTAAAAGTAAGCGGGGAATTATACGTCTATGGCGAAAAGTAGTGTAAAAGCTGCAAGTAAGAAGCGCGTCTTTTTTACTGAGGGCGACAATATTTTAGATCTTCCTAATTTGGTCGACCATCAGAATAAGTCGTTTCAGTGGTTTGTCGAAGAGGGCCTGGGTGAGCTACTGGCTGAGATAAGTCCAATTGATGACTATACCGGCACCAAGCTAAGCTTGCGCTTTAAGGATTATCATTTTGAGGCGCCGAAAATGACCGAGGCCGAGGCTCGGGAAAATAACGTCAGCTACGAGGCGCCGCTTAAGGCAGTCGTAGAGCTGACCAACAAGGTGACTGGTGAGGTCAAGGAGCAGGAGATTTACCTTGGCGACTATCCGTGGATGACCACCCGCGGAACATTTGTGATCAATGGAGCGGAGCGCGTTGTCGTTAGTCAGCTGATTCGTTCAGCCGGAGTCTTCTTCACTGCCGATATGCATGGCACTACTGCGCATTACGGTGCGAAGGTTATTCCAGGCCGCGGCGCATGGTTGGAGTTTGAAACTGCTGCCAACGGCGCAATGTACGTCAAGATCGACCGGAAGCGCAAGATACCTGTAACGACGCTGCTTAGAGCGCTTGGCCTGAGTGAATCCAAGATGAAAGAAGCGTTTGCGCATGTCGATCAGGGTAAGAGCAAGCACCTCGAGGCCACTCTAGAGAAAGATCCGAGCCGTGGCACGAATGACGCCTTGATTGAGGTGTATCGTCGCCTTCGTCCAGGTGATTTGGCAACCGTTGATAATGCCCGCAGCCTGCTTGAGAATATGTTTTATAACTTCAAGCGCTTTGACTTCAGTCGTGTCGGTCGCTACAAGATCAACAAGCGCCTGAATCTTGATGTACCAAATACCATCGAGAATCGTGTGATGCGCCTTGAGGACCTCATCGCGATCATTGCGGAAATAATCCGACTCAATAATACTCAGGAGCCGGCAGATGACATCGACTCGCTGGCGAACCGCCGGGTTAAGCTTGTCGGTGAGCTGGTGCAGCGTCAGTTCCGGATTGGTTTGCTGCGTATGGAGCGTAATACCAAGGACCGCATGAGTATGTCGGAGATTGAGACTGTCACACCAGGGCAGCTTATCAATGCACGTCCGGTTGTGGCGGCGGTTCGTGAGTTCTTCGCAAGCTCTCAGTTGTCACAGTTTATGGATCAGATTAACCCGCTTTCTGAGCTGGCGCACAAGCGTCGCCTCAGCTCAATGGGCCCCGGAGGTCTCAGTCGTGAGCGTGCTGGATTTGAAGTTCGTGATGCTCACGCTACGCACTACGGTCGTATCTGTCCGGTTGAGACTCCTGAAGGTGCCAACATTGGCTTGGTGCTCAACCTTGCAATGTATGCTCGCATTAACGATTATGGCTTTATTGAGACCCCATATCTGAAAGTTACTAACGCTGTAACTGCTGAACAGGCAACAGGCCACATTGCTCGGATTGACTTCGAAGACGAAGAAGGCAAGGTGATTATCAAGGCAGGTAAAACGATCACCGAAGCAGATGCCAAGAAGCTGGCTGCCGTGAAGAGTCGAGCTACCTGGCCAGTCAAGGCTCAGGTCACTAAAGAGATTGTCTACCTTGACGCATCGGAAGAAGAGCAGGCGGTTATTGCCAGTGCCGGTGAGGCAGTGGATGAGCACGGTTATTTCAAGGATCCGCGCGTCAGTGCACGTAACCGGTTAGTGTCTGAAGAGGTTGATGCGGATGATGTTACGCATATCGACGCAGCTCGTGAGCAGGTCATTGGCTCCAGCGCCGGCTTGATTCCATTTATCGAGAAGAACTATGTATACCGTTCGCTAATGGGTAGCAACCAGCAGCGCCAGGCTGTGCCTTTGATTCAGCCAGCCGCTCCAATCGTGGGAACTGGCCTCGAGGCTATTGCTGCTCGAAATACCGGGCAGCTGGTGCTGGCGGAGGAAGATGGAGAGGTTACTAAGGCAACAGCCCAAGAGGTGGTTGTCAAATATAAGAGCGGCAGTGTTACCTATGAGCCGCAGCACTATATTCGCAGCAATGAAGGCACGAGCATTAATCAGAAAGTAGTTGTGAGTACGGGTGATAAGGTCAAGCAGGGCGACGTACTGATTGAAGGTATGTCGATTGCTGACGGTGAATTGGCGCTCGGTAAAGACCTGATTGTAGCCTTTATGCCGTGGCAGGGTTACAACTTCGAGGATGCCATCATCATCTCTCGCAAGCTAGTCGAAGATGACACGCTGACTTCTGTGCATATTGTTGATTTCATGACGGAGGTGCGTGAGACCAAACTGGGCCCCGAAGTCATTACCCGTGATATTCCAAACGTTTCAGAAGAGGCGCTGCGTCACCTAGACGAAGACGGAATCGTCCGTATTGGTGCTGAGGTGCGCCCTGGTGATATCCTGGTCGGTAAGATTACGCCGAAAGGTGAGCAGGAGCTTTCCAGTGAAGAGCGATTGCTTCGTGCGATCTTTGGTGAAAAAGCCAAAGAGGTTCGTGACACATCCCAGCGTATGCCTAACGGAAAGCATGGTAAGGTCGTGGGCGTTAAGGTGTTCTCAAGGGCGAGCGGTCATGAGCTCAAGGCTGGTGTCATCATGCAGATCCAGGTTTTCGTAGCTCAGATGCGTAAAATCGCAGTTGGCGACAAGCTTGGTGGGCGGCACGGAAACAAGGGCGTCATTGCCCGAATTCTGCCCGCAGAGGATATGCCATTCATGGAAGATGGAACTCCAGTCGATATCATTCTAAACCCGCTTGGTGTACCAAGTCGTATGAATATCGGGCAGCTGTTCGAGACACACATTGGAATGGCGGCGCGGGCACTAGGGATGAAGGTTGCCAGCCCGTCCTTTGACGGTGTCACCTCAGAAAAGATTGAAGAATTGCTTGAAAAGGCAGGATTACCGACTGATGGTAAGCAGCAGCTGTATGACGGTCGCACTGGTGAGCCGTTCATGGAGCGCACAACCGTCGGATCCATGTATATCATCAAGCTCAACCACATGATTGCCGACAAGATCCACGCTCGGTCAACCGGACCCTACACCATGGTTACGCAGCAGCCGCTTGGCGGTAAGGCACAAAATGGTGGGCAGCGATTCGGAGAGATGGAAGTTTGGGCGCTGGAAGCTTATGGCGCAGCAAATACCTTGCAGGAGATGTTGACCATTAAGTCAGATGATGTATATGGTCGTTCTAAAGCGTATGAATCAATCATTAAGAAGACCGAAATTATCGGTCCGAAGGTTCCTGAGAGCTTTAACGTATTAGTTAAGGAGCTGCAGGGGCTGGGACTTAAGGTAGATCTAATCAAGAGTAATAAGATTGTTGACGCGGAATCTGTGCTGGCGGAAAACATCAAAGACGAAGCTACCAATCCGGCAACTGTAGAGGTGCCAGAGCCAGTAGTATCTGACGTGGATGTCACCGAAGATCGTTCGGTAGATGAATTCGAGATTATTGAACTCGAAGATGAACTGCCGGCTGGGTCCGATGATGCGGAGGCGCTAGTCACTGTTGACGATGACTCTGATAAAAATGCAACTAACGAAGATAATGAGGAGGCAGCGTAATGCGCAGATATTCGAACAACGGGATGGATATCTCAGATTTCAACGCAGTACGACTTGCCGTCGCCAGTCCGGAAGATATTCTTGATTGGTCATACGGTGAAGTAACCAAGCCGGAAACGATTAACTACCGGACACAGAAACCGGAGCGGGATGGGCTGTTTTGTGAGCGAATCTTCGGTCCAGTCAAGGATATCAATCCGCACGACGCTAAATATAAGGGCGTACGTTCTCGTGAGGCGGCCGTAGATAAGAACGGTGAATTAGTCACCAAGAGTATCGTGCGCCGTGAGCGCATGGGTCACATTTCATTGGCGGTACCAGTGGCGCATATCTGGTTCCTGCGAGGCACTCCGAGCGCAATCGGGCTGGTACTGGGCTTGACTGTTAAGAATCTGGAGCGAGTAGCTTACTTCGCTAGCTATATCATCAAGTCAGTCAATACTGAAAAGCGCGATTCGATCCTGGCAGACAAGGAAGCAGAATTTGCAGCTGCCAAGGAGGCTATCAAGCTTCGCTATGAGCAGGAAGCAGCCAAAGAGGACGCCAACGTTAAGGCCTTGGCCGAAATGCAGACCAAAGAACTGGAAGAGGTTACCGAAGAATTCGAACAGATTAAGAACCAGTTGGACAGCCTTGAGAAGCTCCGACTCATTAGTGAGAACGACTACCGCAACCTGCCGGAAGAATTCCAGGAACTGATAGAAGTTGGTATGGGCGGTGCTGCACTGCGCGATTTACTTATTGAGGTTGACCTTGATAAGCTTATCGAGGATTTGACCGTTGAGGCGGAAGAAGCGAAAGGTCAGCGCAAGAAGAAAATCATGAAGCGCCTGCGCCTGCTGGAAAGCATGCATCGGGCAGGAATTAAGCCGAGTAGTCTGACTTTGAGTGTGCTGCCGGTGATCCCACCAGATCTGCGACCTATGGTGCAGCTGACGGGTGGTCGGTTTGCAACCTCTGACCTTAATGACCTGTATCGTCGGGTTATTAACCGTAACAACCGACTAAAGAAGCTTATTGAGCTCAATGCGCCGGAAGTTATCCGCCGCAATGAACAGCGTATGCTGCAGGAAGCGGTTGATGCGCTGATTGACAACAACAATGCTCGTAACGGACGAGCTGTTGCCGCTACCGGCCAGCGACGCCGCCTGAAGTCGCTTAGCGATATGCTGAAGGGTAAGCAAGGTCGTTTCCGTCAGAACTTGCTCGGTAAGCGTGTTGACTACTCTGGTCGTTCAGTTATTGTTGCCGGGCCGGAGCTGGAGATTCACCAGTGCGGTCTCCCGAAGATGATGGCACTCGAGCTGTTTAAGCCATTCGTTATTGGTGAGCTGATTGCTAATGAGCATGCGCACAATATTAGAAGCGCATCACGGATGATCGAGACCGGTGAGACGGTAGTTTGGGACGCACTTGATGAGGTAATCAAGGGCAAGTATGTGCTGTTAAACCGCGCACCAAGCTTGCACCGTTTGAGCATCCAGGCTTTTCAGCCGGTACTAATTGAAGGTAAGGCTATCCAGTTGCACCCGCTAGTCTGTAAGGGTTTCAACGCTGACTTTGACGGTGACCAGATGGCCGTTCACTTGCCACTATCTGATGAGGCACAGGCCGAGGCCCGCGAGATTATGTCGGCTGCAAAGAACTTACTGAAGCCGGCAGATGGTTCGCCTATTTTGCATATCGAGCAGGACATCGTTCTTGGCTGCTACTACCTGACCTATGAGCGTCCGGGAAGTGAGGCTGAGCAGCGTTCATTCCTTGGCATCGAAGAGATGCTCATGGCGCTTGATAGCGATACAGTTGGTTTGCAGAGCCGCGTCAGGGTGCCGTTCCGTGGCGAAGTTCGTGAGACTACCGTCGGTCGTATCCTCTTCAATGAGATCTTCCCAGAAGACTTCCCGTACCAAGATGAGGCCATGACCAAGAAGAAGCTGCAGTCTGTTCTGGCGCTGACGTATCAGAAGTATGGCCAGGTGAGAACTGCAGAAATTGCTGATGAGCTGAAGAACCTAGGCTTCGAGTATGCGACCAAGTCTGGTCTCTCGATGGGCATGACTGATTTCAGTGACATCAGGGAGCTACAGGGCATTCTCAATGAAGGTGACCGCCGGGCGGCAGAGATCAGTGATCAGTACGATCAAGGTTTCATAACCGAAGAAGAGCGGTACCGCCTTACTGTTGAGAACTGGCAGGATATCGACACCAAAGTTCAAGCCGCTTTGCAGGACCAATTTGCTGGCGAAGATACTTCAATGTCGATCGCAGTCGTATCTGGTGCTCGTGGTAATGTTGGCCAGGTTAAGCAGGCTGTCGCATGGCTTGGTGTTACAGCCGATGCGACTGGACGAGCAATCGAGCTGCCGATTAAGTCTGGCTACAAGAGGGGCCTATCGGCACTTGAGTACTTCATCGCCACTCGTGGCGCCCGTAAGGGTATGATTGACACGGCACTTAAGACTGCCGACTCAGGATATCTGACACGTCGTCTCGTAGATGTTAGCCAGGATGTTTTCACCATTGAGGAAGACTGTGAGGATCCAGGATTCGCCATTTACCGGTCAGATGCTGAGGAGATTGGTGTTACCTATGCTACGCGCTTGGAGGGCCGATACGCAGCTGAAGATATTGGTTCACACGTCAAGCAGGGCGAGCTGATTACCGTCGAGATTGCAAATGCTATTGAAGCAGATGAGAAGCTTGATGGTGTTAAGATCATGAGTGTGCTTAGTTGCAGCAATGTACGAGGTATTTCTCAGAAGTCGTACGGTATTGACCCGGCAACCGGCAAGCTGGTGGCGCCACGCTATCCTGTGGGTGTTATTGCAGCTCAGAGTATCGGTGAGCCTGGCACGCAGCTGACGCTTAAGACATTCCACTCCGGTGGTGTCGCTGGTGAAGACATCACCACTGGTCTGCCTCGTGTCGAAGAGTTGTTCGAAGTCAGGACGCCGAAGGGTCAGGCTTATCTATCTGATATCGCTGGAACGGTGACTGCCTGGGAAGAGGGTGATCACTATATCGTGCAGGTTACCGCTGACGGTAATGACAAGGTTGAATTAGATCTTGATGGCCGGACCGCACAGGTGGCGTCAGGTAGTGAGGTTGCTGTTGGTGATGTTGTTGCATCTAAGGAAGAGGGCTCGAGTCCGCTCATTGCCCCGATTGCCGGAAAGGCACATGTTACTCAGAAGCGAATCACCATTACCCCTACACAGCAGAGCGTGGTTCGCTATGAGGTCCCAGGGTTCAAGCAGCTGACTGTCAGGGATGGCGACAAGGTAGTTGCTGGACAGCGACTGACAAACGGTTCGATTAACCTACATGAGCTGATGCGGCTGCAGGGTGTTGAGGCCACGCAGCGCTACATCATGAATGAAGTGCTGAAGATCTTCGCGTCTCAAGGTCAGAACATCTCTGATAAGCACCTTGAAATCATCGTTCGACAAATGTTCTCCCGTGTCCAGATAGAAGATGCCGGTGACAGTGAATTTGTGACTGGCGACATTGCCAGCAAGCTTTCGGTCGCAGAAGTTAACGAGCGGCTTGTGAGTGAAGGCAAGCAGCCGGCCAAATACAATCAGCTACTGCTGGGTATCACGAAGGCAAGTCTCTCGACTGACTCATTCCTGAGTGCAGCGAGCTTCCAGGATACCACCCGAGTATTAATATCGGCAGCAACAAGCGGTAAGGTAGACCACTTATTCGGCCTCAAGGAGAATGTTATCCTTGGTCGTCGCATCCCGGTCGGTACCGGCTATCTGCCCGATGCAGACAACGATGGCTTCTCGGATATCGATAAGATCGTGGAGCAATCAGAGGTTGCAACAGAAGCATAACTCTGTTAAAATTACAAACTGAGTTTCGATTTAACATGAATGGCAAACAACCAACGGGATCGGGAGTGTGCTGGCTCCTGCCCCGGTTTTGGCTGTTTGTCGAGAGTAAATACTTTTAAGGAGAAGTGTTACTACATGCCAACTATTAACCAGTTAGTTCGTAAGCCGCGCAAGATGGTGAAGGAGAAGTCTCAATCACCAGCTTTGATGCGTGTTACCAACAGTCTGAAGACTAAAAACTATGAAAAGCCAGCACCATTCAAGCGTGGTGTCTGCGTTAAGGTTACGACCAAAACACCAAAGAAGCCAAACTCAGCGCTTCGTAAAGTCGCTCGTGTTCGTCTGAATAACGGCTACGAAGTATGGGCTTACATCGGTGGTGAGGGTCACAACCTGCAGGAGCACGCTGTTGTGCTCGTTCGTGGCGGCCGTGTAAAGGACCTTCCGGGTGTTCGTTATCATATTGTCCGTGGAGCGCTCGACCTCCAGGGTGTACAGAACCGCAAGCAGGGCCGTAGCAAGTACGGTGCCAAGAAGGAGGGCAAGTAATGCCGCGCAAGAAAACCAAAGCTCTCGTTCGTGATATCCAGCCTGACCGCCTATATAACAGCGTGCAGGTGCAGCGTGTAATTAACCGCATAATGCGTGACGGCAAGAAGCAGCTGGCGGAACGTCTAGTTTATGGCGGCATGCAGAAGGCTGCCGACAAGCTTAAGATAAAGAACCCGATCGAAGTATTTGATCAAGCCATGAAGAATATTCAACCGCATTTCGAGACGCGGTCTCGTCGTGTGGGTGGTGCGAACTACCAGATTCCATTCGAGGTCCGAGGACAGCGGCAGAACCACTTGACCACTATGTGGTTTGTAGCAGCAGTTCGTGCCCGAAGTGGCATGAGTACTATTGACCGTATCGCACTGGAGCTTGTGGACGCTTACAATGGCACCGGCGCTGC
>CAYZZS010000001.1:82511-119749 GCA_964483035.1 uncultured Candidatus Saccharibacteria bacterium
CTATTGACCGTATCGCACTGGAGCTTGTGGACGCTTACAATGGCACCGGCGCTGCTGTGAAGAAGAAGGAAGATACTCATAAGATGGCAGAAGCTAACCGTGCTTTTGCGCACTTTGCACGTTACTAGGAACTGATATGACGCAGTCTGAGCAGACGAATCAAGTCCATACAGTACGAGGCACACTTGAAGGAAATCCTTATGTGGCAGAGATACACGGTGAATTATCAGATGGCTACATGGCATCTGGTTATATTCGTGTTGAGCCTCCTTTTTCAGCGACGGAAGAATTCCTTGAACAGATCAGTGAAAATGCAGACGTTGACTTGACGCCATATGTATCAACACCAACTGGCACTCTCTTAAAGTACAATTGTCCAACATATACAGACACCGATGAAAAGATGATAGTTGGTGAAGTTGCTGAAGAGGTCAAGGATAGGGTCTATGAAACTATGCGTAACCTTGTTGATGCGCTTGGATTCGTGGCTAGTAGAGATTTATTCGCGTCGAACCCATCCCGTCACGGTGGACTATACATATCGAAAGGTAGAAAATAACCAAGGAACAATATGGCAGAGAAGAAAACTGAAATGAAGAATATCCGGAACCTGGGTATTATTGCGCATATCGATGCCGGTAAGACTACGACGACCGAAGGTATCCTGTACCGAACTGGTATTAACCACAAAATCGGTACTACCCATGAAGGTGAGTCAACCACCGACTGGATGGCGCAGGAGCGTGAGCGTGGTATTACCATTGTTGCAGCATCGGTAACGTGTTTCTGGAAGGGTCACCAAATCAACGTCATCGACACGCCGGGCCACATTGACTTCACCGTTGAAGTTGAGCGCTCACTCCGCGTGCTTGACGGTGCTGTCGTAGTATTCGATGGCAAGATGGGTGTTGAGTCACAGTCTGAAACCGTATGGCGACAGGCAGATAAGTACGGTGTGCCGCGTGTCTGCTTCATCAATAAGATCAACCAGACTGGCGGCGACTTTTACAAATCCTTGGAATCAATTCATAACCGGTTGAGTAAGCGTGCGTTCCCAGTACATCTTCCAATTGGTTTTGAGCAAGGTGTAAAGGGTGTTGTCGATCTGGTTGAAATGAAGGCTTACACCTACACCGACTTCCATGATAAAGAGCTGGTAGTGGGTGAGATTCCTGAAGATATGATGGATCAGGTGAAGCGCTACCGTAGCCTGTTGATTGAAAACGCTGTAGCCGAAGACGAGGCGATGCTCGAAAAGTACTTTGAAGTTGGCGAAGAGGGGCTCAGTGTAGATGAGATTAAGCGCGCCATTCGTACTGCTGTATTAACCGGTAAATTCTTTGCCGTAACCGGTGGAGACGGTCGTGGTGTTATTGTCGAGAAGCTGCTGGATATGGTTACTGACTATCTCCCGAGTCCGCTGGACATCGGCAGCACGTGGGGCACACACCCGAAGACGGGGGAGAAGGTTGAACGCGAAGCTACCGAGTCCGGACCGTTTGCGGCACTGGCATTTAAGATTACTTCAGATCCGTTCGTAGGTAAGCTTGCTTACTTCCGGGTTTACTCTGGAAAAATTACAGCAGGTAGTTATGTGCTGAACAGTTCTACCGGTGAAAAAGAGCGAATTGGCCGCATTGTGCGTTTGCATGCGGACAAGCGTACTGACGTCACTGAAGTCGGTGCCGGAGATATTGCAGCAATTGTCGGACTCAAGGGTACGACTACCGGTAACACACTATGTGATGCCAACAATCCTATCATTCTTGAGAGTATTACTTTCCCTGAGCCGCCGGTCTCTATTGCGATTGAGCCGAAGACCAAAGCCGATCAAGAGAAGATGTCTATTGCCCTGCAGCGCCTAGCTGAAGAAGATCCGACGTTCCGCGTCAGGGTCGATGAGGAGACCGGACAGACCATTATCAGCGGTATGGGCGAACTCCATCTTGAGATTCTTGTGGATCGTATGAAGCGGGAGTTCAGTGTCGAAGCGAATATCGGACAGCCTCAGGTTGCATACCGTGAGACCATCCGTAAGGACGGTGTTGAGGTTGAAGGTAAGTTCATTCGCCAGAGTGGTGGACGCGGCCAGTACGGTCATGTTTGGCTGCGCCTTAGCCAGAATGAGCCGGGTCAGGGCCTTGAGTTCATCAACTCCATTAAGGGTGGTGTTGTTCCGGCAGAGTACATCAATCCGGTTAAGAACGGTATTGAAGAGGCAATGAGCAACGGTGTTCTGGCGGGCTATCCGGTGGTGGACATTAAAGCAGAGCTATACGACGGTAGCTACCATGATGTGGACAGTTCTGAGATGGCATTTAAGATTGCAGGATCTATGGCGCTTCAGGAAGGTGTCAAGAAGGCCAATCCTGTGCTGATGGAGCCAATCATGAAGGTCGTTGTTGTGACGCCGGAAGAGTTCATGGGTGATGTGATTGGTGATCTGAACAGTAAGCGCGGACGAATAGAGTCGATGGAAGACCTTAGCGCTGGCATCAAAGAGATTACCGCGTTTGTGCCACTCGGTGAAATGTTCGGTTATACGACCAACCTTCGTAGCATGACTCAGGGCCGTGCAAGCTCAAGTATGGAGCTCGATCACTATGCCGACGTACCACCGCATGTCGCTGATGCAATCATCGCCAAGAACACAAAGTAGGTGAACACCATGTCTAGTAGCGGTGAGCTGTATGGCGGAAAGCCAATGCTTGACTTTCTCTTCGGTGAGGAGAGCGAAGAGGCCTGGGCGGAAGGGCGATATAAGTTGAGCGAGAGAGGTTTCAGCAATGTACGCGCAGAGATTGCTGGCCATGTGATCGATGCATTTTTCCTGCGGCAAAGCGATGCCGCTGATCGACGTGCGCAAGCAGGCCTGCTGTCACTATTTCATCAAATTAACCCAGATCATTCTCCAGGGGAATATGAGAAAGAATCAGACCGAACATGGGGCGAGTTACTTGCAGCGAGACCGAAAGCATATGATGCTACGAGGCACGAAGCAGCACACTTGCAGTTCCGAAGATTGACAATTCCCGTGCGATATGTGCTGACCAGCAAGTTGATATTTTCAGACAAGAAGCTGCTGGCGGATGTGATAGGCGATGGGGTGGTTAACATTGGTAAGCGTTGCGAAAATGCGGACTTTCAGGACAAGGCAGTTTTTTTGCGAAGGGCTATCGGCGAGGTAGTTCTGGCCAATGCCGCAGAGTTTAGCCAAGGCAGTGTTAATCGCCAAGATGCTGACAGGCTGCAATCGCTAGAATGGTGATGCAGGCTCAGTCAGCGAATGTATTTACAAGGTAGTAAAACTTCGGTACAATGTGCCGGTAACACGTGTGGGTGTTGTTATGCCCATGCATAAATTAAAGAACTAAGAGGAGTCATACATAAATGGCAGATTTTGACAGAAGCAAGCCCCACGTAAACGTCGGAACCATGGGACACGTCGACCACGGTAAAACCAGCTTGACTGCCGCTATTACGATGACGCTTGCAAAGCGTCTACCAAGCGACGTAAACAAGGCTGTAGCCTACGATCAGATTGATAATGCTCCGGAGGAGAAGGCTCGTGGTATTACCATTGCTACTTCCCATAACGAGTACGAGTCAGAGAAGCGTCACTACGCACACGTTGACATGCCTGGTCACGCCGACTACGTCAAGAACATGATTACTGGTGCTGCTCAGATTGACGGCGCTATCCTCGTTGTGTCTGCAGCTGACGGTCCGATGCCTCAAACCCGTGAGCACGTACTGCTGGCGCGCCAGGTTGGTGTTCCTTCCATTCTGGTATTCATGAATAAGATGGACCTCGCTGATCCTGAGCTGGTTGAGCTGGTTGAGATGGACATCCGTGAACTGCTTGCTAAGTACGAGTTCGATGACAACTGTCCTATCATCAAGGGCTCTGCCATCAAGGCCATTGAAGGCGATGAGGCGAACATGGACGCGATCATGGAGCTTGTTAAGGCCATGGATGACTACATTCCTGAGCCGACTCGTGATTTGGACAAGCCGTTCATGATGGCTGTCGAAGACGTCTTCTCCATCAAGGGTCGTGGCACAGTTGCTACCGGCCGTATCGAGCAGGGTATTGTTAAGGTTAACGATGAAGTTGAAATCGTCGGAATCCGTGACACTCAGAAGTCAGTCGTCACCGGTGTCGAAATGTTTAAGAAGAGTCTTGAGCAGGGTCAAGCTGGTGACAACGCAGGTATTCTACTGCGCGGTATTGAGCGCGATGATATCGAGCGTGGTCAGGTGCTTGCAAAGCCAGGCTCCATTACTCCGCACACCGAGTTTGAGTCTGAAGTTTATATCCTGACCAAGGAAGAGGGTGGTCGCCACACTCCATTCTTCAAGGGCTACAAGCCTCAGTTCTACTTCCGTACCACTGACGTAACTGGTGAAGTTGAGCTACCTGCTGACAAGGAAATGGTCATGCCTGGTGACACCGTCTCATTCAAGGTCAAGCTGCTTGCTCCAATTGCTATGGAGCAGGGGCTGCGCTTCGCTATCCGCGAAGGCGGCCGCACTGTTGGTGCCGGTGTTGTTACCAAAGTTGTCAAATAAGACGACCGAGAAGCCAAACTGAAAAAAGAGCCTCCAAAACAGAGGCTCTTTTCTTATGAGTTATAGTGACGGTATTACATATGAAAGCAACGATAATATCATATGTCACAGCCGTCTCATCGTTAGCTTTTTCATCCCTCCTGGTGATAAGCCATTTACAGGGTATGACATGGGGTAGCGACATTCATACGATGCTTGTTGGGGTATTATAATTTCTTTTTACGTTAATATATTCGGTTTGCATCGAATGAAGGCGAATCACTCGATTGTTTATGATATATCATTGATTTCCAAATTTGCATTCGCACTATTCATATTGTGGTATGGAGGGTGGTACGTCTATATCGTCTATAGTCTTTCCTCAATCTAGTGACGGCGTAAGGCACCTGATAAACGCTTTTCAGTACTCGTTTTGATGTCTCGTAAGGCAATTAAGGTGGACTATTGCGTCGCGGCTATCTACAATTACTAGTAGATACTAGCCACTAGAGAGGGGAATTAGTTATGACCAATAGAGCAGAGCTCGGAGGGGGTACGGAACTTAATCAGGAGGTGTCAGGATCGTCAGAGCGGCCACCTGTCGAAAGGTTTGAAACAGCAATCCCCAAGCTGTATGATGCGCTGAGTGAGCTGCGGGGATCGGAAGCACCCTTAGAGGTGGATGCCTTGTTCGATCTTGCCCCAGAGCATGAGCATGAGCACCTCCGCTCGGCTATCTGGAGATTGAGTGAACGACGGGAGTGGTCCGTAGAGCCTGTCATGGACGATGCTGGAAGGCCAGCAGCTGCACTCGTCAAGAAAGAGAACAGCTATAAGTTCTTCTAGCGCTTTTCAATTAATACGTTTTATTGTACAATTGGACAGTCAAATAAATCGCGGTGACTAAAAGTCGTTGCTCACGTTCTCAATAACGAAGCAGAGATGTTACATCGCAAAGGAGTAAAAGTAATGGCTGATGCCAAGAAGGGTGCTGCAAAAGACAACAAGCAGCGTATTCGAATTCGCCTAAAGGCGTACGATCATAAAGTAATAGACCAGTCTGCTAAGCAGATTGTGGACACAGCGCTTCGTACTGGTGCGACCATTGCGGGTCCAATTCCGCTGCCGACCAAGCGCACAACTTTTACGGTTGTCAAAAGTCCACATGTATATAAGAAGGGTCGCGAGCAGTTTGAGATGCGGATTCATAAGCGCATCATTGATGTGCTTGAGCCGACGCCGAAAACAATTGACAGTCTTATGAATCTGAGCCTTCCGGCCGGATGCGACGCTGAAATTAAAATGTAAGCAAAGCCGCCCCAAAAAGGGCGGTTTTTAATTTGTCAGGCATTATCAGGCTTTCTGTTTGATTCAGATCTTCTTCGTACCCATTCAAATCCAGTAGCCTGCGCTACGTTCAAGCCGGTCAGTGTAGCTAACGCAGGATTCGGCCCTGGTATGACAATTGCCAGTCCCCCGAGCGCGACAGCGCCAAGTATATTGAAGTTCCGACCAAAGCGGCTGAGTTTTTCGGTGCCTGATTGCAGTGGTGCGTTCATCTCTCCCATAATGTAATAGTAGCCGCAAATCCGTACCTCGGTTAGGAGAAAATTTACATTGTGGGGTTTATCTCATAGTCTCAGTGGTACGCCTCCGCTAGAATTGTCGGCATGTCAGAATATGACTTCATGTGCCCTGAGACCGATGAGTCCTGCGAGTTTGCAAACTACTGTTTTTCCCATAAGCTCCTGTTGGATCGGACCGGCATAATCGATGAGAATGATCTTTTTATGATTGAGGGACGCATTGAGCAGGGTGCGTATGAGGCTCTTATTGACGCGTATTGCTCCGAGGAGCGCCTGCGCATACTCGGAGAATTAGCTAGTAAAAATTCATTGAATATACGTACCGACACAGCGATAGCCCGTGTCGCCGAGCATATTAGGCGGCGACGGTCACTCTTCAGGTAAGGAGATATAATATGCCGTTTATGCTTAAATAGACCCATGGCAAAAAGAAAACAAAAGAAATCATTCCGCAAATCAGATAACATCTTCTTCCTCAAGCTTACCGTCCTGGTTATCGTGAGCTCTCTATGGATTAAGATTACAAAAGGAACAGCGTACCAGATACCGATACCTCTTGGCTTCATTGCTGCGCTGATATTTATCATGCAGGAACGATTTTCTACGGATAAGAAGATTGAGTTTGCGGTGCTACTAATGGCGATGATGGGTGGGTTCTGGCTGCCAATCGGTCTGTACATCGCACTCTGATACGTCGTATTATAGTCAACATATTGACAGATGTAATGGTTTTCTGCTAATCTATAGCGGTTATCAACAAAGTGTGACGGTGCATACTTGGTGATTTGGCAGGTCTACCAGAGGTAGAAACCACTAAACACCAAGCATTTTCATGCACTGATCCTAACCATAAGGGATACTATGAAAGCTCTCATTACACGAAAGGTTGGCATGACCAGTACCATTGCTGAAGATGGTACGATGCAAGCTGTTACCTTGCTTTCCGCTAGTCCTTGCGTCATTACGCAAGTGAAGACAGAAGAAACGGACGGATATACGGCCGTACAGCTCGGTATGGGCGAAGCAAAGAATGTCCGTAAGCCACAGGCCGGGCATTATAAAAACGCAAAAGTTCAGCCAAAGGTTGTCCGCGAGTTCAGAGTAGAGGAAATCACGGACGACATTAAGGTTGGCGGAACTATCTCTCCGGAAGCATTTGAAGTGGGTGATGTTATTCATGCCACTGGCATTTCCAAGGGTAAGGGTTGGGCTGGTGCGATCAAGCGCCACAATTTCCATCAGCAGCGCAGGTCGCACGGTGGTAAGGGTAATATCCGTAAGGTCGGATCCATTGGCTCGATGTATCCTCAAAGAATTTTCAAAGGTAAGCGCATGGCTGGTCACATGGGTCATGAGCAAGTAACGGTTCGAAACCTGAAGATTGCACTGATCGATACGGAGCATAATATTATTGGCGTTACCGGTGCCGTTCCCGGTCCTCGCAAAGGAATTGTAATTATCAAGGGGGCTCAGTAATGGCAACGGTAGCTACCTACACCAAATCAGGGAATAAGGCGACAACTGCAGCCAAGCTGGATAGTGGAATTTTCGGTGTTACGTCAGTCAATCACGATCTGCTAAAGCAGGCCTATGTTGCATACCTCGCAAATGGTCGAGAGAATCTGGCGCGAACCAAGACTCGTGGTGAGGTTCGTGGTGGTGGTAAAAAGCCATGGCGCCAGAAGGGGACAGGCCGAGCACGATTTGGTAGTTCTCGGGTGCCGATTTGGCGCGGTGGTGGTGTCACTTTCGGGCCAACTGGAGTTGAGAACTACAAGCATGCTATGCCACTCAAGGCTAAGCGGACTGCACTTCGTCACGCACTATCCCTAGCGAACGCCAGTGGTAAAGTTGCTATCATCGAAGCTGTCGACTTCAAGGGCAAGACTGCTGCAGCAGCGGCGTTGTTGACCAAGATTGGTGCGACACGGAATACACTTCTGGTGACAGATAATAAGACCGACGAGTTGATGCAAGCAACACGCAATTTGCCTAATCTTCAAGTCGTAAGTGCAAAATACCTTACTGTGTTCGATATCTTAAACGCCGACAATATTTTGTTGACTCAGGCAGCTCTGAAGGTTGTGAGCGAGTGGCTGGCGGATGAGAAGAAGGGAGGTAAGTAATGGCTAAGGCATTGACCCTCATACCGCGCGTGAGCGAGAAATCCTATGCTCTAAGTCAGGAAAACGTATACGTATTCCAGGTGCCGGCTGATAGCTCTCGCCACAACATAGCTGAAGCTGTTGCCAAGCAGTTCGGTGTGACAGTGACTAAAGTGAATGTTACCAATGTCAAGGGTAAGCAGAAGCGGACCATCCGTAAGGGCGGTCGGCAGGTGTTCGGTACTCGGCCTGACATTAAGAAAGCCTACGTTACGCTCAAGGACGGAGATCATATTCCGTTCTTTGCAAGCGATGATGCTAGCGCTGACGAGAAGCCTGCCCAACAGAGCAAGAAGGAGGCTAAGTAATGGCAATTAAGATATATAGGCCGCAGACTCCTGGTCAGCGCAATATGACCGGCGAGGACTTCGGTGACATTACGACCCGGAAACCGTTGCGTTCTCTTTTGGTGGCCAAAAAGCAGAAGAGTGGCCGCAATAATCAGGGCCGCATAACTACACGGCATCGTGGCGGCGGAGCACGAAAGTTCTATCGGCTTGTCAGCTTTAACATTGCCGAAGGGACTACTGCGACTATTGAGCACATCGAGTATGATCCGAACCGCTCAGCTCGCATTGCCCGAATAAAAGATGATAAGGGATCATACCATTATATTATTGCCGCCCAAGGCATGCGAGTCGGTCAGAAAATATCATCTGGCAGCGGTTCTGCAATCGAAACCGGTAATCGACTGAAGCTTAGTGAGATTCCAGTCGGTAGCGTTATCCATGGTATTGAGCTGCAGCCAGGTAAGGGCGCTCAGCTTGTCAGAAGTGCCGGCAATTCAGCGCAGCTCATGGCTCGTGAAAATGGCTACGCACAAGTTCGCCTTCCGAGCGGTGAAGTCCGTTTAGTTCATGAAGACTGCACTGCGAGCATTGGTATGATCGGCAACGTGCAGCATCAGAATGTTAAGTCCGGCAAGGCCGGTCGCTCTCGCAAGCGAGGCATTCGCCCGAGTGTTCGTGGAGTTGTGATGAATGCGGTTGACCACCCGCATGGTGGTGGTGACGGCGGACGACACGGCATGGGTAAGGATCCACGTACGCCGTGGGGCCAGAAGACATTGGGTTACAAGACCCGGCGTCGTAAGAGCACTAATAAGTTTATTGTAAGAAGCCGTCATGCGGCGAAGAGGAAATAAGGGGAAGACACAATGAGTCGTTCACTGAAAAAAGGACCATTTATCGACCCGAAGCTTGCCCGCAAGGTTGCCGCATTGTCCGCGGAAGATCGTACGATCATTAAGACCTGGGCACGGGCTTCGGTAATTCCACCGGAGTTTGTCGGTCGTACCATCGCGGTACATAACGGCAAAGTCCATGTTCCGGTATTCATTACCGAAAATATGGTAGGACATCGCCTTGGCGAATTTGCGCCGACCCGTAAGTTCCGCTCACACGGCGGTAAGCTGGCAAAGGGAGGCAGATAAGATGGCTGTTAAGGCAATCGCAAAAGGTGTCCGGATGAGCCCGCGTAAGGTCGGCGTCGTGGCTAGCCTGGTTCGGGGCAGGTCAGTTGATGATGCGATTACTATTCTCTCACACACTCCACGTCGCGCCGCAACGCCGGTACTCAAAACCATCAAAAGTGCTCAGGCTAATGCCGATCACAATCATGACCTCAAGCCTGATACCTTAGTAATTACAGAGATTAGCGTCACGCCAGGACCGCGTATTAAGCGATACCGCCCGGCAGCTCATGGACGTGCATTGCCGTTCCAGCGCAAGACTTCGCACATCCGAGTTATTGTAGACGGTGAAAAGCGAGCACCAAAGAAGCCAGCTGCAAAAAGCAGCGCACCTAAGGCTGCAAAGAAGGAGGCAAAGTAATGGGTCAGAAAGTTAATCCAATCAGCATGCGCCTCCAGGTGAATAAGGACTGGCGCAGCAAATGGTTCGCTAGCAAGCGTGATTATGCTAAGTACCTGAAGGATGATCTGACAGTTCGAAAGCTGATAAAAGACAAGCTCGGCTCGCGCGCTGCTATCAACAAGGTTGATATTGAGCGTTCACCAAACCTTGTAACTGTTACGATCAATACCGCTAAGGCTGGTGTAGTTATCGGTCGCGGTGGTTCCGGTGCACAAGAGCTCAAGGCAGCGATTGAAAAGATCTACGGTGTGCCGACTCGAGTAAACATCGAAGAGGTCAAGAAGCCCGAGCTGCACGCTAAGTTGGTTGCTGAGAATATTGCGCACCAGCTTGAGCGCCGCATCTCGTTCCGTCGGGCAATCAAATCTTCATCAGCTGCAACTATGCGTGCTGGAGCGAAGGGTATTCGTATTGAGGTTTCTGGACGATTGAATGGTGCTGAAATGTCCAGGCGAGAGAAGGAAGTTGCAGGCTCAGTGCCGCTACATACACTGCGCGCTGATATTGATTATGCGCAAGTTAATGCACGGACCGTAGCCGGCATTATCGGTGTCAAGGTCTGGATATATAAAGGGGAGGTAGACTAGTATGTTGCTACCCAACAGGACAAAGTACCGCAAGGTACGAAAAGGCAAGATCCGTGGCGTCGCGACTCGTGGTGAGCGGATTGCCTACGGTGACTTTGCGCTACAGGCTACTGGAAACGAGCGCATTACCAGCCGGCAGATCGAGTCAGCACGTCAGGCAATGACTCGCTATATCAAGCGAGGCGGTAAGATATGGATTCGCATTTTCCCTCATACTCCAGTCACTCGCAAGCCTCAGGACGTAAAGATGGGAAACGGTAAAGGCAATCCGGAGTTCTTCGTAGCCAAGGTCAAGCCCGGCACAATTCTCTTTGAGATGCAGGGCGTGAGTGAGGAAGTTGCCCGGGAAGCTATGCGGCTTGCCAGCCATAAGTTGCCAGTTAAGACCAAATTTCTGGTGAACGAGGAGGCCTAAAATGAAGATGATTGATATACGAAAGCTGTCAACTTCGGAACTGACTGTGGAAACGACCAAACTGCGAGAGGAAATCGCTGAGCTACGCCGCCGGATGCATATGGGAGAAGTTCAGAACGTACGAATAATCCGCAATAAGCGCAAGGATTTAGCTCGGATGCTGACAGTGCTTAGCGAGCAACTTGCGAAGGAGAGCATATAATGGCAAGGACACTAATTGGAATTGTCGCATCGAACAAAGCCGACAAGACAATCGTCGTGAGCGTCCAGACACGCAAGACGCATCCGCTGTACAAGAAGCAGTATAGCGAGACACGCCGCTTTATGGCGCATGATGAGAAGAATGAGGCTGAAGTAGGCGACAAGGTAGCGATCGTTGAGACTCGCCCCTTGAGCGCTCGCAAGCGCTATACGCTGCAGCGGATTATAGAGAAGCCTATGATCCGTGAGGTGGCTCTGGGCGAAGAGGAAGCAGAGCTAGACTCCGATAATGACGGAGGAGAAGCATAATATGATACAGCAAGAATCACGGCTTGGGGTGTGTGACAACAGCGGTGCGAAGCAGATACTTTGCATCCGTGTGCTTGGTGGCACACGCCGTCGCTATGCTCGTGTTGGCGATGTTATCGTCGCTTCGGTGAAGCAGGCAAACCCCAACGGCCAGGTAAAGAAGAAGTCTATCGTAAAGGCTGTCATCGTGAGAACCCAAGCGCCGATTAAGCGCAAGGATGGTTCAACTATTCGATTTGACGACAATGCCGCCGTTATCATTGGCGATGATAAGCAGCCGAGAGCTACCCGTATTTTCGGACCTGTTCCTCGTGAGCTCCGCGATATGGGCTATGGCAAGATTATTTCTCTTGCTCCGGAGGTACTGTAATGAATAAGCCACAAGCAGCGACCAAGAGGATTTACAAGATTCGCCTCAAGAAAGGCGATACGGTAATGGTTCGATCCGGCAAGTACAAGGGCAAGACTGGAAAGATTACTGCCGTACATCCAAAGGAAAACAAAGTAACGGTTGAAGGCATCAATATAGTTAAGAAGCACGTAAAGCCGAACAGGCAGCATCCTCAGGGCGGGATTATTGAGGTGACAAAGCCAATTTGGGTGTCGAAAGTCGGTATTGTCGATCCTTCGACCAAGAAGCCGTCTCGGATCAGCTACAAAGTTAGCGATGACGGCAAGAAGGCAAGGATCTTTACTGGCAGTGGAAAGGAGATTAAATAATGGCTACAGCAACGAAGGCACCAGCTACTACCGCTCGCCTTAAGCAGCAGTACAATGCTGAGATATCTCCTGCACTCCAGAAAGAGTTGAAGCTTGCAAACCCACATCAGGTACCAAAGCTGGAGAAAATAGTTCTAAATGTCGGGCTAGGCAGAGCAAAAGATGACAAGAAAGTCATTGAAGTTGCCACCAACACGCTCCGAAAGATTACCGGTCAGCAGCCGATTCAGACGACAGCTCGCATGTCTATTGCCAGCTTTAAGCTTCGCGAAGGCAACAAGATTGGACTGAAGGTCACCTTGCGCGGTGAGCGAATGTACGAATTCATGGATCGTTTGATTACCATCGTACTGCCGCGACTTCGCGACTTCCACGGTGTATCCGCTAAGGCGTTTGACGCTTCGGGAAACTACAGCCTTGGCTTTGTAGACCAGTCAGTCTTCCCAGAGCTGACGTTCGACGAGACAACTACCTCGCATGGGTTGCAGGTTAACTTCGTAATTAAGGCTGAAGAGCCGACGCATGCAAAAGCACTGCTAGAGAAGTTTGGCATGCCGTTTGAGAAAAAGGAGTCTAAGTAATGGCAAAGAAATCTATTCTCGCGAGAGATCTCAAGCGTCAGAAGATGATTCAGAAGTACGCCGCTAAGCGGGCTGAGCTTAAGGCGCTTGGTGATCTCGAGGGATTGCATCGCTTGCCGCGGAACTCATCTCCAACACGCTGGAAGAACCGGTGCTTGGAGACAGGCCGGCCGCGTGGCTACATGCGCACATTCGGTCTGAGCCGCATATCGTTCCGTGAACATGCAAGCAAGGGTGAAATCCCGGGCGTAACAAAGGCGAGCTGGTAGGAGGAAGTATGAGTACTGTATCGACTGACCCAATCGCTGATATGCTTTCACGAATCCGTAACGCAATTGCGGTGCGTAAGCATGAGGTAATCATGCCTCATTCGAAAGCTAAAGAGGCAATTGCTCGCTTGCTTGCTGACAATCAATTCATCGATGACGTCAAAGTCACAGATGCGACCATTGGCAAGACCTTGAAGGTAATAATTAATGCGCCAGAAAGCAATGCGCGCATAACTGAAATCGTCCGCTTAAGTAAACCAGGCCGACGGTCGTACGCCGGTGTGGATGCAATTCCAACGGTCAAGCGCGGTCGGGGCATGGTGATAGTATCTACCTCAAAGGGTATGATGACTGACCGCGAAGCTCGCGCATCGCGTCTGGGCGGCGAATTAATTTGCAAAGTCTACTAAAGGAGAAAGTATGAGTCGAATAGGAAAACTGCCGATCGAACTCCCCAGCGGTGTGACAATCACTGTCGACCCAGAACTCGTGACTGTAGCAGGACCGAAAGGTACCTTGAAGCAGTTCACGATGCCGGGGATTAAGATCGAGCAAAAGGACAACCAGATAATCGTTACACGGGAGAGTGACGAGCCAGTGCACCGATCCAAGCACGGTCTGATGCGGACGCTTGTCAGCAATATGGTTGAGGGCGTGACAAACGGCTTCAGCAAGAAGCTTGAGATCAATGGTGTCGGCTTCCGTGTTGCCCTTGCAGGTGCTGATCTGAAGCTGAACCTCGGTTTCTCTCACGATGTTATTTATAAAGTTCCTGCAGGTGTTACCGCGACCGTCGAACAAAATACCATTACTATTTCGGGTATCGACAAGCAGCAGGTGGGGCAGGTCGCCGCTGAAATCCGCGCCCTTAAGAAGCCAGAGCCATACAAGGGCAAGGGTATTAAGTACGCTGATGAGCGCATTATCCGTAAGAGTGGTAAGTCAGGTAAGGATAAATAGGTAGCAATATGAATCGTTTAGCACACAAACTCAAGAATCGCCAGATTCGTAAAAATCGTATTCGTGCTACCGTTACCGGTACGTCGGAGCGGCCACGCATGAGTATTTTTGTAAGCAATAAGCATATAACTGCTCAGATTATTGACGATACTACCCATAAGACGCTCGCTTATGCAACTTCTGTCGGTCAGAAGGTCGAATCTGGGGCAATGACGCAATTGGCTGAGTCTGTCGGCACTGAAATTGCCAAGAAAGCAAAGGCAGCAAAGATTACTAAAGTGGTACTTGATCGCAACGGCCGGTTGTATCATGGGCGAGTAAAGGCCCTAGCCGATGCGGCTCGTAAAGCAGGATTGGAGCTTTAATTATGGCTATACAGCAGACTAGAACTAATCGGGATCGTGGCAATATCGGTCAACAGGAAGAAAAGCAGTTTGACGAGCGAGTCGTGAGCATTGATCGTGTCGCCCGAGTAGTGAAGGGCGGTCGGCGGTTCAGGTTCCGTGCGCTAGTAGTAATCGGCGACCACAAGAGTCGTGTCGGTGTCGGCAGCGCCAAGGGCGCAGATGTTACCACCGCCATTTCCAAAGCGGTTGATGTGGCCAAAAAGAACATGGTAAAGATTACTCTCTACAAGGGAACTTTACCGCATGATACTGAAGCGAAAGTTGGCGGTGCTCGAATACTAATCAAGCCAGCAAGTGCCGGTACCGGCCTTATTGCAGGCGGTGTTGTTCGTACGGTTTTGGAAGTAGCTGGTGTTAATAACGCGTTGAGCAAATCACTCGGTTCAACCAATAAGACGAACACTGCCTATGCAACTATTGAGGCATTGAAGCTTTTGACCCCAGCTGATAAGTGGGTGACCAGAAAGAATGAAACACCAGCCGCTAAAAAAGCTGCCCCGAAGAAAGTGACAGCTAAGAGTGCGAGCGAGGAGAAGTAGTCATGAAATTCGATAAACTAAACGTTACCAAGAATACGCCCAAGCGTCGGGTTGGCCGCGGTATTGCTGCTGGTCAGGGCAAGACTGCCGGTCGCGGTACAAAGGGCCAGAGAGCTCGGAGTGGTGGTGGTGTGCGGCCTGGTTTTGAAGGTGGGCAGAATCCGCTATACCAGCGACTACCTAAGCTTCGCGGCTTTAAGTCACATCGACCAAAGGCTGAAAACGTCTACACTGGTCAACTGAATCAGTTTAGCGGCAACGTTGATAACTTTACGTTGGCGGACGCAGGCTTGATCAGCAGTCCTTATGCACGGGTTAAGCTGATTGCTCGCGGCGAAGTAACCAGCAAAGTTGCAGTTAAGCTGCAGGCGGCATCTGAGAATGCAATCACGGCAGTCCAAAAGGCAGGAGGCAGCTTTGATAAGGTAGATCGGGTTGCTCGCACCGCAAAAGAAAGGTCAGAAAAGTAGTTTTCATTGACATTTCCCGGACCGGGTAAGATATACTAACATGCAGCTAACAGGGTGTGAGATGAGGGGTTATTGATGAGCTGGAAGACAATTTGGCAGTCACTTAAGAATCAGGACATGCGATCACGTATCCTGGCAGTGCTTGGCATGCTGCTGGTATTTAGAATACTGGCGCATATTCCAATCCCCCTGAGTGACCCGCAGACTCTGAAGCAGGTACTTGAGACACTGTTTACTTCCACTCAGACCACGCAGCTGCTTAGTTTTATCAATGTACTCTCTGGTGGTGCGCTAGCCAACTTCTCGATCATGCTGGTCGGTCTTGGTCCGTACATTAACGCCTCAATCATCATGCAGTTGCTGACTAGGGCTATACCAAAGCTCGAGGCGCTCAATAAGGAAGGGGAGTTTGGCCGCAAGAAGATCAATCAATACACCAGAGTCCTAACGTTTCCATTGGCAATCATCCAGTCTATTGGTGCGATTTATCTAGTGCGTGAAACTGCCTCCAGTATTGGTGGCTTGGGTGACATTACTGCAAACGCAACCCTTGCTCAGTGGGTATTGATGGTGGCGGCGCTGACCGGCGGGGCGATGATCCTCATGTGGCTTGGTGAGCTTATAACCGAAAAAGGTATTGGAAATGGTATTTCGCTGCTCATTACCGTCGGTATCGTTAGCAGCTTGCCCGCTACTTTCAATAGCATCCTCACGGCTGTCATTGATCAGAACGCCAGCTGGAATATACTCGGTCTGTCACTTCCGGTTAATACCAACGCCCTCCGCTATGCGGCTATCATATTGCTGGCAGTCATTGTCATAACCGTTCTGATAGTTAAGCTTAATGAGGCACAGCGGCGCATCACAATCAACTATGCGAAGCGAGTACAAGGTAACAGAGCGTATGGCGGTGTGACGACCGTGCTGCCGATTAAACTCATTACAGCCGGTGTTATCCCAATCATTTTTGCAGTAGCATTTCTTAGTGTGCCAAGTTATATCGGCCAGATTCTGCAAAGTAACTCCAGTGCTCGGCTCCAGGAAATTGGCATTAACTTACTACAGTGGTTTCAGGCTCCAACCGCACAGACATTCGCTTTTGGTGGATGGACAGCATACATATACCCGATCACCTATTTCCTGCTGGTGTTTGTCTTTACCTTCTTCTACACTAGCGTAACCTTCAACACCAAGGAGATTGCCGAGAACCTGCAAAAGCAAGGTGGCTTCATTCCCGGTATTCGATCCGGCCAGCAGACAGAAAAATATCTAGGCAGGATAGTTAACCGTTTGACGCTTTTCGGCGCGGTCAGCCTGGGACTCTTGGCGCTGACGCCAATTGCCGGCCAGGCATTCTTAGGGACTGATATTGCGATTGGCGGTACCAGCATTCTGATCTTAGTATCTGTGGCTCTAGAAACAATGCGTCAGCTCGAGTCACGGGCACTAATGGTGACCTATGATCAATACAGTCAACCTGACTTCTTTAAGAGCGAAGAAGAGGGGCGTGAAAGTGATGGTAAGCGCCGGCGATTACCACGGCTTATAGGTAAAAAGTAGGCATGTTTCACCTATTATCTAAAAATGCTTTACAAAGTATGGTATAAGCTGGTATAATTTACCCTTGTTATATTTATGGCTAAGAATAAAGAAGTTATCGAGTTGACGGGAACGATAGTTGAGACCCTACCAGGGACTCAGTTCCGTGTAGAGCTTGAGAACGGCCATCAAATAATAGCTCATGTTGCCGGCAAGATGCGGAAGCATTTTATCCGAATCGTACCTGGCGACAGCGTGACGGTTGAGTTGACCCCTTACGATCTTACGAAGGGCAGAATCACCTATCGCAAATCCTGAACCTTCACAAAACAGTGCACCTCGCGCCTGACGGCTAAGCTCAAAGTTTGTATATACTGCTTTGATGCTCAGTTTTGACGCAAGTTGCATTGCTTTGTGAAGCCCAAGGATAGTTTATTAAACATTTAAGCAGTGTGTCATTCACTAGAAAGGGAGAATGATCCGCATGAAAGTGCGTGCAAGTGTCAAGAAGATCAGTCCTGATGACATTATCGTTCGCCGCAAAGGCAGGACGTATGTCATAAATAAAATGAAGCCTAAGCACAAGCAGAGGCAGGGTTAAGTATGGCTCGAATTTCAGGTGTTACTATTCCAGCAGAAAAGCAAGTGCAAGTTGCTTTAACTTACGTATACGGCATTGGCCCGGCTACTAGCGCCAAGATCCTAGAGCAGGCCAAGGTTGATCCTACGGTACGTGTTAAGAACCTGACTGACGCCGAAGTGTCGCGAATTCAGGATATCATTAACGACAACTATACCGTTGAGGGTGAGCTCCAGAGAATTGTTTCCAGTAATGTTAAGCGGCTTAAGGACATCAACGCTTACCGCGGCTTGCGTCATTCAGCGAACCTGCCGACCAGAGGGCAGCGAACTAAGACGAATGCCAGGACTCGAAGAGGCAAGAAGGTGACTGTTGGCGGTACCGCTAAGAAGGTAGCGTCTAAGACGTAGGATAAGGTGAAGATATATGGCAGATACGACAACTACAGTACCAAAGCGTAAGAAGACTAAGCGTTCCGTACCATACGGGCAGATGCATATTCTTGCGACGTTCAACAATACAATCATTACATTTACTGACAGTAACGGCGGCGCACTTACAGCTGCCAGTGCAGGCGGCTGCGGCTTCCGCGGATCCAAGAAGGGCACAGCCTATGCCGCTCAGGTAGCTGCTGAGAAGGCAGGTCAGGCGGCAAAGCAGGCACATGGCCTAAGCAAAGTCGATGTCTATGTCAAGGGCATCGGTTTGGGCCGTGAGGCTGCAATCCGGACACTGCAAGGTCTTGATATTCAAGTAGAAAGTATTAAGGATGTAACCGGCGTTCCGCACGGTGGCTGCAGACCACCAAAGGCACGAAGGGTTTAAGGGTGAGGAGATAAGAATATGGCAAGAGATACTCACTCAATCGTAAAGATGAGCCGCCGAGAGGGCTATGCACTGCACCCCAAGGCACACAAGGCATTGGTAAAGCGGCCGACGCTACCAGGTCGCCAGGGCGGACCGAATCAGCGCAGCAAGCCAAGCCAGTATGCATTGCAATTGCGTGAAAAGCAGAAGGTGAAGCGATTGTATGGTCTGCTGGAGCGGCAATTCAGCAACCTTATGAAAGAGGCAACCCGCACGGAAGGGCAGGCAGGTACAGCGCTTCTACAGTTTTTGGAACGCCGATTGGACAATACAGTCTACCGCTCTGGCTTAGCGCCGAGCCGCCGTGCAGCACGACAGCTGGTCACTCATGGCCACTTTGTTCTAAACGGACGACGCGTAGACATTCCATCAATCCGCGTAAAGGCAGGTGATGTGCTGATGGTGCGCGATCACAGCAAGAACACCGAATACTTCAAGAAAATTGACGATGTCAGTCCTGCGCCGTCGGCAATGCCATCATGGCTTACCGTTAATCGCAAGAAGCTTGAAATCAAAGTCACAGGTTTACCTACACGAGAAGAGGCTGAGCCTGAGATTAAAGAACAATTAATCGTAGAGTATTACTCACGCTAAGGGAGGCGAGTAGCAAGCTATGTCAAAGATGATTCACGTACCAGGTTTGGTCAAAGTAGATGACCATGACTCCAATAGCGCGACATTTACCGTAGAACCGCTGCACACCGGCTACGGCATGACGCTCGGCAACTCCTTGCGTCGAGTTCTGCTCTCCAGTATTGCAGGTGCTGCTGTCGTAGCATTCAAGATCGAGGGCGCAACCCATGAGTTTACGGCTGTTCCCGGAGTAAAAGAAGATATCGTTGATATCATGATGAACCTCAAAGGGGTCCGTTTCCGTGTTTTCGGCAACGAAGCCCAGAATGTCCGGTTGACCAAGCAGGGTAAGGGTGTAGTCACAGCCCGTGACATTGCGACCAATGCAGACATTGAAATCGTAAACCCAGAGCACGTCATTGCTACAATCGATGATCCAAAAGGCAAGCTGGTCATTGACCTAGTCGTAGACACTGGCCGGGGTTACCGTACCCTAGAAGAGGGCTCTGCCCGCAAAGCAAGCGACATGATCGCTGTTGACGCGGTGTTTAGTCCAGTTCTGCGTGTACGATATAAGGTAGAGAATACCCGTGTCGGGCAGATCACTGACCTTGATAAATTGCTGATTACGATTGACACTGATGGCTCTATCACACCCCGCGAAGCTTTCGAGGAGGCTGCAGCTATCCTAGTCAATCAGTACACTGCACTGGCTGGCCAGACTCGGGTAGAGAGTGCGGCAGCAATCGGCAGCAGTAGTGCTGCGGATGTAGAGGCTGATGGCGGTGATGAGCCGGCAGAGTTGATGACTTCTATTGAAGATCTGAATCTTTCAGCTCGCACAACCAATGCCCTGATTAATAATGACATTCACACTATCAAAGACCTGTTTTCTTTGAGCGATGCAGAGCTTCGTGACCTTAAGGGTTTTGGCAGCAAAGCATTGGATGAAGTGAAGGAAAAGCTCGCGGAGTTGGAGTTGTAGCATGCATCGACACGGATATAAAGGAAGGAAATTCGGTAGAGAGCGAGATCAGCGCCGTGCGCTCATCAAGGGGCTCGCCGACTCTCTCATCAAGCATGAAACCATAGAGACAACCTTGCCAAAGGCAAAGGAGATTGTCCCCTATGTAGAAAAATTAATTACCAAGGCTAAGAAGGCTGATTTGCATAACCGCCGTCAGGTTATTAGCGCGCTGCAGACAATGGAGAGCGCTCATAAGCTTGTTGACGAGATTGCTCCGAAGCTCACCGGCCGGAACAGCGGCTACCTGCGCATTGAGCGCACACGCGTTCGTCGCGGTGACAATGCCGAGCTGGCTCGCATTAGCTTTGTTGATGACTTGAAGGAAGCTCCGGTGGCAAAACCGGCTACTACTAAGGCTGAAAAGCCAGCGCCAGCCAAGAAGGCAGCTCCTGCCAAGAAGGAGGCTAAATAATGAAGACCTATTCGGCGAAACCAAGCGAAGTTAGTCGCAAATGGTACGTTATTGACGCTTCTGAAGCGCCACTCGGACGTATCGCGACTCAGGTAGCTGAGCTACTGACCGGAAAGCGAAAGCCAATGTTCACCAAGCACATTGACTGCGGTGACTATGTCATCGTTATCAATGCTGGGGACCTGGTTGTAACTGGCGATAAGCTTAACAAGAAGAAGTACTACCGACATACCGGCTATCCAGGTGGCCTGAAGGAGGCAACTTTAGGCGATATGATGGCCAAGGATCCGACCAAGGTTATCGAGAAGGCAGTCCGTGGCATGCTGCCAGTCAACAAGCTGCGCGATGATCGCATGGCTCGACTTAAGGTGTATCCTGACGCCGCACATAAGCATGAGGCACAGAAGCCTGAAATATTGTCAGTAAAGGATAAGGCATAGTATGGCAACAGCAACTGATAAAAAGCACTACTACTACGGTCTCGGTCGCCGCAAAAGCGCTACAGCTCGTGTGCGATTAAAGAACGGCAGTGGCAAGATAATTATTAACGACGTGCCGGCCGAAGAGTACTTTGCATCCAGTAAGTACCTGCTCCGTGACTTGCAGCAGCCGTTTGCTGTGCTTGAGCACGAGAATAAGTATGATGTTAGTGTCGTTGTCTCTGGCGGCGGACATCATGGCCAGGTGGGCGCAATCAGGCTTGGCATTGCCAAGGCGCTTGCAGAATTGAACGAAGATCTGCGCGGAACGCTCAAGCGAGCTGATTTGCTCAGTCGCGACTCGAGAGAGAAAGAACGCAAGAAGTTCGGCCTCAAGGGCGCACGCAAGCAGCGACAGTTTACCAAGCGATAAGTACTGCGTGTATTGGGCGGCGCCCTCCCTTTTTCTGCAGTGAAAGCGCTGCAGGGGCAGGTATCATTCAGGTGCAGGAATCAAATAATCACGGATTCGCACCGTGATTATTTGTTTAGTAACAGGTGTATGACTGGTATACTGACGGTAATAAGGTTTAGCTAATGCTATATGAGCCAAGAAAATCCCGAACTTCATATTCAAAAAATAGAGCTTCCTGGTGAGGTTATTGACCCTCGAGAAATGTCTTTGACAGCAGACGATTTGTGCTTTATCAAGGAAGGTCTAGAGCGGATTGATGCCGCCGAACGAAAAGCGGCAAGGACAATGGCAGGGATCATCTTGCGTAATTCGGATTGACAGGCCAAAGTATTGTGGTAATATACAAAACGATGTCAATGAACAATATACAGAGCTGGTTTTATTTTTTCTTTTCCGCCTTGTGGCGACCTGTTCTGTGCGTTCAATAGTCTACCATTGAACCTACCGAAAAGGCCGCCACCACAGGCGGTCTTTTAAATTCAATTAATACTATCAAGGAGGAGTAATGACATCTAACGAAGACGCACGGAAGCTGCTGCGAGAACATCGTGTTGAAATTGCTCTTGAAGACGACAGGCAGCCGATTGAAATTGCTCAGACGCTGGGACTGTTAGCGATACAGCCTGGTGTTATCGATGGGGCAATTGAAGTGCGCTATAATACGGTCAATGAGTAAGTCCGTAATCTTGACTGGCCTGAGGGCAAATAATGATCTCCACATCGGCAACTACCTAGGGGCATTATTGCCGATGGTGGATATGGCAACCAAGCATGCTGGCGAGTACCAGATAAATATATTCGTGCCGGATCTCCATAGTTTTACAACCCCGATAGATCACGACGCGCTTCAGGCGCAAATTATGCAAAATCTGAAGATTTATGTGGCTGCTGGCCTGCCACTCGATAATCCGGATATTTACATTTACCGTCAGAGCTACATCCCAGCTCACTCTGAGCTGACTTGGATTCTTGACTGCTTTACCGGGTTTGGTGAGATGTCACGCATGACGCAGTTCAAGGATAAGTCCGCTAAACTCCAAGAGGATCGGATTAGTCTAGGTCTTTTTAACTATCCTGTGCTGATGGCGGCGGATATTCTATTGTACGACGCGACATATGTGCCGGTTGGCGACGATCAGACGCAGCATTTGGAGTTCACCCGGGATATTGCGGAGCGGATGAACTCCCGTTTCGGTGAGCTGTTTACCATACCAAAGCCGGTTAAAGATCAGCATGAGTTCTTCGGTAAGGATCAGGGACTGAGAGTGCGCGATCTGGTCGATCCCACAAAGAAAATGAGCAAATCTGATGACACTGGCAAAGGTGTTGTATTCCTTAGTGATAGCCCCGAAGCCGCTCGTAAGAAGATTATGTCTGCCACTACTGATAGCTTGGGCGAGGTGCAGCATGATTACCAAACGCGTCCTGGGGTCAGTAATCTGTTGGATATCTTGAAGCTCTTTGGTGGCGATGCTTCAGCCTATATCGGGCAGCAGCAGTACGGACCACTGAAGCAGGAAGTCTCTGATAGAGTGGCAGCGTTTATTGATGAATTCCAGTCCCGGCTACACCAGGTCGACGAGGCGGCATTGAATCAGAAGCTCGAAGCGAGCGAAGCTGCCATGAATGAGGCAGCGAATAAGAAGTTATTCAAGGTTCAGCAGGCGGTGGGCTTACGTCCAAAGTCATGAAGAAGATAATTTCTGGCGATGAAGTCGGGCAGCGGCTGGATGTTGTAGTGCATAACATACTGGAAGGCGTCAGCCGTTCGTCCGCCCAGAAACTCTGTGACCAAGGTAAAGTCACGGTAAACGGTAGTATTGGTAAAGCTGGACAGAAGCTAAGGGCAGGGGACCGGATTTCGGTTGACTACGATCCGGAACGTGACAGTAAAATTCCGGAAATCTCCCTCGACATAGTTTATATAGATGACGATTGCATAGTGCTCAATAAGCCGACCGGAGTATTGACGCACAGTAAGGGAGAATTTTATCCCGAAGGTACAGTCGCTACTTTCATTAGCCCCTACGTTACCGGACTGAGTGGGAACCGTGCAGGTATTGTGCACCGACTGGATCGGCATACTTCAGGGGTGATCATTGCCGCCCGCAATTCCGAGGCTTTGTCATGGCTGCAGAAGCAGTTTTCGCAGCGCAGGGTAAAGAAGGAGTATGTCGCCATCGTCGCCGGACGGCCAAATCCGGACAGGGCCGTGATCGATATGCCGATAATGCGCAATCCCAAAAAACCCCAGACATTCACGACTAGCCCGCACGGTAAGCCGGCCATTACAGAGTACGAGGTGCTCTTATCGAATCAGACTCACTCCAAAGTACTCCTGCGCCCAATTACCGGCCGTACACACCAGCTTCGAGTGCATTTAAGTCGCTTGGGTAATCCTATTGCTGGGGATACATTGTATGGTGGAACACCTGAAGAGCGGATGATGCTCCATGCTCAAAAGCTTGAATTAACCCTACCCAGTCGTGAACGAAAAGTATTCGAAGCTCCCTTGCCCGAAGCTTTTGATCGTATAATGAAAGCATGATGGACGAGTTGTTGCTGCACCCACAGGACAAACAGGCACTAGACCGCTTTATCGGCCAGCCAGTGCAGCCAGTTATACTGTGTGGACCTAACGGCTGCGGTAAGTCCACGCTCGCCGTATCAGTTGCCCGCCGATTGTTGGCTGGCATTGAAAGCGCCCAGATAGCAGCGCGACTAAGGGTTGTAAAGCCAAGCAATCAAACTCTTTCTATTGATCAAATCAGGGAACTTCAGGAATTTCTCAAACTCCGCACACCAGGCAATCAGGCAATCAGGCGGGCGATTATTATCGAGGACGCACACTACTTGACCACTGAAGCCCAGAATGCGTTCTTGAAGCTTCTGGAGGAGCCGCCGGCAGATACTGCTATTATTCTCACGAACGTCGGTGAGCGCTCGTTGCTTCCAACTATCTATTCTCGGTGTCAGCTTGTAGTTTTGAACCCACCTGAAAAATCGGCAATTACTGCATACTTTACGGCGCAGGGCTACGGCGAGCAGGAGGTTGCCCAGGCATTTGCCTTAAGCCAAGGGTATGTCGGCCTGCTGACTTCTTTGCTCAAAGACAGCCGAGATCATACCCTGGTGCAGGATATCGCTCTTGGGAAAGCAATATTGCAAGAGACGAGATTTGATAGATTGAGCCGGGTTGATGCGTTGTCCAAGGATAAGCACAGAGTGCATGGGTTGCTTACGGCGCTTCAGAAGATCGCCAGGGCGGCTATGGGCGTTGCTGGCAATCAGGGCAAAGAGACGGAGCTGACCAAATGGCATCAGGTTGCAGCGGCTGTATATGATGCGAATGCTAAGCTGCGACAGAATGTAAATCTTAAACTACTCTTAACGGATTTGTTCATTGCTATTTAAATTTGATAAAATTAATTGATGCTCGAGCTAGCACTTGTCGCCGGATTCGGCATACTTGCAATCAGAAGCACTGCCATTCGTGAGGATGAGCTGTCTGCGCTGCCCCGTAAAATCAGCGATAAGCTCGGCAAATTATGGGACATTGCACATCAGGGAATGCGCGAAAACCGCTTCCTGAGAGCTGAGAAGGCCCTACTGACAATCCTAAAGATTGATGAAAAAAACGCAGCAGCCTACAACCGGCTCGGTATCCTCTATGCCAAGCAGAAAGAATATCGGGACGCTATTGATTGTTTTGAGATTGCATCCAGCATCGAGACAACACCGTCAAGTCTTCATAACCTCGGCCTTATCTATTACGAGACTGAGAATTACGAGCGGGCAGCACTGGCCTTTGAGCAGGCTCTGAAGCTGGAGGATAATCTGGCAGCACGACATGTGGCCTACGCCAAGGTTCAGGAGAAGCTTGGTAATGATAAGCTGATGTTCCAGGAGCTCGAGAAGGCCGTCGAGTTGGAGCCCAACAAGGAAACGTACACGCTACAGCTCAAGGCCTATGAGGCTCGCGGCATGGAGGCGGAAGCGGATATAGTTCGCGAAAAACTCAAGAAGCTGATAGTCCCAGCGGGTCGCCCAAAGCGCATAATGCGACCAAAGCGAGTTGTAATTTAACCCCTGTTTTGGTAGACTACTTCGGTGTAATCAGGCCGGCATAGCTCAGTGGCTAGAGCGGCTGTTTTGTAAACAGCGGGTCGTGGGTTCGAATCCCTCTGCCGGCTCCAATACACAAAGTTCAATACATTGCGAGAGTATTGAATCACTCCCCGGAGACCGCATGTGAGGTGCGGTCCAGAGAGGTGTTATAATAGCGGAGTAACAACTCCGCATCCCGCAGGGATAGTGAAGCGGTCAAACACGGCAGACTGTAAATCTGTTGGCATTCGCCTTCGGGGGTTCGAATCCCTCTCCCTGCACCAATGAAAAATCCTGCCGCAAGGTGGGATTTTTCATTAGCCTAGAGGTATAAGAGTTCAAACTATCTATATCTGTTCCGAATACGCTAAGACTGGCGCTAGCTCAATGTTCGGGCAATACTGGCTTACGGCAGCAAATTTATGTGAAAATTAGCTTGTAATTGTTAAAATAGGGATGAACCAATATTGTTATGGCTGAATTACGACCGCAAAAAGAGCAGATGATATTTGTGCGCGCGGATGATATAAGCGCGTGCGCCTCATTCATAGTGGGACATAGTATTGAGTGCGGGGAGGATATCATCGACAGCACCTGGGAGGCCGTAGATGCCTATGTCGAAGCTGAAAATCTTGAGCACCTACTAGAGGGCAGTACTGAATCTCATTCTGCGTCTAGCCGTAGAATAGAGTCTGTCGGCAAGTCTCGATCTGAGCAGTACAATGTCTATTCTATCGCCTGGACCATTGTCGAGGACAAGAAGAATCATAGAAAGCGGGTCACCTATCTAGGCACAACCGCATCGCAGTTATATAAGGATGGGGTGGAGCAGCTGAAGCTTTTCTATTAGCCCAAAAAATGCTATCATTTACAACTGAATGTGACTGAATGTGCCGTTGTAGCTCAGGGGTAGAGCACTTCCATGGTAAGGAAGGGGTCACGAGTTCAAATCTCGTCAACGGCTCCAGTTGAATAGCGTCAATAATTGTGATATAATAGTAATGATAGTAGGGCCGATGCATGGGTAAAAAACTATATCGAAGTGGGGACGACAGGATGCTCACTGGGCTTTGCGGCGGTATAGCAGACTACTTCGGATGGGATGCGACACTGGTCCGAATAGCAGCAGTCTTGTTGGAGTTTATGACTGCCGGATTACTGATAATCGGTTACTTTATAATATCAATAATTGTTCCATTAGAGCCTAAGAGGAAGGAAGACAAGAGTAATGGCTAAAAAAGGTGATAAGCGAAAGGTTATCGGGCTGGTGTGTGAGGAGACCGGACATCGTCACTATTACACAACTAAGAATACCCAGAATACCCCTGAGAAGTTGGAGTTACGCAAGTATAATCCATTACTGCGGCGCCATACGCTGTATGTTGAGACCAAGAAGAATCTTGGCCGCAACGAAGTGAAGCCGCGCAGGTAGAAGGGCTATAGGCTCCAGGTGGTAACGGCCCGCCAAGCGCAGGCCGTTTTTTATCTTCTGGTTATATTTTCGTAATCCAGGATGGTATTAACCAGCTCCGCATGACTCCAGACAAGCGGCGTCACACCGATGGGGTCACCATTTTCCGGATCATATTGTTCGCTTAATACGCCACTTGGCAGCATCCGGTCAATTGCCCAGTCAATCAGGGTTTTGACTTTATTTTCGAGCTTATAGATTGAGTAGCACTGAGCCAGCCACATAGTTCCAACAATCCAAGGATTACCCTTGTGCTGGTGCTTTCTAAGGAAATATTTATCATGCTCGTAGCGGATGACACCACCTATTGGACTGCTATTGAGTAGTCGGTTTTCGACCGTCCTGGCGGTATTAATTAATGTCTGATCATCAGGGGGTAGCACGCCATACATGCAAATACCGTACAGACTCGAGATATCGACGGTATCGTCATGATTCAGCTGCCCATTCTCATCGATCAAATAGCCCTTACGGTAGTATCCGTTCGGGTTGTAAAGGTGATGCAAAGAGCTGCGGATTTGCTCGACTACCATGAGCCACTCCTCGGCCTTACGTGACTCGCCCATTACTTTGGCAAGTTCTGCTGCGGTTTCTAAGCCGGCAACGACTATCGCCACGGTATAGCTCGTAGTGAGGAATTTCTCCTCCCATAAGTCATAGCTGGCATGCGGTAGGCCGGTTTCGGGATCAATAAAATCAGCCATGAAATCTGCGCACGGTTCGATGAAGCTGTGGTAGTAGCTCTCCAGGAACTGCCGGTCATTCGTCGCATTGAAATACTCTCCCATCATGAACACGACTCCGGCAGTTTCGTCTTCCTGGATGGCTAGCTCTTGCCGATTACCTTGCAGTAACGGATGCCAGGTGCTGCCGACTGATCGATCGGGCTGGTATTTGTGCATTAGATAGCCGTCGGGGTGTAATACATCGCGGGCAAATGCAAAGAATGCTTTTGCCTCATCGTAGTAACCTAGTCGAATTAGAGGCCATAGCACATAAGCGGCATCTCTCGGCCAGCAGTAGCAGTAATAGTCGCGTCCATAGTTGAAGATACTGGAGTCGCCGCTTGCGAGCACCGAGCCGTGAACATCGCAGTGCGATTTAATTACCAGCAGGCTTTTTTGGACTGCTATCCGGTATCGCTCCGGTAGCTTTGCCAGTCGGTCGCTACTCTTGCCAATCCAATTCTGATAGTACTGCACTGCGGCTGACATACGCTCATCAACCGGATGGTGACGGAACAGATTATGGATAATTTGGCCGTCAGTTTGGTTGTCGGCTGCAACTATCCAGTAATCAACCCTGAACTGCTGCCTTGGCTGCACGTACTGTTGGAATCTGATAACGCTATCTACACCACCGTGCTCGACGGTATTATTCGATAGTTCACCGTCCTCGGCATCCTTAAACGTACCCTCTTTGCCTTCAATGCCGTAGTTGCCGACCGAGAACTGGTCGAACTCAGGTCCATCAGCGATTTTTCCGCCAATAAGCAAACAGACTCGTCCTTTGTAGTTGTAGATATAGCGGGCATCAGGTACAAAAAGTGCGGTATCAGCACGACCGTCGCGGCTTATTTCAAAGACCTGGTGCATGAACAGTCTGATGTCGCGCTCACGATCTGAATCATTCTGTATGGTCACGCGGCGGACCAGCGCATTATGCTCAACGTCGACGAAGTCATTAAAATGTAATGTCACATTAAGCTTATGGGATACAGCGGTGATCTCACTTATAAGTGCGTCTGAACGGAAGTCGACGGTTATTTTCCAGTCGCCGTCATCAGTCCAGCTGAATAGGCCGTCCACCCAGACGCCGATTTTATGGGGCGAATTTCGAGGCGTGGCAAGGTTTTCCATACCAACGTATGGATAGTAGAAGTCATGGACTAACCCGTTTTCATCCAGCCCGACCATGAGCTGGCCGTTACTCAACATTACCGGTCGTCCCATTTTCTCACCCCCCTTATCATTTTCTGTTTGATTAACACTGCAATAAGGTCACAGCGGTATACCCTTAGCGATCAACCGTGAGCGCAAATCATGCCAGGAATTCATGAAGTATATGAATGCCTCGTACGGCGACTCGTAAGGGCTGAAGTAGGCGTGGATATCCCCGTCGTTAAACCATTTGGTGCACATATAATAAAAGTGATCGGACGTTTGCAGCTTTCGCCACTCTTCGATTAATTCTAGGTCACCGGTCCCAAGAATGGTGTCCTGCAGCGAGTACAGCGCTTCGATCGACTGTTTCTGCATACCATTGCCGAGCCAAGCGCTAAGGTCGCGCTCCGTATCAGCCCAAGTAACCGTAGCAGGCATGTCGACACTATCTACAGGCTCGAACGAGTCAATAACTTCACTAACGGTCATGAAGGTATTGCCTTCCTGTCGAAGCCACGCTTCCGGCAGCGCCTTCAAAAATCCGAATATGCCGGTAGACTCCCACTGGTGTTCGCCAAAGGTTTCGTAGTCCATGAACAGATTGAAGTTGGTTTGATCCGGACTGCCGAGCCAGTGGGTAAATTTATCGACCGTCAGCGGCCATTCACTCCATTCTCGGTCGCCGAATCGGAAGGCAATATCATCACTCAACCGATAATTTTTCATAAGCAATCGGATATTGTCTGTGTATGCCGGGCGGTAAACATAGTTCGGGCTGCGCCATCCAAGGATCGGGTCCCACCCCTCGGCCAGGATTCCTTTGTAGCCAGCTTTGTCCGCCCAGTAGGCAAGGTCATTATTATAGGCTAGCTCGGTGTTGCGGAAGACTTGCGGCGTTTGGCCGAACAGCTGCTGGATTTTCTCACGATGCATGCGTACCTGTGTCTCAAACTCTTCCCGTGAGTAGAAAAATGCCAGTGAGTGGTGATAGGTCTCAGCTACAATTTCCACTCGGCCAGTCGCACAGAGCTCTTGGAAAGATGCCAGCACATTAGGCGCCCACTGCTCGAACTGCTCCAGAACGGTGCCGGTAATAGAGAGACTGAGCTTGAACTCCGGATGTCGATGCAGTAGCTCCATCAGTGCCTGATTGGTCGGCAGATAGGACTTTTCTGCTACTTTATGAAGTATGCGCTCGTTGCTGGTGCGGCTATCATAGTGGGCATCGAAGTAGTTATGATTGGTTCCGCTGTCAAAAATCGTATACTGTCGGATGCGGAACGGCTGGTGAACGTGCAGATAGAGCACAATCGCCTTGCTCATACCTTAGCTCCAGCAATATGATGATTGTAGAGTTGCATGAACTGCGAGGCTGGTTTGTGCCAGGACATCGATCGGAACTGCCGGTGGGCATTGTCACGGAGCTCATCAAGCAGAGGTTGATTGCGTACCGCTGCCACAATTTGGTTTGCCATCTCATCTACATCCCAGAAATCTACTTTTAGGCAGTGTCGCAACACCTCAGCTACGCCAGACTGTTTGCTGATCAGCGATGGTGTGCCGTAGGCGATAGCCTCAAGTGGAGTTAGGCCAAACGGCTCCGAAATTGACGGCATTACGAATAGGTCAGCTATGGCATAGGCATCACGCCATTTTTTGCCGCGCTGGAAGCCGGTAAAGATAACATTTTCAGCAATACCGAGTTCGGCAGCTTGCTCAATCAGCTCGTAATACTGATCTCCGCTGCCCACGATCAGGAATAGCGTCTTAGGTTCGCGCACCACAACTTCCTTAGCTGCCCGGAGAAGATTTGGCAGGCCCTTCTGAATTGTGAGCCGGCCGATATTGGTCACTACCTTATATCCCTGAGCTTTCATTTGACTGAGGTAGCGGTAGGCATTGTCGGTATCGAGCGGCTCAATGGCATCCGAGCTGATGCTGTTATGGACGACGCCTATCATGTTTTCAGGAATGCCGTATTCGCGGACGATTGCCCGCTTGGTGTGATGGCTAACAGCGATAATCTTATCGGCCATCATCATGGTTGTCGCCTCAATTTCCCGTACCAACGGGTTGCCCCTACCCGACTCACCAGCACGGTCTGATTCGATTGAGTGCACATGGAGGATGAGCGGCTTGCCAGAGTATTCCTTGGCGCGCAACGCCGCCCTAAAGGTTAGCCAATCGTGCGAGTGAATGATGTCAAACCGCTTCTTTTTGACTAATTTTGCGACAGCCTGTTCATAAGCGTACTGTTGCACATATACGTCTTGCCAGATGCGCTCGCTGGCTTCATCGCTTCCGTATATGGCAGTGTATGGGTTTGAGGGAAGTCGTAATCGCTTATCATGGGCATCCGCAGGGACAACTCTCATGAAGTCTACATTGTGATTAGCGGAGTAGGGGATTACGAATTCAATATCTGCACCGAATTCTGAAAGAGCCTTACAGAGATGGAAACATGCGATTCCGAGACCTCCGCTGTTATGCGGGGGCAGTTCCCATCCAAGCATCAATACCCTCATTTCACGCTACTCTGTTTTTGCCTATGTTTACTTGCCATGCATTATAGGCATAGTTAGGCATAAGCACAACAGCTTTGTAGGGTTATACACAGGTATTATAGAACGAATGTGTTCATGAATATCTGCACTGTTGGCTATGCCTAAAGCAGCCGTCTTCTGTAGAAGTATAATAAAAAAGTCCAGTCACAGAATCAGACTGAACTTATTTTGGCAGGACATCCTGAACGAGGTTAAACTCATTCTAACGGGAGGGGCACAGGCATCCTAGACCTAAAACCTACGTAGTTTTGAGGCGCTAGTAGGGGGGGGTGGGTCATCGCAAACTAAGAAACATTGCGAAGGTTAAAACCGTCAGCCACGCTGCACATTACACTCAGGCAGAATAATCGAAGCTTTTCCTACTCAGTTGAAATTAAACGCTAAGACAGAGCCTCTATACAGAATGCTCACTAAGTAGAATCTTATTGAATATCTCAGTCACGCCAGCTGTGACATCACTACTAGCTACGTAGTCGGCCACATCTTTGAATGCTATATCGGCATTACCGACTGCATAGTGCCTTGCTATATCATTACCAAGAAAATCAGCATAAGAGTCACCAATCATACCGATTCCAGCAATATTCAAAGAAGCCATCAGCTTTCTGGTACCAAATCTTTTATTGATGCCTTTTTTGCTAATGATAAGTATGCCATAATTCGGATTACAGTCCTCCTCCAGCCCATCTATCTCTGGGTAAAGCTTGCTTGCCAGATCTATAGCTTCTTTCAAAAGCGTGTCATCCGTTACTAAACGCCCCTGTTCATCAACACCTCTTACAAAAAAGCTCAGGCTTCCTTTCCGAAATTCATTCATCAGCACGACTTTGTCGCCTGCGATGCCAATCTTCTGGTTCTTCCTAATAAAATCAACCGGGTTACCGTTCCATACGACAAAACCCTCATCTTTGAACAAGTCATCCATCAGATTTTTGGATTTTTCGAACAGCTCTGCGTCAGCCTCGCTATATGGCTCATCGTCAATGACAGCACCCTTTTCGGCGATGATAGGCCCGTTGAAGCCAAATTCGGAACTCCATCCCTACAGAACTTCATAGGGGGTATCGGAGCTTAACCCAATGGTCCAACCCGCATCCTTCATTTCGGACACCGACACATCAAAACTTGCTTCCGTAGGCCGGTAATCGCCATCGATAACGGTACCGTCCAGATCGAGCATCAAAATTTTTTCAGATGGTAATGGAATAAAATTAGACATTTTAGCTCTCTGCTATATGTTATATAATAACCTATATTTTATTATTTGTCATTTAGATTATAGTTCTGAGATAGGAATTCAGAAGTAGAGCGTGCAGCCTCATGCACAGCTTCGGATATATCCCGATTCTCTTGAAGCAGAACCACAAGGTTAGCTAGAAAAGTATCTCCGGCTCCTATTGTGGAGCGCAAAGACCCCGCTTTCACTACAGGTATACTTTGCCTTTTGCCTTCGCTAAACACCTCTATGTCATTCTCTGCATCCGTAATTATAAGGAGTCGGTTCTTCTGTTCTTCGATTACACTTTTGGGAAGGTACTTTGTCTCCTCTTTCGTACCTTTTATGCAGTACACTTTGCCCAGCAGAGCGGCCGGCTCTTCCCATACATGCTTCTGGCCGAAGTTATGGCCATCACGTACGAACCCCTGAAGATCTACGAAAGTATACGGAGGAAGCTTTTCCATACCATTAAAGTTCCACTCGTTCAGCACAGTAGAGACAATGACCCAATCACTCAGTTCAAGCGTTCCTATTTCTTCGCTGTATGGGGTCTCTGGTACCCGTCCGATTTCCATACCGTCTTTAGACAGCACTTCTACACCTATCTTTTGGTTTGCATACAGTTTATGTCTTACGTTTCGTTTTTGCAGAGCGTTGGTGATATAAAAAGCCGGCCCGCCAGGTACAACCTCACGTACGATTCCAGAAGAATCAATAATTGTGTCATCGGAATGGGATGAGACAACCGTTATTAAGTTTTCATCTTTCATATAGTTAACCTTTTAAATTTATCCCATAAAAACGCCAGGAGTCATTGGCTAGCCTTGTAACCAATGTGCATGCCTGGCTAAATATGCGATAAATTATGAGCAGAGCCACTAATATAACCTGCCTCTTTCAGAGGAAAGTCTTGAATCAGGTTTGTAGTAAACTCGACAATAATCACGGCGGTATCATACTCTAAAGAGTAAAAACAGTCAATGATTCGTCTAATAACATTTTATTTGACTATGTGCAAATCTTATATTGTGATGACGGAGATGCAGTGCTTTGCATGGGGAACCGCCTTATGTGTATAGTACTTCATAGCACCAAGCGAGAGAGGAAAAATGAACAAGGTACAACCGAGAACACCCAGTGGCTTCAACGAGTATCTGCCTGCTGAGCAGATCGAGTTCGACCGGCTGCGCGACATCATCCGTGAGACGTACGAGAGGTACGGCTTCGCACCAATCGACACTCCGGACCTCGAGCTGTCCGAAGTCCTTCTTGCGAAGGGCGGCGGCGAGACCGAGCAGCAGATCTACCGCTTCACCAGGGGTCGCAACGACCTCAGCTTGCGGTTCGATCTGACGGTTCCGCGAGTTCTACCAGTGCGACATCGACATTATCGGGTCCAAGAGCCCGTTCGTCGACGCCGGGTTCCCGGCAGTCATCAACGAGATCTTCGAACGGTTCAACTTCGGGGAGTTCACCATCCGCATCAACAACCGCATGGTACTGAACGGTTTCTTCGACGCCCTCGGGGTGAGCGTGGAGCCGTCGGTCATCCTGCGGATCGTCGACAAGATGGAGAAGATCACCCGGGACGAACTGGTCGGCGAGCTCAGGAAGGCGGGCCTGGACGACAAGCAGGTCGACATCCTGCTGGCGTTCGTGTCCATCAGCGGCGACAACGACACGATCTTGCGCGAGCTGCGTGAGCTGGGAATCGAGTCGGAGCTCTTCAACGAGGGCGTCAACCGGCTGGAGATCCTGGTCTCATCACTTCGCAAGATGAAGGTTCCGGAGTCGAGGTTCAAGATCGATCTGAAGATCACTCGCGGACTCGACTACTACACCGGCACCGTGTACGAGACGCTCCTGAACGACCACCCGGAGATCGGCAGCGTCTGCTCCGGCGGACGTTACGACAACCTGGTCGAGTACTACACCGACACCGACCTGCCCGGCGTGGGCATCTCGATCGGCCTGACGCGTCTGTTCTACAAGCTGAGCGAGGCCGGCATCATCAAGCCGTCCAAGCAGAGCCCGGCAGACGTACTCGTCGTCGTCCTCAACGAGGAGCAGATCGACTATGGCCTCGAGATCTCGGTGCTGCTTCGTGCCGAGGGCATCCCGACCGTCTTCTACATCGAGCCGAACGCCGGTAAGAAGAAGGGCAAGTATGCCGCGCGCATGGGCTTCCGCTACGTCCTCACCATCGGCAACGACGAGGTGCAGAGCAACACGGTGGCTCTCAAGGACATGGAAACCGGGGAGGCAAAGTCCCTGGCGATCCACGAATTCATCCGGTCAATCCACTAGCAGAAGGGAAGAACATTGACCGTTCACCATGCCCCCCACGAGGCACACGCCAGGGAGGGCGTCTACATCATCACCGAGGATCTCGGTGAGAAGGTAGAGGCCTTCCGCCATACGGGTCTCACGACCCCCGACCCCGGCAGCAGCTTCTTCAGCGACATCCAAGCTGAAATCGCAGCTGCGGCACAGGAAGCACTGGGGCCCAAGGCACCGGTGGAGCGCATCAAGATGAGCGACCTGTCCGATGAGATCATCGCGCTGATCAACCGTACATGGGGCAGCGACGCCGTCGTCGTCGTCAGCACCTGTCCGGAGATTGCGAATCCTTCCAAGGGCATCGCCATCGAGATCAACCGCCTCGTGAACATGCACGGCAAGACGCTCGGACTCGGCCCCAGGCCGGGACATGCGTCGCTCGAGGACCAGGTCAGCCGGGTCGCCTCGCGCGTCGGACATGAGCGTCCGGTCGTTCTCGCCGAGGACGGCATCTTCACGGGCAGCACGATGATCCGCATCATCAAGGCGCTCAGGGCCGCCAACATCAAGCTCGTCGGCGTCGCCGCGGGCTTCAGCTTCGGAGGCCATGCCGACGAAGAGATTGGAGCACTCGGAGTTCGTCTCGAGGTCGTGAAGCGCTACAACGCACTGCTCGACTGGGTGCCGGACCACGACTTCCTGCCATTCGTGCCGGGCTGCGGCAAGGTTCTGGGAGTGGACATGGGGGGCAAGTACTACCCGTTCTACGACCACGACCATGCGAGCTTCAGTATGCCGTACATCAAGCCCTTCGGGCCCGTTGGTGAGTGGGCAAGCATCCCCAGGATGCCATCAACAGCTTCTCGAGGAAGTGCCAGAAGCTCACGGAAGAACTGTTCCTTGAACTGGACAGGATGAATGGAAAGGAGCTCACGATTGGCGACGTCATCCACTCGCGACAGCGAGTGAGCATCCCCATCTCGGTGGATGTTTTCGACGCCAATCGGGTTCATTCTTTCCCGACATCGGACACGACCATCGCGTCCTTCTTCCGCGAGATGGACTGACCCTCTCTCCGACCCGTGCGCATGGGGGAAACGGCCGACGACCCACGTCGATCACGCCCGAGTACCCCTGCACAAAACCCCTAGGAATTTATTATCTGTTTACTGCTTTTAGAGCTGCTTCTACAGCTTCTTCGGCAGACTTCACACCAATGACTTTTATTCTATTACGTTCATCAAAGAATTGACCGGACATCTTTTCGCTCCAGCCGCCTGTATTATCAATCGCTACTATAGGTATGCCTGCCTGATATGCTATTACCATTTCGGTCAAAGTACCAGAGCCACCGCCCAAAGTTATAAGTACGTCACAGCTTAGGACTAGCGAGAACTCTCTCCCGCCTCCGCGCTCTAATCCGGTAGCGATTATCACGCTCGCATCACCAAAGACTTCCTTGCCCTTGCCGTAGGTTATGCCTATAGCGAGCCCTTGCTTGCTCAGGGCTCCACGCGCCGCCGCAGTAGATAATGAATCATAGTCTTTTTCTGCGCCATATATGAGTATGGCTCCTGATTCCGCTACAAGTTCTCCTACCTCAAAGGCAGTGTTTTCTAATAGTTTCGAGTAGTTTAGATCAGCAGCAGAACCCATAATCCCTATTTGTAGCTTGCGGCTGTGGTTTGATTTATTCATGACAGCTTATATTAACACAATTATGGCTATTTGTTAAAGTCTTTCGGAAGAATAATTAGCATGCTGTAAAACTATCCTGTCTTCCGACTTTCTCTTTCTGAATAACCGAGCAGTGATATGCCCCATCTTCCGTGTAAGCTCTGACTTGATAAATATAGGAATACTGAAGGATACGCGACCTCCAGTTCCTAAGTTAGGCTTTCTATATTTTCTATCGCCGGTCAACAGTACATACAGATACATGTGCTATACAAAAACTCTTATCAAAGGCGTTCTGTATTCCATCATTAGAAATGAGTATCTCATGCTAATGGTAGCACATCGGCACCTATAGCTAGTTCAAGAGGTTCTTCGCGACACAATCATGCCTGCATATATCGTATAGCTCGGGTATAACAAAAGACTTCCCGAAAGAAGTCTTTTATATTGCTTATGCTTGGCAGGGGAGACAGGATTCGAACCTGCGACCCTCGGTTTTGGAGACCGATGC
>CAYZZS010000002.1:0-2891 GCA_964483035.1 uncultured Candidatus Saccharibacteria bacterium
CCTTTACCGGCAACCTGTCTATCCAGGGTAATACTACTATTGGTAACGCTTCCACCGACACTCTGACTATCAACGGTACCGCTGTCGCCATTCCCAACAACCTCAACATCGGCAGCAACACCTTGTTTATTGACGCGGCGAATGGCCGGGTGGGGGTGGGAACCACCACAACGAGTAACGCCCGCTTCTCGGTTATCTCCAACGCGGTCAATACCAGTAACGGATCGGTAGCCTATATTGATGGCAATCTGACCTCTACTACTAACGATCAGAATGGTCTGTATGTGCGACCGGTGGTCACTAGTACGACTGGATCATTTAGCGGTATCAAGGTGCTCACCTACAGTGCGGCCGCGTTTTCAGGTGCCGGTACGCTCAATGGTGTCAATGCGGCTGCTCATTACGGCGGCACAGGGACGTTGGCCAATGCCAATGGTCTATATATCCAAAATGTTAATAGCAACGCTGGCGGCACTATAGGTAATAACTATGGTATTAACATTGCTAATCCCACCAATGCCGGCACTATTACCAACAACTACGGCATGTACATCGCCTCCCAGACTGCCGGCTCGACCGGCAACTACGGTCTCTACATCCAGGGCGCCAGTGGCGGCAGCACGAACAACTACGCACTGTACGTTAACGCTGGTGCCAGTCATTTTGGCGGCAATGTGGTCGCTGCCGGCAACCTGTCTATCCAGGGTAATGCTACTTTCCAGGGTCAAGCTGAGATGCGGCTTGGCGACGCAGACAGTAGTCATTACGTAGGGCTGCGCAGCGCGGCAACAGTAACCAGCAGCTACACCCTGACACTGCCTTCGGCGGCTCCTGGTGCAGCAGGTATGTGCTTGGCATCCGGCTCGACACCAACCAATCTTGAGTGGACTGCCTGTGGCGGCACCGGTTCATCGACAGCGCGCGCAACACTGGTACCGGAGTATCAGGGAGCTGTTCTGGCGGCAAATGGCGCAGTCGCAACTGCCGGTACGATGACATCAGATTACGTTAGCGGCCTGTCCAGCGGCCAGGGATACAAGCACAATTTCTATCAGTGGACTTCTGCGAACGCCGCACTGCAGGAGTACACCATCATAGTCAACCATCAGTTGGCAAGTGATTTCAGCAGCTTCGTGTCCGGCAGCTTCAAAGCCTGGGCGCACGGCACCAGCACCAGCACAGCTAACAATGATGTCCTCATCCAGCTCCGGGATGCTGATGGCACGATCTGTCTGGCGAGCGAGTCAGTGCTGCCTGGAAGCGCCAACACTTGGGCGCAGGATACGCTTACCAATCCAACCACTGGCGGCAGCTGTAGCTTCGTAGCGAATGACATCATCACCTTCGAGATACGAGTACGGGCTCGGTCAAGCAATACGGTTCGGATTGGTGAGATACAGTTCGATTACAACAAATAAAGCACTAGCGTTTATGATAGATTAAATAGAGATGAGACAAACAAAGAGCAGGCAAGAAGTAAGACCATATATGCGACGGCGAGTGGGGGCAGTCCAGCCTGAGCAAGTTGCGACTCGTAAGGGTGCTGCCAAGAAGCAGCGCCGATTGACTGCGTATGGCAACCGGGCATTCAGCTGGTTTGCGGCAGTGCTTATGGTTTTTACGGCGGCACAAATTCTGCTGCCAACAGGGGTGCTTGCTCAGACTGCTACAGTTCTGCCAAATGGAGACGTTACGACTCAATGGAATCGTTGCAATAACACTACCTGTAGTTCGCCCCGATATACCTATATTGACGAGGATGTGAACGACTCGCCGAACACCAGTGACTATATAAATACCGGTACAACAACTGCCAGTGATGCGAGCGCCGCCGTAGAATTCGACATGACTTCGGTTGCGTCCGTAGACACGGCAACGAGCGTGACGGTAGACCTCTATACATACATTGCCACCGTTGGGGGTAGTCAGAATGACACATTGAGTGTACAGCTGCGTTTCGGTGGAGTCCTAACAGCCGCCGTAACTGTTAGCCCGGGAACCGGTTCGTATGCCAAGCATTCAGCAACTTTTAACGGTAGCTGGAACCAAGCGCAGATAGACGGTATGCGGGTGCTTATTACACGCAACACTCGAGGCACCACAGGGAGCCAAAGCAACAGACGTGATGATGTACGCATTGCTGCACTGTCTGCAGTCGTGACATATACAAGCTCGATAGCATATGTCAATGATATGTCGGCGTACCGCTGGATGGACACCTCCAGGAACCCCTTAGGTGCGGCAAACACACCGGTAACGCTGACGAGCGTGGGCACGCCTTTTAGGATGCGCAGCAGTATCCATATGGCAAGTGATGATAATAGTACGATTCCAGCAGGAAACAAGTCGTACAAACTAGAGTATGCGGAGCGGGTGGGGACCTGTGACATTAACTTCACCGGCGAGGAGTATCAGTCAATGGTTCCGGGTATTGGAGAGTGGGAGATTAAGACCGCATCAGCTTCGTTCGGCAATCGGAGCAAACACCAAGCGATTACTTTCGACAACAAAATATGGGTATTAGGCGGATGGAACGGATGGACATTTTTCAACGACGTCTGGTATTCCTCTGACGGAGTAAACTGGGACCAGGCCACTGCATCAGCTGGCTGGTCGCCCAGGTACGAATTTGAAGCACTGGTGTACGACAACAAAATGTGGGTCATTGGCGGCTTTGCGGCCAGTGGTGGGGACCGGCAGGATGTCTGGTACTCCTCTGACGGTGTTAACTGGACGCAGGCCACCGCATCGGCTGGCTGGTCGGCAAGGTATGGTCTTGGAACTACGGTGTACGACAACAAAATGTGGGTCATGGGCGGTTTTCGTACTTCAAGTGGTGTGACAAGTGACGTATGGTACTCCACCGATGGCGCTAATTGGACCCAGGCCAC
>CAYZZS010000002.1:2991-91251 GCA_964483035.1 uncultured Candidatus Saccharibacteria bacterium
GTGTGACAAGTGACGTATGGTACTCCACCGATGGCGCTAATTGGACCCAGGCCACATCATCAGCCGATTGGGGTGATCGTACGGGGCACGCGGTACTTAATTATGATGGCAAGATGTGGATTGCCGGCGGTTTGATCGAGTGGGAGGTTGTGAGTGACGTCTGGTATTCCACCGATGGCGCTAATTGGACCCAGGCCACCGCATCAGCTGACTGGTCGCCACGAAGCCGGATTTATCCAACAAGCGAAGTATTTGCCGACAGGATGTGGATATTCGGTGGAACTAATGGTGGCTCTAACTTTAAAGAAGTTTGGTCAAGTACCAATGGTACTAACTGGACAAAGGAATTCGATGACCCTGGATGGCCCGAGATGCAAGAGGCGGCAACAGCGGTGCTCGGTAATACCGTGTACATCACCGGTGGCGATACGGGGAGCGGAATAATAGATGATGTCTGGGGGCTGGATACCAATAGTCCAGTAATTTCGTACTATGACGATCCCGGCACTGCCGATGGTGCCTCTATTTCCAGTACGGCAAATGATCCTTCGCACAGCGGACATACTATCGTCTATCAGAATTTTGTAGAAAGTGACGGTTTTACTAATACCTCACCGGTGCCAAGCGGCCAGGATGCTATGTGGGAGTTCTCGCTAATGACTTCTGAGGATGCACCGGCGGATACGACATACTGTATTCGCATCGTTGAGTCGGACGGTACACCGCTGGATACATATTCGGTAATCGCGGAAATTTCCACACCGCCGCCATATCTGAATCAAGCGGCTATGCGGTGGTACAATGCTGCCGGCAGTCCGTTGGCGGCTCAGGATAGCTATATAGAGCTAGCCCCGCCCGGGGGTGATGTCCTGCGGCTGCGCATGCTCATCACTGTCACGCAGATTCGGGCAGTGGCGAACAGTTTATCGCTAAAATTGCAATACGCTCCGAAGGTCGGCACTTGTGATATCGGGTTCAGTGGTGAGTCGTATGTTGACTTTACGACGGTCGGCACGAATTCGTTGTCGTATTACGACAACGGTAGTATTGCTGACGGTTCTGCTATAACCGCTGGGGGTAATGATCCCACATATGTCGGTTTTGATGCTGTGCCGCAAACGTTTGTAGAGAGTAATAATTTTAGTAATGCCACCAACCTAGCGGTAAATGAAGCCGGGCTTTGGGAATTTTCAGTAATTAATAACCTGCAAGAGGGTGCCCGATACTGCATCCGTGTCGTGCACGAAGATAATTCATTACTAGATGAATATACGTCAATCGCCGAGTTATGGGTGCCGCCTGGCATTTCGCAACAGATGCGGCACGGTAGATTCTTTGACGCCAACCAGTCCGGCGAGTCGTTTATCTATTGGTAGCCAGGAGTCGGAGACTGCTTTCTAGCTGAGAGAGAATACTGTTCGCGGTATTGATGGTGTTAATGATTCGATTTTTTTTGCTGCTCCAGAACTCTGAGCGATTCTGTTTGATGTTCGCTTGGGCGTTTCCCACCGCTATTATCCAGGAGTCCACATCACCAGTCGATTCCAGTTCCTCTAGGTGTATGAGCAGTTCGCTAATCTGGTTAATAATATCTGTGCGCAGAGGGTCATCGTGCTCAGATTGTCCCTCCAGGGCGCTTATGGCTGCGCCTAGGCCGCTTTTTGCCCGTTGAATGCGTTCAAGCGTATGCGGGTTATTAATATCGAATTGTGTGAAGTCTGAGGCCGGATTATAGTCTAATACTTTAGCGACCCCATCCATGACATTCCGGTGATACCTAATGAGGGCTTCAGTTTCTAGTGCGATTCTGTCTAAGGAGTTATATACTGATTCAATATCCTGAGAATACAGTGAATTAATTTGCCTGCCTGCCTGCCATAGCCTGGTGCTGGAGCGGGGGATAAAGCTTGGCCATCGTGGCGGCAGCGTTGAGATCATAGGTGCAGGGGGTACTGAAGATGCATGGCTGTCTAATTCTGAAACGTAGTGCTGGACGTGGCCGAGCCCGACAGGAGATGTGATCGGATCATTTATGTCGTTGAGCAAGGACTGTATTTCTAGCATTTTAGTCCTGGCATCCTTGATAGCCGCTGGCTCATTCGTGATGATGGTACGGGTGTTATGTGATGCGGCGGCAATTACCAGTATGCTGATTGCACTGATCAAAGCAAGGAGTGCGGGCCATTTGTGCAGTCGCAAATACTGCCAACAAAGCTTTGCGGCAAGGGTGGCACGCTTAGTGACGACTGTTATGTTACCCATGAATTCTGCTCCCGTTTATTATAGGTAATATCAGGCCAAAAATCTAAAAAACTATGGAGCATACGAGACAGCAAGAACTAATGTTAATTATGCTAGTATTTAATTACTACTACTATACTGCTAGTCTATAATTTTACCACTGTACTATCTGGCTAGCTGAGAGGGGGCTGCTGACAGCCACTGCTATATGACGATAGGGCGGAGGGGTCGAGGTAGGCAAGTGACCTGCAAGGATATATCGAGCGTGGGTTAAAATATTTTGCGACGTAGTATTTGTGCTTTTAGGTTGACTGTAAGCACATACAAAAACACTGCTTTTGGCAGGAAATTTTGCATTTTGCATAACCATTTACTCTGGTAGTCATTGATGATAGGCTACTATTATGAAGAGGGGAAGACAAAAATGAGGCATATCATTGCCGTCTTAAATCAGAAGGGCGGCGTTGGAAAAACTACGACTGCCATAAATCTTGGAGCATATTTAGCTAAGTCAGGTCGAAGGGTTTTGGTGGTTGATTTTGATCCACAAGGAAATGCGACAAGCGGGCTTGGTATCGATAAGGATCTCGACTCGACAATGTACGAAGCCATGACAAGTGATACTTCGGCCCAAAGCATAATTAAAGAAACTGAAATTCCCGGTTTGTCTGTTTTGCCGTCGAACGCATCGCTTGCTGCGGCTGAAGTCGAGCTGGTTAGCGCTGAGGAGCGTGAACTTAGACTACGCAAAATTTTAGCGACATTGGATTTTGATTACATTTTTATTGACTGCCCGCCAGCACTCGGGCTCTTAACCATCAATGCACTGGCAGCTTCGGACTGGGTGCTGATCCCGGTGCAGTCGGAATATTACGCACTTGAAGGGTTGAGCCAGCTGCTTGGTGTAGTGCAGCGGGTTCGCGGCGGACTGAACACAAAGTTGGAGCTGCTGGGTGTGGTGCTGACCATGTTCGATAGCCGCACCTCATTGTCTGAACAAGTTCGTGAAGAGCTCCGGAAACATTTTGGAACCAAGCTGTACAAGACAATTATTCCGCGCAATGTCCGCCTAGCTGAAGCTCCGAGTCATGGTAAGCCTATTTCTGAGCACGATCGCTGGTCCAAGGGAGCCCGAGCTTATAAGGCGCTTGCTAAGGAGATTGAGAAGAGTATCGGAGGCAGTAAATGAGTGCGAGAACAGGTAAGGGACTAGGAAGAGGGCTGGATGCATTGATCTCCAGCGACTTCGATTCATCTCTGTTAATTGATGAAAAAGAGCGGGTACAAAAATTGTACACCAAAGATATTGTGCCGAATCCGTCCCAGCCTCGAAAGCACTTTGATCAGGAGGCGCTAGCTGAGTTGGCGGCATCTATCGAGCAGTATGGAATACTGCAACCCTTGGTGGTTACACCGACGGGTGATGGAGTATATACGATTATCGCGGGTGAGCGCCGTTGGCGAGCGGCTCAACTAGCTAAGCAGGAGCAGGTGCCGGTCATTGTCAGGACTAGCAAAGAGCTAGAGCAGCTAGAAATAGCAATAGTTGAGAATGTGCAGCGGGTTGACCTTTCGCCGCTTGAGCAGGCGGCTTCTATCCAGCGATTGCATGATCAGTTTAGTTTGAGCTATGGGGAGATATCCAAGCGACTGGGTAAGGCGGTAACGACGGTCAATAATATTGTACGACTCCTGCAATTACCGCCTGACGCACAGACCGCACTGCACGAACAGAGGATTACCGAGGGTCATGCGCGGGCTATACTTGCTTTAAAAGATGATGCCGAAAAGCAATCTGAGCTACTGGAGCTCATCCAAAAGCATGGCTGGTCAGTCCGTCAGGCCGAGCAATATGTCCAAACCTATCGGCAGGGCGTCCGCGACGCTAAGACGGCCCAGGCCAAGATGCGAACCCAGACGCCAGAGACTAAAAAAATTAGTAAATATATCAAGGCGCCGATTCATATTCGGCGTACCGCTAAGGGTGGCAGGCTGGAGATTGGCTTCAAGTCCGATGACGATTTAGCGAGATTGATTGAGGCACTGAAGCGGCTGCTTGAAAATGAGTAAACAGCCGCCTGCTTACGGACGGCAATAATGACCATGGCCAATTAAGAGGGTGGTTTTGGCGGGCTACTGCTTGGTGATGAAGGTATGAAGTGGCCTGAGGGTTCGGCGCAGATTCTAATTATTCCAAAAGTCTGGCGGATTGGTGGATTTTTAATATGTTTTGGCTTTACTGAGCGGCAGGATGCGTAATATAAGTTGCCCTACAATATCTTCTGATGCTACGGTGCCAAATGCTCGGGAGTCAAGCGAGTTTATCCTATTGTCTCCAACCACAAAAACATGCCCGACTTCTACTCGCACATCGACAGTTCCGGGCGTTTCGTAGCCTGCGGTCTCATAGCCGAACTCTTCATCCGGCCGGAAGCCGTTCGGGTGTTCTTGGTTGTAGACTGTAAGAACGCCGTCACGGATAACGACTCGGTCGCCGGGCAGCCCCACTACTCTTTTTATGAGTTGCTTGTCGTGGTTGGTGCCGGCATCCGGCGTGCCGCGTCTGACAAATACGATAATTTCACCGCGTTCGGGAATGTACGGATTGTCGGTGATGCGTGACCAAGTATGTCCGAGCTTTAGTACGATCAGCCGGTCATTATGGTTGAGTGTCGGCTCCATACTTGGACCATCGACTTGGTAGGATTGAAAGACAAATGCGGTAAGCAGCAGCGCAATCAGCGGCGCGGAGACGAGCAGGATGATGGTAGATATAATGTTCCGCGCTCGTTCCTGGGTGGAGGTTTTGCGCTCAAAGGGCCGTATGGGCGGCGGTTTTCTGGTGAGTGGTGAATGTTCTTCGATCGGGATGAACGGCGGCAAGTCGTCGGACGGCGGTTGCGCGGGGTTATTAGCAGGTGAGGGCGGCTGCCCATAGGGGTTTTTGTTTGTTCTGAAGTCATCCATATGCAAGCACCCACTATATCAGATTTTACCTGACAAGTCTGTATCGAGCTTGCGCTTGCCGAAGGTTGAAAGCGGTCATTTAATAAGTGTTGTTTTATGGTTTTACACAGGGTTTCTCGGTTTACGCTTATGCGCTGAAACGGTATACTTAAGTCCGCGTATTGCTTACTTGTTGTTTTTAATTTTCCCTCGGAAAGCATGCACACAATAAACAAGGAGAATAGCTCACATCATGGACAACTTTAAGCGCCGAAGGCCACAATCGACTCCGAGATCGGTGGACGGCTTTGTTACCGGCAGGCGTTACCGGTATCATGGCTCCGGAAGCACTGAGTCGTTCAGTCGGTCCCAGCGGCGCAATGGTCCGTCGCCGACCGTCGGCGATTTCAAGCGTTCGGAGGGCTTTCACCCGAGTGAGCGGCCGGTCGCTGGTATGCAGCATCTCGCTGCAAGAGACCAGCAATCGATTATTGCGACTGAGGTTGTGACTGAAACTGAGCGAGGGTCAGGTCGTCGGCCTGATCGGGCTGGGTCTAAGAGTGACGATTCAAAGCGCAAATTGCTTAGTCGTAAAAAGCGTGACGCTAAGGTCAAGCAGTCTAAGGATCGGAATTGGAAGAAGATTAGTAAGCGGACTGCACTTGGCCTGACGGTTACGGTTATATTGGTCGGCGGCGTCCTATTTGGTAAAGGGTTTTGGAAGCTCAAGGATGTCTTCAGGGGTGGTAGCGAAGGGGCAGCTGCACTACAGGATAATGTGGATCCAACCCAGCTCCGCGGTGAAGGAGATGGACGGGTGAATATCCTGTTGCTTGGAAAGGGTGGTGACGGCCATACTGCACCGGATCTGACGGACACGATACTGCTTGCTAGTATCGATCCGCTCGCTAAGGAAGCGGCGCTGCTGAGTATACCGCGTGACCTCTACGTTGAGACTGATGATCACGGCAGTATGAAGATAAATGCGGTATATGCGACCGCGAAAAATTCTGTTTTACATGGCCGGAGAGTTGATAATCAGGAGCAAGCCGCCGAAGCTGCTGGCTTTGCTGCTATCAGAGATACAGTAGAGGATAGTATGGGTGTGCCGGTTCACTATCATGTCATGGTGGACTTTGAGGCGTTCCAGAAAGCTATTGATACCGTGGGCGGTGTTACGATTGAAGCTCCGGAGGCTTTGTATGACTCGAACGTAGCCTGGGAGAACGGCGGTAGTTCGCGACTGGCCGTAGCGGGCACTAATCACTTTAATGGTCATCAGGCACTTCTTTATGCAAGATCTCGCATGGGTAGCGCTCGCGGTGATTTCGATCGTGCTGAGCGGCAACGCCTGATCCTCTTGGCGCTTAAAGACAAGGTGTTGAGCGTGGGAACGTTTAGTAACCCGCTAAAAATATCCCAGCTGCTTGATGCGTTTGGCAGTCATGTCAGTACGGATTTGAGCTTGAATGAAGTGATGCGCTTGTATGATCTCAGCAGAGAGATTGATGGTAGTAAGATTGCTTCTATCGGCCTGGCCGATCCGCCGAATGATTATGTATCTACAGCTAATATCGGCGGACAGTCTGTCGTGGTGCCGAAGGCGGGTATTGGTAACTTCAAGGAGATTCAGCATTTTGTTCGCAATAATCTCAAAGACGGCTTTATCCGCAACGAGAATGCGTCCATTTTGATATTGAACGGCACTGATCGCACCGGACTTGCCGGGCGCAGGTCGGATGAACTCAAGTCGTTTGGTTATAACGTCATAGGTGTTGGTGACGCGCCTTCTTCTGACTATCAGCAGACGACGCTCGTGGATTTGCGCAATGGAGAGAAGAAGTATACGCGTTCATACCTTGAAAAGCGCCTCGGGGTAACGGCGGTGGGCTCCTTGCCGGACGCGACAATTGATGCAGGTACTGCTGATTTTGTTATAATACTGGGAGCAAATGAACCAAGTAGCACGCAGTAGCTGGCGCCTCATGGTGCTGGTTACTCCGAAGAATAAACTAATCAATAGTATGGTGCGGGGATGTCTGCGTATGCGGCTGGGCGCCATGCGGGTTTTGCCCGGTATGGAGTATGGCAGATGAAGAAGCCGAGGTTACCGAAATTCAAGCCGGCAAGCGGATTTTCGCATTTACTTCATTTGGGCTTGGTCATACTGCTGCCACTTCTATTGTATGTACTAATTAACGTCGGACTTGAATCGCTGGCGTTTGCGGCGGTACTGCTCAGTAAATGGCGGATGTTTGCCGTGCGACCGCGTCATTGGCCGGCAATTTTCCGGGCAAATGGTGTTGATATCCTTGCCGGTATGTCAGCCGTGGTGTTTATGGCCGAGAGCGATACGCAGGCAATGCAGCTGGTTTGGGTGGCATTCTACAGTGTTTGGCTAGTCTGGCTTAAGCCGAAATCTGGCGTATTTGCCGTGTCGCTGCAGGCAATGATTTGCCAGCTGGCGGCGCTGATTGCGCTCTATATCGGGTGGGAGGATGTGCCGCGTTCAGTTCTGGTGCTGGCGACCGGGATAATCTGTTACCTAGCTGCCCGACATTTCCTCAGCAGCTTTGATGAGCCGCTAAGCCGGTTTATCGCGTATGTCTGGGCCTACTTTGGGGCAGCACTGGCCTGGGTGCTTGGTCACTGGCTGCTGTTTTATGGCGTGGTTGCGCAGCCCACGCTGCTACTTACGGTTATCGGATACAGTCTGGCTGCCATGTATTATCTTGACCATAATGACCGCCTGACCACGATGCTCAGGCGGCAGTTCATATTTCTGATGACTGCTATAATTATCGTAGTGCTTGTATTCTCCGACTGGGGGGACAAAACGATCTAAGCAAGGAGCGGTATGAACCAGAAGGATGTTAGCGAAAAATCCTCGGATAGCAATGCATCAAGCGATCCGCATCGCCTGAAGCTCATCAGCGCAGCAGCGCTTATATTGGTCAGTACGTCTGCTGGTTTTGTCGGCGGCTGGCTGGGGGCTGGCAGCCGCGACGGTGATTCGCCACAGAACATCCAGCAGATGCGGGAAATTATCTCAACCGAAAGTGATGTCATCAGCCAGCTGGTTGACGAGGTAGGCCCGCGAGTGGTGTCGGTGAATGTCACTAGCCGCAGCCGGGGCGGAGGATTTTTTGGCCGGGCCTTTGAGGCGGAGAGTGCCGGAACCGGATTTATTATCAGCGAAGACGGCGTGGTGGTAACTAACCGGCACGTTATTGGCAGTAGTGCGACAAATATCACTCTGACAATGTCGGACGGTACGGAGCTCGATGACGTAGAGGTCATTGGCCAGACTGGAGCTAGCGATCCATTGGATGTGGCTTTTTTGAAAATCAATGATACGAAAGGCAAGAAGCTGTCACCGGTGCGTCTCGGCGATTCCTCGCAGGTTAACGTGGGAGATAAGGTGGTTGCAATTGGCAACGCCTTGGGGCAGTTTGAGAATACTGTGACTAGCGGCATTATCTCCGGTTATGGCCGGAGCGTCATAGCTGGTGGTGCGTCGGGTGCTGAAACGCTGCAGAATCTGTTCCAGACTGATACGGCAATCAATCAAGGTAACTCAGGTGGTCCGCTGTTGAATATGAATGGGGAGGTCATTGGTATCAACACCGCGGTGGCTGGTGGCGGGGCGGAGAATATCGGGTTTGCGATTCCGATCAATGATGTGAAGGGGCTGATCACGAGCGTGCTGGAAAGCGGTAAGCTGCTTCGGCCGTACCTGGGTGTGCGCTACGTGTCACTGACCGATGACATTGCTTATAGCTACAATCTGGAGACTAAGCGGGGCGCGTACTTATTGCCGGACAGCAGCCAAGAAGTGGTCCTGCCTGATTCGCCGGCAGCCAAAGCGGGATTGCAAGACGGCGACATCATTACCAGGGTGAATGATACGCCGATTGATGAGAAGAACAGCTTGGCGTCTGTGCTTGGCAGATTTTCGGTTGGTGAGCGTGTAGAGCTGACAATTGTGCGGGATGGGCAGGAGCGGCAGATTGATGTAGCGCTCGAGGCAGCGCCGACGGAGTAAGCGTAGGTCGAGTCCGTGACTATATAGTATTTCCCTTGCTCAATGTGAGCTTAGGTTGGTATTTGGCCAGCAGTGTGCTGAAAGACTTGGATTAAGTCGACACGGCGCAGTTGCTGGTAGCGGTGACGCTCGGCTACTTTACTAAGTTCGGTATGCTGGAATGGCAGGGATTCGGTCAGAATGTACGTTGGATTCTCCGGCAGGTTGGTGAGTTGATCGAAAAGTTTCCGGTAGATGTCCAGTCCGTCCGGGCCGCCGAAAATCGCAATGCGCGGCTCCATCATAGCAGCATTATTGAGCGTATAGCTGTCCGGTACATACGGCAGATTGGCGAGGACTACGGTTGGGTTTATTCGTTTGACTAGCGGCTCCAGCAGGTTACCTTTGAAGAATTGTATGTCCACACCGTATTTTTGGGCATTATGTTGAGCCACCTCCAGGCAGTCGCTGCTAATATCAGTCGCCATCACCGTAGCTTCCGGCAGCTCAAGCTTGGCAGTAATGGCCAGCGCGCCGCTACCAGTGCCGATGTCGACAATGACCGTTGGAGTTGGTGGCGGTAGACCGATCAGCAGCTCGATCATGGCTTCGGATTCGGGTCTTGGCTCGAGTACGTGTTTATTTACGATGAACTCACGGCCATAAAATTCCGTCTTACTGCGGATGTAGGCAAGCGGTTCATGCTGCATGCGGCGCATGATTTGTGCGTTAAGCGCATCAAGTGCTTTGCTGTCTAGGGTAATTTCCGGATGCGCCAGCAAGTAGCTGCGGTCTTTGCCCAAGCAGTCCTCAAGCAGTACAAGGCAATCCAGCCGAGCGGTGCCGATACCGGCTGCTTCCAGGCGATTGACTGCGGTATCGAGCCACTGCTGCAAGCGCATAGTATTTAAGCGTTTTCTTTGTTGATAAGCTCCCGTTCGTAGGCATGCAACTTATCGATAATGTCATCGATTTCACCGGATAAGGCGCCGGGGATGTTGCTGCGGGAGTAGCCGATGCGGTGATCGGTAATGCGGTCCTGGGGGAAGTTGTAGGTACGAATCTTTTCGCTACGATCACCGGAGCCGATGAGTGAGCGGCGAGCCTCTGAGAGCTGCTTCTGCTCTTCTTCAATTTTACGGGCAAGCAGGCGGGAGCGAAGCACACCCATGGCTTTTTCTTTGTTTTTGATTTGAGATTTCTCGTCCTGACAGGTGACGACTAGGCCGGTCGGCAGGTGGGTGATGCGCACTGCTGAGTCGGTGGTGTTGACGGATTGTCCGCCGTGGCCGCCACTGCGGAAAACATCAATCCGAAGGTCGTTCGGACTGATCTCGATATCAGTTTCCTCGGCCTCAGGCAGGACTGCTACGGTGACGGTGCTGGTATGGATGCGGCCGCTGGATTCGGTTACTGGTACGCGCTGTACTCGATGGACTCCGGCTTCGAACTTGAGATTGCGGTAGGCGTCTACGCCTCGGACGGCAAAAATAACTTCCTTGAAGCCACCGACTTCGCTCGGGCTTTCACTAACGAGCTCAACCTTATGGTTGTGCTGTTCTGCCCAGCGGACATACATGCGGTAAAGTTCACCAGCGAACAGGCTGGCTTCGTCGCCGCCGGCCGCCGCTCTAATTTCGACGATGATATCACGCTCGTCATTAGGGTCTTTTGGGGTTAGGGCTTCACGGAGGGCTTCATCATTCTCGGCAATTTTGGGGTCCAGTTCACTCAGTTCTAGCTTGGCTAGTTCTGCCAGCTCTGAGTCGTCGCCCTCTGCCAGCTGCTTGGCAGCCTGCAGTGCTTCTGTTAGCCGGTCACGCTCGTCATAGAGTGCGATAATGGACTCCAGTTCGCTCTGGCGCTTGGCCAGCTTAGGGTATTCCTTTGAGGAAAAGACAGCAGGATCCTGCAGTTTGTTTTGCAGTTCTTCGTATTCAGTGCGGAGTGTCTGTTCTTTGGAATCCATCGTTTATAGGGTATAGGGTTTCATACTATGGGTCTAGTAGGGAAAATAAAAACCACGGTTTGGTTGCCGTGGTTTGCTTTACTGAGTCGGCTAAGACTTTTGCTTATCAGCCTGTTTTTCGGCTTTCGCGGTCTTGCGGCCGGTCTTCTTGGATGCTGCCTTGGCCAGCTTTTCACGGCGCTTAGCAGCTTCCTGCTGGCGTGACTTAAAGCGGTCGACGCGGCCTTCGATGTCTACCAGTTTTTCCTGTCCGGTAAAGAAGGGATGTGAGGCGCTGGAAATGTGCACTTTAACGAGCGGATACTCATTGCCGTCTTCCCATTTGATAGTTTCATCCGTGGCAACCGTAGAACGCGTCAAAAACGCAAAGCCGTTGTTCAGGTCCTGGAACACGACCGGCCGATAGTTAGTTGGGTGCAAGTCTTTCTTCATAGTCAGTCGCCGATTATACACATCTGAGGCTGAAGAGTCAACAGGGGGCTGTAAAGTGATGGTATTGCTTTAACTTAAGCATGAGCAGTATAATTTTTCTAAGGTGAAACAGAGAGTATTGCGATATAAGTGGATGATGCGGGTGGCGCTTGCCGTTTTGCTGGTTGCCACCATCGCGATGTGGGTACTGCACCTTGGTTCAAGTGAGTCGCTGCATGGCGTGTTTCGGTGGCGTTGGATTGCGCTGGGGCCGATTCTGGCACTGATCCCGAATATCGCGCTATTCGTATTACTGCTTCGTTCCAGCAGCCGAAAAGGTGCGTTACTTTGGTTTATTTTGATGGTTACCTGCAATATCGGCTGGGTGATCGTGATTATGATGTGCTTTTTGGCGGATCATCCGGACCAGGCGCAGTTTTGGTACAACCTTTCCGGACTGTTCTGGATACCACTACCTATATTCGTGTTCTTTTTTGCCATCAGCTATGTCACGGACAATGATTTAGCCCCGAGCCTGTGGCTGAACATGGTGGGATTTATGGCGATGCTAAGTCTGGTGTTTATTGCGGGATCGAGTGATTTGACAAATGTACGTACCGGCGAGCGGGCTGGGTTGTACTTCTGGGGGTATGAGGCGCCGGCGGTCGACACGCAACTCATCGTTATTGGCGCGGCTTTTGTATGGATTGCTTTGGCCCTGGTTCTACTAGTTAAGGCGTACCGCCGAACAATACACGAGAAGCGCCGGCGGCAGCTTAGGCTCTTTATCTTTGCGGTCGCCCAGTATGTTGTGCTTGCTATTGCGCTGGATGCGGTGTTGCCGAACATGTTTGATGAGCCGCCCATACCAGTTATGACTTGGCTCTATACGACATTCTTGTCACTAATTATCGGTTACGGAATATTGCGTTACGGTATTTTCCGGATTAGCCCAGTTTCATTATCCAATACGATCCTGCAGTCACTATCAGAAGCAGTAATTGGTGTTGACGAGAAGCTGCGGGTCGAGTTTGCGAACGGCGGCACCGAAATTATCTTCGGCTACAGTCAGGACAATCTGCGCGGTGAATCTATTGAGAAGCTGTTTGATGAAGCGACATTTGGTGAGGTGAGAAAGCAGCTTTCAAAAGGCAGGCGCCTGACCGAGTTTGACGATATCGCTATCCTGCACAAGAGCAGTCAGCCGGTTTCGGTGGCGCTATCGATTAACCAGGTGTTTGACGACCGGAATCAGCTTGCGGGATATATCATGGTGGCCGCCAATATAACGGAGCTGAAGAAGAAGACAATCGAACTAGCTCGCGAAAAGGCGAGTGTCGAGCAAAAGGTGCGCGATCGAACGAGAGAGTTAAGTCAGCTGCATGCGCGCCTGACTGCATCTATCAATAGCCTGGATGTCGGGTTCATCATGACCGGGGATCGTGATCAGATACTGCTGATTAACCCAGCTGCAGAAGAGATCCTTGCCACGTTTGCTGAGGCGGTCGATGTTGCTGCGACTGATAAATGGGACATTGCGGCTGTGGAGCGGATTTTTAGTCCGGCCCTGAGCTTGCGGCTGAACATTGGTCAGAGTCGCAGGACCGTGCGCTCACTGGAGTTTAAGGAGGTTCAGCTGGCTGACCGGTTCATGCGCGTCTTTATGTCGCCTGTGACCGAGGGCAGTAAAGTGATTGGCACGGTCATTCTGTTCGAGGATATTACCGAGGAGAAGGTTGTGGCTCGTTCTAAGGACGAGTTCTTCTCCATCGCATCACATGAATTACGCACACCGCTGACGGCAATTAGGGGAAATGCTGAACTGATACGTGATTACTACCGTTCAAGTATTACAAGTGACGAAGTTATTACTATGGTCGGGGATATTGAGCGCTCCAGCGCCCGGTTGGTGGAAATCGTCAATGACTTTCTGGTGGTTACCGAGCTGGAGCAGGGGAAGGTGAAGCTTATTCCTGAAGAATTCGATCTTATAAAGGTAATGGGCGAAGTCATTAAAGACCAGCAGAAGCAACATAGTGATAAGAAGCTTGATCTGCGCGTCGAGGCATCGGTTGCATCTGTGATGATGCGGCATGATAAGGCTCGGACCAAACAGCTTGCTACAGTTTTCATTAGCAACGCCTTCAAGTTTACAGACAAAGGATCGGTGCGGGTGATTATTGAGCCGGTGAAGCAAAGCGTCAAAGTGACCGTGACCGATACGGGTAAGGGTATTAAGCCGGAGAATCAGAAGCTGCTGTTTAGAAAATTCCAGCAAGCCGGCTCAAGTCTGCTGATGCGTGATGGCGGCGGGACTGGCCTGGGATTGTATATCGCTAAGATGACTGCGGATCAGATGCAGGGCAGCGTAAAGTTAGAATCTTCGACGCCCGGCAAGGGAAGTAGCTTCAGCTTTACACTGCCGCTCACCTACAAGGCCTCCAAGGGTGAGTCGTAATCTACGCCATGATTATCACTATTTACCAATAGCTAGATATCTGTTAAAATAACTGCGTTATATATCAAGCAGTTCGGGAGCAAGTCCTCTTATGCATCACCCGTGTAGGGCTGTATTAAGTACCCGGATGAAGGTAAAGGATAGAGCTTTATAAGGTTCTAGAAAGGATCATATTATTCATGGCTACTAAGGTAGACATCAGACAGTTACTAGAGGCCGGTGCGCATTTCGGCCATAAGACCAGCCGTTGGCACCCTAAGATGGCGCCATATATTCATAGCAAGCGTGGTGGTTCGCACATCATTGACCTGACTAAGACAGTCGAAGGCCTGGAAGAGGCGCTGACTTTTCTAACGAAGACGGCGGCTGAAGGCAAGCAGATTCTCATGGTCGGCACCAAGCGCCAGGCCAAAGACATCGTTAAGCAGGCTGCAGAAGAGGCCGGTATGCCCTATGTCGTCGAGCGCTGGTTAGGTGGAATGCTGACCAACCAAAACACTATCAGCGGCCGCATCAAGCATCTCAAAGATCTGGAAACCAAGATGGACAGCGGTGCGCTGGCCAATAAGTACAACAAGCTTGAGCTGCAGCGTTTTCAGGAAGAAATCGATCACATGAATTACAGCTACGGCGGTATCAAGCACATGGTTGCTAAGCCTGGCGCACTGTTCGTGACCGATATCATCCATGATGTTAACGCTGTTCGTGAAGCGCGGAAGCTAGGTATAAAGATCGTCGCTATTGTTGACAGCAATGCTGACCCGACACAGGTTGATTATGTAATTCCGGCAAATGATGATGCTATCAAGGCAATCCAGCTGATTGTCGAGTACGTCAAGCAGGCAATCCTGGACGGCAAGGCAAAGAGCAAAAAGGCTGCGGCTGACAAGGCTGAAAAAGCTGAAGCTGTCGAAGCTAAGCAGTAATCTGCAGTAAACGAAAACCTATTTGCGGGCCGCCACTTTGACGGCTTGAAGATAACCAATCACAAGGAGAATTCCATGGCCGATATATCAATCGAAGAAATTAAGCGACTACGTGAGCTTACTGGCGTCGGTATTACTGACGCGAAAGCTGCGCTGGTAGAGTCTGACGGCGACTTCGACAAAGCACTCGCCGCTATGCGTAAGAAAGGTTTGACCAAAGCTGAAAAGCGCGGGGAGCGCGAAGCGCGTGCCGGGGTTATCGGCAGCTATGTGCACGATGGCCGAATCGGTGTATTGGTCGAGGTTAACTGCGAGACTGACTTCGTTGCTCGCAACGAAAACTTCACTGAACTTGTCAAGGATGTAGCGATGCATATTGCAGCTTCTGCGCCTGAATATGTCAGTGCTGATGACATTCCTGAGGCTGATCGCAAGAAGGTAGAAGAGGAATTCACTGAGAAAGTAAAAGCTGAAGGCAAGCCGGACAAGATGGTGCCGCAGATCGTTGAAGGCATGGTGAAGAAGCATTTTGCTGAGAAGTGCCTGCTGGAGCAGCCGTTCGTCAAGAATCCGGACCAGACGGTGGGCGATATCGTCAAGGATGCGAATGCCCGGCTTGGTGAAAACATTGTTGTTCGCCGCTTTTCACGCCTCGCTCTTGGCGAAGTTGCGTAAAGAGCTGTCTCCCAGAGAGGGATGCTATGACCATTCCATTTGAAAGTTGCGAAGATTGCCCTGTCCGTTTCGTTGATCCCGATAGTAAATTATGGGCCGGACAGCTTGTAGATTCATATCTGCAGGCGGAGGGGCTAACTTTTCTAACCCCAGAGGGAGTAGCTAATGTGGACAGTCTTTCTGTGGAAGATGCGCAGCTGGTTTTAAATTGCATGACCCGCCGGGTCATGCAAGATTGCAGCGAAACGTCGGTAGACCTCTCCGTGAATTTGAGACATAATTAAAGATGTAAAACAGGAAATCATTCGATGAATCCAAACCAAGTCATAGATCAGGCCAAGGCTAAAATGCAGGCAGCAACCGAGCATTTTCAGGAAGAATTGAAGAAGCTCCGAACGGGGCGCGCTAATGCTTCAATGCTGGACGGGGTAATGGTGATGGCTTACGGTACGCCGATGCCTCTAATACAGGTCGGCAGCATTTCTGTGCCCGAGCCGCAGTTGCTGCAGATTACACCGTTTGATCCGAACAATCTACAGGCTATCGCAGCCGCAATCCGTGACAATCAGTCACTAGATCTAAATCCCATGGACGATGGTCGGGTAGTGCGGGTGCCAATTCCGCCGCTGACTGAAGAGCGCCGGCGCGACATTGTAAAGCTCCTCGGCGGCAAGGTTGAGAATACGATGGTTTCCCTGCGCAATGTTCGGCACGATGCGCTGCGAAGTATTGATCAGGCAAAGAAAGACAAATCGATTAGTGAAGATGACGCTATCCGGCTCGAGAAGCAGATAGACGAGCTGATGGCCAAGCAGAAGGCAGAAATTGACACGCTTGCCAAGGCCAAAGAGCAAGAAATCATGACAGTGTAGCAGCTGTCAGAGTCTGCCTGCTCCTAGTCTCAATTTCTTAGTTGCTCTATAATGAATCAAATGACAAAAGATGATAATCAGGTATTACCGGTTCATATCGGATTGATACTTGATGGCAATCGCCGCTGGGCAAAGATGCAGTCGATCCCGCAGCTTGAAGGGCACCGCAAAGGCTATGAAAACCTCAAGACCATTGCCAAAGCGGCCATCAATCAAGGTATACCGTATGTGTCTGCCTATGTCTTTTCGACTGAGAATTGGAACCGGACCAAGGAAGAAGTCGATTACCTGATGAAGCTGCTGCTTTGGGTGGCCAAGCATGAAGTCGGTGAGTTGGACAAAGAGAATATTCGCGTACGGTTTCTCGGCAGCCGCGAGCGGTTGAGCGAGGATATTCTGCAGGCGATCGATAGTGCCGAGGAGCGGACTAGAGGTAATACTAAAGGTACGATTGCGCTGTGCCTAAATTATGGCGGCCAGCAGGAAATTGTTGATGCAGTAAAGCAGATCGCGGGAAGCGGTATGAGTCCTCAGGAGATAGATGCCGATGTGCTCACGGCGCATCTGTATACTCCGGACATTCCGCCGATAGATATGGTAATTCGCACCAGCGGCGAGCAGCGTCTCAGTAATTTCATGCTGTGGCGGGCAGCGTATGCTGAGTTGTATTTCACCGATGTGCACTGGCCGGCTTTTAGTGAGGATGACCTTGAGAAGGCGCTTGATTGGTACGGGGCCCGGCACCGACGCTTTGGCTCGTGAGCACGAGCTTTACAGTTAATTAGCTGGCACCAGTCCGTAAAAAACTCTATAATATTTGAACATGCTACTACTAATTATTGGTTTGCTATTATTCGTTTTACTTGTGGTCGTGCATGAGTTCGGCCATTTTATTGCCGCGCGCAAAAATGGCGTGGAGGTCGAAGAGTTCGGCGTAGGCTTTCCGCCGCGCGCCAAAGTTTTGGGACGGAAAAACGGAACCGTCTATACCTTGAACTGGCTGCCGCTTGGTGGCTTCGTGAAGCTTAAAGGGGAGCATGATGCCGATACCGCTCGGGGTAGCTTTGGCGCCGCTAGTCTCGGGGCCAAAGTGCTCATTATGATTGCCGGTGTGGCCATGAATCTGGCGACGGCATTTGTCCTGCTGACATTGCTGGCCGTGCTCGGTATGCCAAAATTGGTTGACAATCAGTTTACGGTGGCAAGCGATACAAAGGTGGTAAAGAGTGAGGTGTTGGTCGGATATATCGAAGAAGGCTCGCCGGCCAGTCAAGCGGGTCTAAAAGAGATGGACCAAATTATTTCGATTAATGAAGATCCGATTACGACAGCGGATAAGCTCTCAGAGACAACTGAAAAATACGCCGGCCAAACTGTAACCATCCGCTACGAGCGGCAAGGCGAAGAGCGGGAGGTGACTGCTGAGCTGCTGGCAAGCGAAACCGTGGAAGCTAGCCGTGAAACTGATGACCCCAAGGGCTATTTAGGTGTAGCTCAGATAGAGTATGTAATGCAGCGTTCAACATGGTCGGCGCCGATAGTGGCAGCCGGACTTATAAAGCAGTTCACGCAGCTGACATTCCAGGGGCTTGGCACGGCAATTAGCGGTCTGTTCCAGGGCGATACCGCCAAAGCCTCGTCACAGGTTGCCGGACCGGTTGGTATTTTTGTCCTGCTCAAAGATGGCAGCTTACTGGGTTACCAGTTCATAATATTGGTGATCGCAGTTATTTCGTTGACGTTGGCAATCATGAATGTACTACCAATACCGGCGCTTGATGGCGGCCGATTGTTTGTCACACTTCTGTATCGTGTGTTGCGGCGACCGCTGTCTAAAGAGGTCGAAGATCGCATTCACGGAACTGGCTTTGCGTTGCTAATGATGCTGTTCGTGTTGATAACCATTGTCGATGTCCGGCGCTTTTTCTAGCGATGGCGCTCATCTGATAGGTGCCATACAATTACAGCCCGTATCATGAGTGAAGCAGAAATTCAGAAAACAGCACCGGCGCAGACAAAATCCACGGTCAAGTGGGGTCCGGCTGAGGCGCTGGTAATCGCGCTTGCTTCCTATTTCGGTGGCCAGATCGTAGCAAGTATCGTCGTGCTGCTGTATCCCATGTCCCAAGGCTGGTCGGTGGAGCAGATGACTGACTGGACTGTGCAATCGACGTTTGCACAGTTTGCCTTCATTGTCATCGGCGCATTTGCCACGGTCGGAATAGTTTATGCGTTTATTCGGACTAAGGGGGCGGATTGGCGGGCGTTGGGGCTGACGAAGCCGCGGCTATCCGATGCCGGATATGCAGTTATGGGGTACGGCATCTATCTACCAGCGCTTATCGTTACGATGATTGCGACGCAAATCCTGGCTCCGTCAGTGGATCTAGAGCAGGAGCAGCAGCTTGGTTTTGAAAATGTGCTGGGCGGCCCGGGGTTGCTTCTGGTGTTCATATCGCTCGTCGTACTGCCGCCGCTTGTCGAAGAGATTGTCGTGCGCGGATTTCTATATAAGGGCCTAAGATCCAGGTTACCGCGCATCTGGGCTGTGCTGCTCACGAGCGGGCTGTTTGCTATCGCTCATCTGCAATTTGGCAGCGGCGCTCCGCTGCTGTGGGCTGCGGCAATCGATACGTTTGTCTTGTCCTTGGTCCTGATTTACTTACTTGAGAAAAGCGGGCGACTCTGGGCATCTATCGGTCTGCATGCCATTAAGAATGTCGTGGCATTCTCATTGATCTTTATCCTTACCTAGCCCGATTTAACGGAGTAAGATGTGCTTTTACCTTTCGTTAAAGTTATGTACAATGAAGGCACGATGACACAGAAGCTCACTGCAGTCGTATGCCCGATGATCCCGGCCTATCGGCCGTAGTATTTGTTTTATTCCAGTTAATTAGTAGCAATTCTAAGCAGTGAGATCGACATGAGACTATCGAAACTCTTTACGAAAACCAGGAAGCAAGCGCCAGCCGATGAAATGGCAAAGAACGCGCAGTTGCTCATTAAGGCCGGATACATCCATAAAGAAATGGCCGGGGCGTACGATTACTTGCCGCTTGGGCTCAAGGTGCTAGAGAATATCAAGCAGATCATCCGCGAGGAGATGAACGCCGTCGGTGGCCAGGAGCTTATTATGACCAGTCTCCAGGCGCGAGAAACCTGGCAGCCGACTGATCGTTGGAGCGAGGATCAGGTAGATGTCTGGTTTAAGTCACAGCTCCAGGATGGTACCGAGGTAGGCTTCGGCTGGTCGCATGAGGAGCCGATTATAGAAATGGTCAAGCAGCACCTTAGCAGCTATAAAGATTTGCCAATCAACGTCTACCAGTTCCAGACCAAGCTGCGGAATGAGCTGCGGGCCAAGAGCGGTATCATGCGGGGCCGGGAGTTTCTAATGAAAGATATGTACTCCTGTAGTATCGACGCCGAGCAGCACGAAGCGTTTTATCAGGCAACAATCGACGCCTATAACCGTATCTATGATCGGCTTGGTATCGGCAAGGATACGTATGTGACCTTTGCCAGCGGCGGTGCCTTTACGCAGTTCAGTCACGAATTCCAGACCATATGCGATGCCGGAGAGGACGTGATTTATCTGCACCGGGGAAAAAACATCGCAGTCAACGAAGAGGTGCTCAGCGATGAGAATCTGGAAAAGCTGGGGGTCAAGCGCGAAGAGCTTGAAAAGGTCAAGAGTGCAGAAGTAGGGAATATTTTCAACTTCGGAACGCACAAGAGCGAACAAATGAACTTTACCTTTACAAATGAAAACGGCGAGAAGCAGTTCGTGCATCTTGGCTCGTATGGAATCGGGGTAACCAGAGTTATGGGTGTCATTGCCGAGAAGTATGCGGATGAGCATGGCCTGGTGTGGCCAGCAGCGATTGCGCCAGCCAGGGTGTATCTCGTCCGACTGGGTGATGCCCGTGAGGTGGTGAAGGCGGCGGACGCGCTATACAGCACGTTGACAGGCAAAAATATTCCAGTACTCTATGATGACCGGGATGAGCGAGCCGGTGAAAAGTTCGCCGACGCTGATCTCCTCGGCATACCCATGCGCGTCGTGGTGAGCGCCAAGACGCTTGAGCAGCAGAAATTCGAAATTAAACCCAGAACTGAAGCAGAAGCAAAACTAGTATCCGAAGCAGAATTAATAGGAATTCTTACAGAAATATAACAAAAAGTTGATATAATTGAGGCCAACTCTTACACGAACATAGATTGGCCAACGAAAGGAGTTGATTCGTAATGAAAAAAGTATACCAGTTGACGCAGGAAGGTGTTGAAGAGCTGAAGGCGGAGCTTGCTGAATTGATTGCACAGCGTGGGCCAATCGCGGAGCGGATTAAAACTGCTCGGGAATTCGGTGACCTTAGTGAAAACGCCGAGTACAGCGCTGCCCGTCAAGAGCAGGAGCGGACCGAAAGCCGGATTGCGGAGATTGAAAATATACTGATGAATGTCTCAATCATTAAGAAGCCGGCTGGTGACTCTAAGGTGCAAATCGGTTCGATAGTTAAGCTGACTGATGGCAACGGCAAGAGCAAGGAGTTCCAGATTGTCGGCACAGTCGAGGCTGATCCGCTGAACGGTAAGATTTCCGATGAATCCCCGATAGGTATGGCGCTGCTTGGTAAAAAGGAAGGCGAAGAAGTCGAGATCAAGACACCAGTTGAGACTGCTGTGTATACGATCGCTGACATCTCCTAAGGTTCATCTGTTAAGACAATGCAATCTGGGGTATACTAACCCCAGATTTTGCTTTAGAAGAAAGATATGACATAGATGCAGTGGCTGAATAGTATTGTTGATGAGTTAATTGCGCGGCACCCGGAAGGTGTGATTACCGTCTCTTCCGGTGTGTCGCCGTCCGGAACATATCATTTAGGGACGCTTAGGGAGGTGCTGACTGCGGAGGTAATTGCCCGGGAGCTGCGAAGGCGTGGCCGGCAAAGCCGCCATATCCATGTTGTCGATGACTTGGATGTGTTCCGGAAAGTTCCAGCTGACGTGCCTTCTAGCTTTGAGAAGTACCTGGGCATGCCGCTGTGCGACGTGCCGTCGCCGGATGATTCACAGCAGTCGTATGCCGACTTCTTTCTCTCAGACCTGCTGGAGGCGGCGAAAGGTTTGAAGCTGGAGATGGAAGTTATGCGCGCCCATCAGAAGTACCGCGACGGCTACTTTGTGCCGGTTATTGAGAAGGCGCTGGAGAACATCCCGACAATCAGAGACATTCTAGAAGAGATTTCCGGCAGGAAGCTGGACGAGATGTGGTCGCCAGTTCAGGTTATTGAAGAAGGTTATTTAAAGAATCGAAAATTCATCAGCATTAATACTGACAGTAAGCAGATTGTATACTTGGACAAGAATGGTGCTGAGCAGTCGGTAAGTTACGTAAGGGGGGAAGTGAAACTGAACTGGCGCATTGATTGGCCAGCTCGCTGGTCGCTGCTTGGGGTGGATGTTGAACCGTTCGGCCGTGACCATGCCACCAAGGGCGGCTCTTATGATACCGGCAAGGTTATTGCAAGCAAAGTGTATGGTATTCCAGCTCCGCTGCCGGTGCCGTATAACTTCATCAACAGAACCGGAGACACAAAGAAAATGAGCAAAAGTGCCGGTGATACGATAACGGCTGCCGAATTGCTCAACATGCTGCCGGCAGAAGTTGTGTGGTATTTCATTATCCGCTATGCGCCGGACAAGCAGCTATTCTTTGATGAGGGGCCGACACTTATGCGTCTGGTGGATGAGTTTAGTGAACTTATAGCCAAGCCGGATAAGTCTGAACTTGAATCGCAGCTGGTTGAGCTGTGCACTCAGGGTATCGAGACGAGGACGGTTAGCAATATTCCATTCACGCACCTTGTGGCCAGTTATCAGGCCTCACTCAAGGATGCTGATATGACGCTCGAAGTCATTAAAAGGACGGAGCACGCTGAAACAGCTGAGGCGGATGCCGATATTATTCGAAACGAATTGCGCTTTATCGACGCTTGGCTGACAAAAAGTGCGCCAGAGGACGTAAAATTCGAACTGGCGCAAGACGTTAGCCTTGTCGACTTGAGCGATGCGCAGCGGCAATATTTGTCAAAACTGGCAGATAAGATTGAGCAAGCGCCTGCTGATGCCGATGGGGAATGGTTCCATAAGGCGATATATGACTTCAAGGAGACAAGCGGGTTGGCGCCAAAGGATCTCTTTGTAACCCTGTATCAAGTACTGATACGGAAAGACTCCGGCCCGCGCGCGGGATGGTTCCTTAGTATTCTGCCTCGTGAGTGGCTGATCCAGCGCTTACGCCTCCAAGGGTAGCCATTATTTCAAGGCTTCAACAGGCGTATACTGAAGAGTGCAGGAGGGGGCTATGACTAATCAGGTGGTTTTTGCGGCAGGATGCTTCTGGGGAGTGCAGTATTAATTCGACCAGGTGCCGGGTGTGCTTGAGACAACGGTCGGGTACACTGGCGGGCATACTGACAATCCAACCTATGAAGCAGTCTGCTCGCATGCGACGGGCCATGCTGAGGCAGTGGAGATAGTCTTTGACCCTGATGTGGTGACATATGAAGTGTTGCTTAAGCACTTCTTTCGGATGCACGATCCTACCCAGTTAAACAGGCAGGGTCCGGATATTGGTGACCAGTACCGTTCAGCTGTCTTCTATATGAACGATGAGCAAAAGGCGCAAGCTGAGCGAATGATAGAGGCGCTAAGTGCTCAAAATGCGTACGATAAGCCGATTGTAACGAAACTTGAGCCAGCGGCGGAGTTCTACCCGGCTGAGCCATACCACCAAAAGTACACAGAGCGAACTGGCCATGGTATGTGCCATGTATCGTATGCTCCTGTAGCCTCATCTTGAGCGAGGAGAGGCCGATCCTGATTAGCTGATAGGTTGGTTGCGCGAGCGGCTCTCATATATGCTATAGTGCTGTCATGGCTAAGAAGACTACAACATCGACCAGGAGTGCGAAAAAAACAGGAAAAAAGACAACCAATAAAAATAAAACTGCAGCAGTCGCCGTCGATTCGGTAAAAAAACAGCGCAGTGGCGGCTTGTTTGGTTTTCTGAAGGGAAATGAGGCGGGTCTCAATAAATTTAATTTAGTACTCTCATTCCTGTACTTGGTGCAGGCTATAGCGATTATCGTGCTAAGTAAGCAGGCGAGTCTACCGGTGACAAGTATGTACGGTACAGAGGATAGTCTAGCTACCGGAAGCGGGGAGATAGTGTCAGCCCAGGCGATACGTCATTTGTTTGATGTTAGCTTGCCGTACATATTGGCTGTCATGCTGCTTATTCCGGCGGTATTGCACTTTGTTTCAGCAAATGTATTCGGGGCGCAGTATAAGAAGGATGTGCAGGTTGGCCGCAACCGGTTCCGCTGGATAGACTATAGCGTCGGCGGAGGGCTTGCGCTATTGGTGGTAGCTATGCTGAGCGGTGTTCGGGATATCGCAAGTCTGCTGATGATAGCGGGTTTGAATATCGGGGTCTATCTGCTGGCTTCTATCATTGAATCAGCTGGTGCTCGCGGTGATGCGCGTACCGCTCGCCTACGAAATGCAGGACTGCTGCTTGGCGCGCTACCACTTGTTACGATCGCATTGTACGCTATTAGTAGTCTGACGTATGGTGACGATGCGCTGCCGCTGTATCTCTATGGCTTATATGCGGTTACGATATTGCTTGGGCTGTTTTTGGCCTCGCGGTTGCTGGCGTTTTCAAGGAGTAAAGTCACTGATTATCCATATGCAGATCGTCAGTTTAGCCTAGCGGGCTTGCTGGCGAAGAGTGCGGTAGCCTGGATAGTGTTTGCCGGTCTGCTCCGCTAAATGCCAAAAGAGCATTTGATTTTTGATTTTGACGGGACGCTAGCGGATAGTCTTCCGCTCTTGATTGCGCTGTTCTATGAAATCACCAAGAGCGAACAGCAATTCAGTGCAGCTGAGATTGAGCGGCTAAGGAATATGCCGGTGCAGCGTGTTATCAAGGAGCTTGGGGTGCCGCTTTACCGCGTGCCGCGACTGCTGATACACGGGCGAAACCAGCTGACGAAACATATAGATGACTTGGCGGCAATTGATGGTATTGTGCCAGTGGTAAAAAAGCTGCACAAGAAAGGGTTTAAGCTATATATTGTCAGCTCAAACAGTACGCATAATATCCAGCTGTTCTTGGATAGGTATGGAATCGGGGCGTATTTCGAGCATATCTACGGCGGCGTGGGTATATTCGGTAAAGCTTCAGCGTTGAAGTCTGTTATGAAGCGGGAGAAGTTAGATCGGGGCAGCTGTGTGTATATCGGCGATGAGACGCGGGATATCGAAGCAGCTCGCAAGGCAGGAGTGGCAGCTATATCTGTTAGCTGGGGGTTCAATGGAAGGCAAATTTTACAAGAGTATCAGCCGGATGCGCTGGTTGATCTGCCAGGGGATCTTCTAAAGGCGACAGAAGCAGTACAATAGAGAGATATGGAGTCAGTGCGGATAGAAAAGCTAGTGCATGGCGGTCAGGGCATAGGGCAACTGGCTGATGGCCGTAAGGTGTTCGTATGGAATGCCTTACCTGATGAGTTGGTTTCGGTGCGGTTGACGCGAAAGCGCCGGGACTACGCCGAAGGTATCGCGGAAGGGGTGCTGGAGTCGTCACCGTATCGCATCGAGCCCAGGGATGAGGCATATTTAAGTACCAGTCCGTGGCAGGTTATGGATTTTGAAGCAGAAAATCGCTATAAGCGGGATATTTTGATTGAAGCCATGCAGCGTGAGCAGGTAGAGCAGATACCGGGTGACGTACAGTTTTACACTGATGGACGGCAGTGGCAGTACCGCAATAAGATGGAGTATAGCTTTTGGGCGGATGATGATGGCCTGCATCTAGCACTGTTTTATCGCGGCAACCACGGTAAGCGGATTGTGGCTGGCAGCAGCATTGCCATGCCGGAAATTGATGCAACAGCTCACAAGGTGCTGGCTATACTCAACGAAAACGGCATACGCGGCTCGCAATTAAAAACACTTGTACTGCGCTGCAATCAGGCCGGCGATGTCGCAGCTGCGTTGTATGTCAAAGACGAGTCATTCCCGGATATTAAAAAGCTGGCCGAAGTAGGCAAGGGTATCGCTGTGTGCTACTCCAATCCGAAAAGTCCGGCTAGTGTGCTAACGCGGGAGCTGTACCGCTACGGTGATGTAGCATTAAGCGATACGCTCCTAGGTGTCACAATTACCTATGACGTGTTTTCGTTTTTCCAGGTCAATCTGCCGGTGTTTGAGACGGTACTGAAGCGTATAGATGAATTCAGCGGCGAGGCAGAAAATATCATTGATATGTATAGCGGCGTCGGGACTATCGGCGTGGCGCTGGGCGGCGCGAAAACTATCGTGGAGAGCGATCCGCATAACATTCCTTTCGCTCAGCGCAATGCAGAGACGCATGGCATTAAAGTAGTGCATGCTACGGCGGAACAGGCGCTCGACCGCATTACGGATTACGCTACGATTATTGTCGATCCGCCGCGGGCCGGTCTGCATGCTGATTTGGTTTCACGGCTGAATGAGGTAAAGCCCCGGCAGATTATGTACCTCAGCTGCAATCCAGCTACTCAGGCTCGGGACATTGCTCGATTACAGGAGAATTTCCGGCTGCGAATACTGGAGGGCTTTAACTTTTTTCCGCGCACCCCGCATATCGAATCTCTGGCTGTGCTTGAACGGTTGTAATGGCTGCTTGGTGACTGTATGCTGTAAGCCATAAGTAATAAGGTAAAAAACATGGAAAATCAAACCACGGGCCAACCTGTCCCGAATCAGCCGAACACTCAGCCAGTTGCAGCGCAGCCACAGACAGTAAGTCAGCCGCCAGTGCAGTCGACGCCGCAGCCAGTGTATCCAGTAAGTCATCCGTCGATGCCGGACGGTGGCGGCATTGCCGCTGCACCGCAGCCGACTGTTGCAGCCTCTGGCGCCGTTCCTGCGCATGGTTTGCAAGATGCTGAAGGTGATAAGAGTTATGTACTGGCGGTTGTCTTATCGCATCTGTTCGGTGGTCTCGGAGTTGATCGGTTCTATCTGGGGTATGTTGGTACAGGAGTCGCTAAACTCTTGACGTTCGGCGGCTTCGGTCTATGGGCACTCATCGACGAAATCAGACTGATATTTGGAGGTCTGCGCCAGCGGGATGGCAAGTATCTTCGTGGATATGCGGAACATAGTAAAATGTTCAAAATTATCTTCATGATACTGCTGGGTCTACAGTTTCTAATTGTGCTGCCCCTGTTCTTCGGTTTAATGCTTGCGACGATGACTGGCGTTCAATCGAAGGCTAGGGATACCGAGCGTGAGGTTGATATCAAAGCCATATACGCGCAAATCGAAGCATATTATGGCACGGAGATGCGATATCCGTCCGAGGCAGAGATTAATAGTGATGTGTTCCGCTCACTCAATTTCACTGGGCTGGATAAAGAGGCGTACAAGTCGCCAGAAGGAACATCGTACTACTTCGTAAAAACACCGACCAGGGAATCGTACGCCTATTCAGCATCACCTATAGGGTGTGATAACATCCTCGTTGACTGCCTGGGCTATGCATTAGTGGCTGCAAAAGAAGACGGAACATTATTTACTAAAACTAACCTTAATTAATCCGGTTGTGTCAAGATTGCATAGATTCTATACGGGTGATGAAGTTAAGCTGACGCATGATTTTTGGCTGCAGGACAAACGGCTGCTGTGGCAATGGAGCAAGGTGCTTCGATTCCAGGCTGGTCAGGAGGTGATTCTGTTTAATGGGGTAGGGCGTGACCGGCTGTACCGTATCGAAGCAATTACACCGGACGCTGCACATTTACAGCACGTAACTGATCTGGTGCGCCAGGTGCCGGAGCGGGATGTGTACTTGTTCTGGGCACTGCTCAAAAAGGACAAAAACGATTGGGTGCTGCAAAAGTGCACCGAGCTTGGCGTGAGCCATTTTGTTCCATTGTTAAGTGAGCGGAGCGAGAAGCAGGGCTTGAATCCGGAGCGAGCAGAAAAGATCGTGATTGAGGCTGCTGAGCAGTGCGGCCGCAGCGATGTTCCAAATATTCGTGAGCCGATGCTGCTGGAGTCAGTACTCAGAGAGTATGCAGGAAAAGTGCCGCTGTATGTTTGCGAACAGGCAAGCGGAGGCCGAGCGGATAAAGATATTCCAGACGAGTTTGGCCTGCTGGTTGGGCCGGAGGGCGGTTGGTCTGAGCGGGAGAAAAAGGTATTCCAGGAACACGAGCTAAAACATGTAGGACTGCACAAATTTACGCTTCGCGCTGAGACTGCGAGCGTTGCAGCCGCGGCATTGCTGATACAATAGAGTACTGATGAACTATTGGAGGGAACGGAGCCAGCCGTACAAGCCTGGACAAACAACACCCTATAAGGTGAGCCGCAGTAAGATCGAGCTATTCAAGCAGTGTCCGCGCTGCTTTTGGTTGGACGTGCGTCTGAAGATAAAGCGGCCGGATGGACCGCCGTTTAATATCAACAAAGCAATTGACGAGCTGTTGAAGCGGGAGTTTGATGCTCACCGCGCCGCAGGCACCCAGCATCCGCTGCAAGTGCGTTTTAAAATCGCAGCCAGGCCGTATCGGTGCGACCAAATTGACGCTTGGCGGGAAAATTTCGTAGGGGTACATACGGTTCATAAGCCCACTAACTTGCACGTGTTCGGCGCCGTCGATGATGTGTGGGTCAACGACACAGACGAGTTGATCGTGGTGGACTACAAGGCGACAGCCAAGGCTAAGCCGGTGAAGTCGCTCGGTCCAGTCGGTACTTGGCATGATGGGTATCGCCGGCAAATGGAGACTTATCAGTGGTTGCTAAGAGCTAACGGGCATAAAGTGAGTGATACCGGATACTTTGTCTATGCTACCGGTGATATGAATGGGGACGGCTTTAATGATGTAGTTAAATTCACTACGCATGTATTTCCGCACACCGGAAGCGATGCCTGGGTGGAACCAACGCTTCTCGCCATGAAAGAGTGTATGGAGGGTGATATTCCTCCGGTTGGCAAAAGTGCCATGGGGGGAGACTGTGAATTTTGCACCTATGCACGTCAGCGCACCGAGCTGACATTGCAAGCGGTGCGAGCTGCTCAAGCCAAGGGCAGACGGTAGGTTGTCTTACGCAGGCTGTGCAATAATAGTTGTTAATGGTTATGGCAAACGATACGCAGCAGACGATAGACCTCTCAAGTCTGCATAGGTCATCTGATCTACAGCTGAAGTTGCCCCGTCTAGTTTCAGGTATTATCATCCTGTTCATTCTTGTGTCAATGCTGGCGATAGCATCAGTGCCATTTGCCGGAAGCACAAAGCTTGCTCTGTTATATTCGGCGATTCCGTGGCAAATCGGACTAATTCTATCCGGTTTGGTGATCGGAGGCGCGGTACTTTTTTATGTGATAGAGAATAAGCGCCAGAAATCCATCTCCGCGTTTGCGCAAGCAAATAATCTGGCGAAACTTGATTCAGCGTACCTTATGCAACTTATTCCACCTTCGCTACGAGGCGTTGGCAGACAGCAGAAAGCCGTAAACGGATTTGCACTACCAATCGCTGGTCGTATAGTGGTCGTATTCGAGTACTCGCACACTACCGGATCAGGTAAAAGTCGGAAGGTGCATAATTTTTCGCTTGCGGCGTTCAATACCAAGGAGTCCTACCCGCATATTTTTCTCGATGGCAAGATTAACGGTGTGAATAGCGAGTTTTCGGTAGATCAGCGAATCAGTCTGGAAGGGGATTTTGACAAGCACTTCCAGCTGTACGCTCCAGAAGGCGGCCGGGTTGCCGCGTTGGCGATATTGACGCCGGACGTTATGCAGACGATGATTCGTGCCGCATGGGCATACGATGTAGAGATAGTGGATCGGACGGTATTTCTGATTTCTGACCTTCCAGTCTACACCCAGGCTGGCATGGATCGGCTGCAGATGTGCATTAAGGCGCTTGCCGGAGAGTTGGATCATCGTGATAAGGCCTGGAGGCCGGTGGTATCGGATGAAGGATCTGTCATGACATTGAAAAAGCGGATAAAAGTGTGGGAGATAGCAATCGGGGTGGCAGTTCTCCTTTTTCTATTCTCCCAGTTCGTTTTGCCGTTAGTCTTTGCAGACTAGTGCAAGGCTACCCCATTACCCGGGTTATTGTCGTATAATAGAGGCATATGCTAGATATTCAGTTTATTCGGGAGCATCGGGACCGAGCTCAGGGCGATGCCGATAAAAAGGGTGTGCAGGTTGATATTGCTAAGTTGCTGGAGCTGGACGAGCAGCGAAGATCACAGCTTGCCAGGATTGATGATCTGCGCATGCAGCGTAATCAGTTGGCAGCTGCTATGAAAAGTCAGCGGCCAACAGAAGATCAGATTGCGAAGGGCAAGCAGCTGAAGGAAGAGATTGCGCAGCTCGAAGAAGCGTTGGCGGTAATCGAGGAGGGATATCAGGAGCTGCTGCAGGCGGTGCCAAATATTATTCCCGAAGACACGCCGGAAGGCGGCGAGGAGGCGAATCGTCCGGAGAAGACCTGGGGCGATCCCCGACAGGATGAGGTTAAGGATCATGTGGCGTGGGGCGAAGAGCGTGACATGATTGACTTTGAGCGTGGCGCCAAAGTTGCCGGGGCAAAATTCTACTACTTGAAAGGTGACCTGGTGCGGCTTGAGCTGGCAGTTTTCCAATTTGGCTTGCAGCTGGCGGCTAAGTACGGATTTATACCAATGACCGTTCCGCACATGGTGAACACCCGCACAGCTAGCGGCACTGGGTTCCTGCCGCGGGGCGAAGAGCGTCAGATTTATAAGATCGAGGGCGAGGATCTTAACCTTATTGCTACGGCAGAGATTCCGATTACCGGCTATCATGCCGACGAAATCCTGGAAGCCGACTCCTTGCCGATTCTCTATGTCGGCTTAAGCCCGGCGTACCGTATGGAGGCTGGCGCGTACGGCAAGCACAGTAAGGGTTTGTATCGGGTGCATCAATTTAACAAATTGGAACTATATGTTTTCTGTAAACCAGAAGAAAGTGAGCAGTGGCACGAAAAGCTGGTCCGTCTCGAGGAGGAGCTATGCCAGGCGCTGGAAATTCCGTACCAGCTGGTGCGCATCGCAGCAGGGGACTTAGGTGGTCCGGCGTATAAAAAATACGACATCGAATACTGGAGCCCAGTTGATAAAAGTTACCGTGAACTCATGAGTTGTTCGAATGTTACCGACTATCAGGCGCGGCGGCTTAACATCCGTTACCGCAACGCTGATGGTAAGCCGGAATTTGTCCATACGCTTAACGGTACCGCGGCAGCCTTCAGTCGTATGGCAATTGCAATTATCGAGAATCACCAGCGGCCGGACGGTAAAGTGGAGGTGCCGAAGGCCCTGCATCCATACATGAACGGGAAGGCGGAGATTTAGCTACATATTTTACCGTAGCCAAAATGAAGTTTGGCTGGATAGTTTTAAGTAAGGAGGGTGTCATGATAGAAAAACTCGACGTTTCGGGCGTACATATGAATGTCGGGACTAATCTGAACAAGTACGTGGTAAAGAAGATCGGCAAGCTGGACAAGTATCTGCCACGCCACGCGCGCGCAAGTGTCCAGGTTGACGTGCGGCTCAAAGAGTCCCGGGCAAAGGACAAGAAGACCAGTACCTGTGAAGTGGTAATGCGTCTACCGCATGAAACGATTGCCGTTAAGGAAAGTACCGTCAATATGTTTGCCGCAGTTGATATCGTCGAGGCGAAACTGAAGAACCAGCTCCGGAAATACAAGGACCTACATAGCACCAAGCGCTTGCACAATAAGATTCTGGCTCGCTTGCGCCGCCAGTCCGCCTAAGATCGGAGCCGCTGCAGCCGTGGGTTGCTACTTTCACCAAAATAAAAGGTAGTAAAGAAAACTCTCGATTCCCTGAGGCAAAAAAGTTACAATGTATGCCGATACCTACATAACTGTGACTTAGGGAGCGACCTTATGAAGAGAGTGTTTAAGCGTGTTTTGGGTGACCCGCAGGCAAAAACTTTGAAACGGCTGAAGAGACGGGTTCGTGAAATTAATGATCTTGCCGAAACGTATACCAAGATGTCCGATTCCGAGCTTCGTAAGCAGACGGACGTACTGAAAAAGCGGCTGGACCAGGATTCACTGGATAAAATTCTGCCGGATGCTTTCGCTGTAGTGCGCGAAGCAGCCACCCGAGCGCTGGGACAGCGGCACTATGATGTGCAGCTTATCGGCGGTATGGTACTGCACGAGGGTAACGTAGCCGAGATGAAGACTGGTGAAGGTAAGACGTTGGTCGCTACCGCACCGGTGTATCTAAATGCGCTCACCGGCAAGGGCGTGCACGTCGTGACGGTCAACGACTATCTAGCGAAGCGTGACGCCGGCTGGATGGGGCAGGTGTACGACTTCCTCGGCCTTTCTGTGGGTGTGATTGTTCCTGATGAATCGTTTATTTATGACAAGACGTACACGAACGAAGAGCAATCTGACGAGCGATTTAAGCATCTCCGTCCCTGCACCCGCCAGGAGGCGTACGCGGCTGATGTAACCTATGGTACGAACAACGAGTTCGGCTTTGACTATCTGCGCGATAACATGGTGCGCGAAACTGACCAGCTGCGGCAACGGGAGCTGCACTTTGCGATCGTCGACGAAGTCGACTCGATTCTTATTGATGAGGCGCGCACGCCACTGATTATTTCCGCTCCGTCGATTACGAGCGGTAACGCCTACGCGCAATTTACCAAGGTGGTCCGCAATCTGAAGAAAGACGAAGATTATGAAGTCGATGAAAAGCGCAAATCAGTAGTACTGACCGATGCTGGTGTGGAGAGGACCGAGAAAATCCTAGGTATCGGTAACCTGTATGACGCTGACAATATCCGAACCATCTATCACTTAGAGCAGGCGTTGCGAGCTCAGGCGCTGTTTAAGCGCGATAAAGATTACGTGGTTACGACTGACGGTGAGGTAGTTATCGTTGACCAATTCACCGGCCGTCTGCTGAAAGGGCGCCGCTATAATGAAGGCCTGCACCAGGCAATTGAGGCCAAGGAAGGCGTCGAAGTCCAGCAGGAGTCAATGACACTGGCAACCATTTCTTTCCAGAATTACTTCCGTCTGTATGAGAAGCTGGCCGGTATGACCGGTACTGCTTTGACCGAAAGCGAAGAGTTCCATCAGATCTACAAGCTTGATGTGGTGGAGATTCCGCCGAACAAACCGATTGCCAGAATCGACCGGCCGGATCGTATTTATAAGACCGAAGCCGGTAAGTTCAGGGCCATTGTAGACGAGGTCAAGCAGCTGCATGAGAAGGGTCAGCCGGTCTTAATTGGTACCGTATCGATTGAAAAGAACGAGCGACTCAGTGAACTGCTTAGCAAGGCAGGTATTCCGCACCAGGTGCTTAACGCCAAGAATAACGAGAAGGAGGCGGCAATTGTAGCGCGTGCTGGTGAAAAGGGTGCAGTTACGCTGGCAACCAACATTGCCGGACGCGGTACGGACATCGTGCTAGGTGAAGGGGTCAAGAAGTTAGGCGGCTTGTTCGTGCTTGGCTCGGAGCGGCACGAATCGCGGCGTATCGACAACCAGCTGCGCGGACGATCGGGGCGTCAAGGCGACCCGGGTGAGACCCAGTTCTTTGTGAGTACTGAGGATGATCTGATGCGTATTTTCGGCGGTGATCGGATCGGTGCAATCATGGATCGGCTCAAGGTCGATGATGATGTGCCAATCGAGAACCGCATCATCAGCAAGAGCCTGGAAAGCGCACAGAAGAAAGTCGAGGGTTTCAACTTCGACCAGCGCAAGAACGTTGTGCAGTATGACGACGTCATGAACCGCCACCGCAAGGCAACCTACGCCATGCGCCGTGAGATTTTAAAGCAGACTGATATCAGAAAGCGGATTGGTATTTTCATTGAAGAAGAAGTTCGTGAGCTTAGCAATTCGCCGCTGGCAACAACAGAACAGTATCAAGACATCATTACCGAAGTATTCCCGTTTGACGAGGAGACGCTGGATCAGCTGTTTGATGCTGAGGCTGACCGGTTTGAGACAGTCTTGCTGCAGAAGGCGAAAGAGCTATATAACGGTAGAGAGGCAGCCTTCACACCGGACATCATGCGTAAGGTTGAGCGGGATATTTACCTGCAGGTGCTTGATAATCTCTGGATGCAGCACCTGGAAAACATGGCCCATCTAAGAGAGGGCATCCACTGGATCAGTGTAGGCCAGCGTGATCCGCTTGTTGAGTATCGACGCCAGGGGCAGCGGCTCTTCGACGAAATGCAGCACAACCTGCGGCACGACGTGCTTCGAGCCCTGTTCCATGCTGAGCCGGTTCGGGCTGAGGAGATTGATCGCCCAATTGAAACCGAGCTGACGCGTGCTGCTCGCCAGTCGGTCGATAATGCCGATAGGGTAACGCGTGCAGATCACTTGCACGAGGAAGATTTCGTGCCGAAAAAGGCTGAGCAAAAGGCTAAGAAGGCGGCTGACGAAAAGCGCAAGAAGAGCCGTAAGGCTGAGCGCCAGCGCCGCAAGAAAGGTATGCAGCGCCGCTAAGACATGAGTGCGACCGCATTCGCGTTCTCCTTGTCTATCATATTTACTTTGAGCAACTAACGGAAAGCAGTATCTTCGACTCATGAAACATACCGTCAGCGAACTGAAACTTTCAAACGGGGCACAGGGCTTACTCATCCATGTGCCAGACGCGACGGTGATGACATTCGATATTAATTTTAGGGCCGGTGAGTATTTGGTAGATCGCCCAAAATGGGAAACACCGCATATCATGGAGCATATGCTGCTGGGTGCCAACGAACTGATTCCGCGGGCCCGCGCCTTTCAGGCGGAGTTCGAGAAGAACGGTGCCTACAGCAATGCTTCGACAAGTACCTACGACATTATTTACGAAGCTGAATGCGCGGACTTCGAATGGGACCGGATTCTTGGCCTGCTGCTAGTCTCTATCACCAAGCCGCTGTTCCTGGAGGAAGAATTCAAGGCTGAGTACGGCAATGTGCGCGAAGAGCTTACCGCCCGGTCAAATAACCACTTTCGGCACCTCAGCTTATCGTTGCGCGGCCGGTACGGGTTCAGTGCGCTGACTGATCATACGCGGCTGGAGTTGATGCCTAACGTGACACTTGAGGATATCCGACATCACTACGATGCCACGCATACTTCGCAGAACATGCGCTTTGTCATCGCTGGCAACATCAATAAGAAGCGGCGCGATACGATAAAAAAGCTACTCGGCACTATTGAGCTAGAAGAGGGCGAGGGACGCAAAGAGTTACCGCTGGAAATGCCAAACGGTTTGGAGCAGCCGCTGTATATTCATAATGATACGGTGGACAACTTGTATTTTTATGTCGATACGTTCATGACGCGGCGACTGACCGACCCTGAGAGTGATGCGCTGAATCTACTCAATACCATGCTGACAGAGACACTGTATTCACGAATACTTGGCGCAGCCAGAGAGCGCGGACTGGTTTACGATATGAATTCTGGCATCAACCAGTCACGGGCCTGTAGCAATTGGTGGTTCGGAGCGCAGGTTATGCCGCAGAACGCCAGGCCGCTGTTCAGTATCATGATGAAGGAGCTGTCGGATATATTTGATGGCAAGTTGGATGATGAGGATGTGCAGGCAGCCAAGCAGTATGCACTTGGCAAATACCAGCGCAGTGGTCAGACAGTCGGTGGTACTGCGAACGGCTACGCGTATCGTTACTTCTTTGACGAACACATCGAAGACTACTATTCCGTGCCGGACCGTATTAGGGCTATCAGTAAGCAGCGCATCGTGAAAATTGCGAATGAAATGTTCAGCGAGAAGGTCTGGGGTCTCGGTGCGCTCGGTAATGCCGGTAATGAATTCACCGAGGAGCTGCACAGGAAGATCCGGCCGCTTTGGTCGCGTCACTAAAATTCCTTAAGGTATACTTACTGCAATGGAGCAACTAGCAAGAGATATAGCGGACTTTGAGGGTGCGGTGCTGGCTTCCGTGGAACGAATTCGCCTCCAGGAGCTTGAGGCTGAGCTGGCGCAGATAGCTGAGGAGATTGAATCGCCAGATTTTTGGTCAGATAACCGGCATGCGCAGTCGGTCATGAAACGCCAGGCAAAGCTGCTTGCCAGGGTGGAGCCGTGGCAGCAGCTCCGTTCGGGGTTGGCTGATCTGGCTGAGCTGGCTGCACTCAATGACGAGTCTTTGCAGGAAGATCTTACCGCGCAGCTGGCGCAGCTGAAGCAATCGTACGAAGATTTGACCGGGCAGCTGAAGCTCTCGGGCGACTATGATGATCGAGACGCTATACTCAGTATCTATGCCGGAGCCGGCGGTACGGACGCCCAGGATTGGGCAGCGATGCTACTGAGGATGTATATTCGCTGGGCCGAACGGCATGGTATGAGCGTTCTGACTATCGAGCAATCCGAGGGTGACGAAGCGGGGCTGAAGAGCGTGACACTGGAGATTAGCGGCAATTTCGTCTACGGACTGCTGAAGGGCGAGCACGGCGTGCATCGCCTGGTCCGGCTCAGCCCCTTTAATGCCGACAATCTACGCCAGACCAGCTTTGCCAAAGTTGAAGTACTGCCCAAAATCGAGAATGAAGAGGATGTCGAAATTGATGAAAAGGATTTGCGTATCGATGTATACCGGTCCGGAGGCAAGGGAGGGCAGTCGGTGAATACAACTGATTCAGCCGTTCGGATTACGCATGAGCCGACCGGTATTACGGTGGCCATTCAGAATGAGCGTTCGCAGCTGCAAAATAAAGAAACAGCGCTAACTATCTTGCGCTCCCGCTTGGCACAGCTAAAGCTGGAGCAGCATCAGGAAAAGATTGCTGAGCTAAAGGGGCCGAACCAGTCGGCGGAGTGGGGCAATCAAATTAGGTCCTACGTTCTCCACCCCTACACTATGGTCAAGGACTTGCGTACCCGACATGAGACCAGTGATACCGAGGGGGTGCTCGATGGTGAGCTCGACTCATTCATCGAAGCCTATCTTGATTCGCAGATTGGTGAACAGAGTTAGCTGAAGCAGCGTTCTGCTGGCTGCAGTGCTGGAATTCCGATATCGTCGCCAGCCGTAATCCGACATAGTGAAGCTGTAAGCAGTCCCGCGGGAGGTGTTATGCGATATCAGAGTACGATGCCGATGCTATCAAAACATAGCAACATCTGGCAATTGCCGGATAGCCCGGGCACCGTTCCACCCAGCAGGCCGGGCCAACCAGATGAGGGGCCTGAGGTTCCGAACCCGGATCCTGGCGTGCCGATTCCCGAGGAACCGGACGATACTCCTTCTCCCGGTATGGGCGAAGTTTCGTAGATAGAGCGGACTTTTGCCGGCTGTAATGCTTTAGCATATCTGTTATAATTATCTTCGTTCATGATACTTCTGGATAGGGTAACAAAAATATATGGCCGCCATGCCAGCCCGGCAATTGAACGGGTTAATTTGCATGTAGAGCCGAAGGAATTCGTTATCGTAGTCGGCTCCAGTGGTGCCGGAAAATCAACACTCTTGAAGCTTCTGACCAGAGAAGAGAAGCCGTCGAGTGGCAAGATTATCGTTGGCGGCGTGGATTATGACAAGTTGCGTGACCGTGACATACCGCTGCTTCGGCGCAAGATCGGCGTGGTATTTCAGGATTTCAAATTACTGCCAAATAAAAGCGTAGCTGAGAACGTGGCTTTTGCGCTGGAAATAGTCGGGATGGGAAGCCGGGAGATTCATCATACCGTGCCGCGGGTGCTGGATATTGTCGGATTGAAGGGCAAGGAAGGCCGTATGCCGCAGGAGCTGTCCGGCGGTGAGCGCCAACGCGTGGCAATCGCCCGGGCGATTGTCCGCCAGCCCAAGATCCTAATTGCTGATGAGCCGACCGGCAACCTTGACCCGAAGCATGCCTGGGATGTGATCCGGGTGCTGGAGAAGATCAACAAATACGGCACTACCGTGTTGCTGACAACCCACAACAAGGAAATCGTTGATAAGCTACAGCGTCGGGTCATTACTATCAAAGACGGCAAAATTTTTAGCGATCAAGCCCACGGGGGTTATACCGGATGAGGAACGAGAGCACGATCAAGAGCCGACTTATTACACTCGGCCGGATTGTCAGGGCAGGCTCGAAAAACCTGTTTCGTAACGCCTGGCTCAGTATCGCGGCCATTGCAGTCATGGTCGTGGCACTGACCATTATTCTGCTGGCTGTCGTGTTGAATGTGACGGCGCGGAATGCGATCAGCGAACTGTCAAAGAACCTGAAAGTCTCGATATATCTGCATGAAGATGTGTCGGATCAGCGCCGGCAGGAGTTGGAGCAAGCGCTGCGGGCAAGCGAGTACAGCGCGTCTGTGGAGTATATTTCCAAGGATCAGGCGCAGTCCCGATTCACCCAAAGTTTTCAGAATGATCAAGAGCTCCTTGAGGGGCTGATGTTGGCTGGTGCTGATACTCTGCCGGCGTCGTACGAGGTAGGGGTTAGTGACCTGAGCCGGATGCAGGAGATTGAAACGATAGCTGGCAGGGAAGATTTTTCCGATATTGTCGAGAGCATCACACTTGGCCGGACTGACGCCCGTCGCACTATTGATCGAGCTGCCTCAGCGCAAGGCTTCATTACTCGCGCCAGTGTATTCTCGGCTACGGTCTTCACCATAGTTTCGGTACTGATTATTTTCAATACCATCCGTATGGCGATCTTTACCCGTTCTGAAGAGATTCGAATCATGAAGCTGATTGGAGCCACGCCAAGCTATATCCGTGGCCCGTTTTTGGTCGAGGCCTCGCTTTATGGCATTATCGCTGGATTGATAGCCGCCGGTGCGGTATATTCCATTGTCTTGTCTATCGGGTCCAAGATCGCTTCGCAGCCGGAGTTTGCGCAAACATATAGCTTCTTCACGCTACCGGCATCTGTTGCTATGGTGCTGGTGTGCTCGGTGCTTGCCGGTATTTTGGTCGGTGTCTTCTCCAGCGCCCTGGCTATGGAGCGGCACTTGAAGCTAAAGCATTGGTAGGGAAGCTAGTCGTATCGCTGCCTGTCGCCCGGCCTGTTTTTGCATTTCATCTGGAAAATAGTTATGCTACCATGGGATTATGTCATAGGCTAATGCCATGCGAAAAAACATAAAAACTACCAGAATAAAACAGTATCCAGCATTTGTTGTCATAGCCGCCTGCTTGCTGGCGGCTGTTGGCTTTATGGGTAGTTTTCAGGGCAAGACCGGTGCTGAGTCCATTGATGAGCTGCGGGAAAAGTCAGCCCAGCTTCAGTCAGAAATCAATGAGGCGAATCGCAAGGCAGCTGAACTTGCGGACCAGGCCAGTTCACTAGAGAAGGCAGTTGCCGAACTGGATATTCAGATTGAGCAGGCCACCAAAGAAATTGAACTGACAAACGTAAAAATTGCCGAACTGGAAGAAGAGCTGCGTATTACACAGGCCGAACTCGAACGTCAGAAAGACCTCCTCAAAGCCAACATGCGCGCTCTCTACAAACGGGGCGGCGCCTCCACAGTTGAAATGCTTGCCGCCAGCGACAGCTTCACTGAATTTATTAACGACCAGGAATACCTGGAGCGGCTGAAGGTTTCGATACAGCAGTCGACGGAGAGGGTGATTGCCCTAAAGCAGCAGATTCAGGCGCAGCAGACCGAGCAAAAAGCACTGCTCGCTAAACAGGAGGCTGCCAAGCTGTCACTGGATAACACACGGGCAGAACGTGCTAACTTGCTTGAAGCGACTCGCGGCGAAGAGGCGCGATTTAGGGAGTACAGCCGCAGCCTGGCCGATCGGCAACGTGAGATTAACCGGGAACTGCTTCGCCGAAGCCGTATTGTCAGTACCGGCGGGTCGGGGAACTATCCTTGGGCTCATGCGCTTTGCTCCATTACGCATCAGGTGGACGGTGGATGCTGGGATTACGAATGGTATGTCGACAGTTTCTGGAACCGACAAGATCCCTGGGGCTATTATTATCGGAACTGTACGTCATATGTCGCCTGGCGAAGTGCGCAGAACGGGCTTGAGGTGCCGGGACTAGGTAATGGCGGTGCCTGGGCAAGTAACGCCTGGAAGCACAATCTGCCCACTGGCAAGACGCCAAAACGGGGTGCATTTGCAGTGTTTACGACCGGCGGCTATGGCCATGTGGCGTACGTTGAAGATATTAAAGGTGGCGAAGTGCTAATAAGTGAGTATAATTTTGTAGCGGACGGTGTGTATTCCGAGCGCTGGATTCCACAAAACCAGCCAACTAGCTATGTGTATACACCGTGGTCATATTAATAGGGTAAATACGAACATTGAGGGTAAATTTTGCGAGAGGGTAAAAGCAGCATAAGGCACAAACAAAGAGAGCGCCAGGCAACACAAATACGGAAAAAAAGCAGCAGGCTGCTATTTGGAATTGCTACCGTGCTTATTGCAGCTGGCACCTACTGCGGGTACCTGACGCATTCAACGGCAAGCGCACAGTCGGTTAATGAGCTCCGGGCGCGTTCCGCGCAGTTGGAGGCAGAGATCAAAGCCAATGAGCAGCGGGCAGCGGAACTACATAGTCATGCTGAGACATTGGCCGAGAAGCTCCAAGAGCTGCGATACGAGATCGAGCATGCCAATAAAGAGATTCAGCTGACTAAGTTGAGGATCGAAGAGCTCACTAAAAAGCTGGAAGAGACACAGGCCGAACTCGAACGTCAGAAAGACCTCCTCAAAGCCAACATGCGCGCTCTCTACAAACGGGGCGGCGCCTCCACAGTTGAAATGCTTGCCGCCAGCGACAGCTTCACTGAATTTATTAACGACCAGGAATACCTGGAGCGGCTGAAGGTTTCGATACAGGAATCGGCGGTAAAAGTAGTTGAGTTGCAAAAGCAGATCGAAGCAGAAAAGCAGGAGCAGGAAGCCCAGAAGCAGCACCAGGAAGAGCAGCGCCGTGTCCTTGATGCCAAGCGTCAGGAGCAGAGCGATCTCCTGGCTCGAACCCAAGGAGAGGAAGCGAAGTACAAGCAGGTGGTTGCCCAGCAGCGCCGAGAGCTGAAAGAGGCAGAAGATAAGCTGGCAAGACTGCTATCAGCCGGAACGACCGTTTCTCAAGGGCCGGTTTCGCGCGGCCAGAAAGTTGGCTCTCTCGGCAGTACCGGTTATTCAACCGGACCCCATCTGCATTTCATGGTTCGTCATAATGGCGCGACCGTAAACCCTTCGGCTGGGGGGCGCAGTCTGATTAATGGCTACTCATGGCCGATTGCCGGCGGTGCGGGTTGGATTTCGCAGCACTATGGCTGCGTGGCGCCTGCTGGATTTTATGCTCAAAGCTGTAATGGGGGCCGCAACAGTGTGCACAGTGGTATGGATATTGCTGCCAGTGCCTATACGAGCATTGTTGCTGCAGCTGATGGTGAAATCGTGTTCCGCGGCTGTTCCGGTGCACTCGGATACGTTGTCGTGATTGACCATGGCGGTGGGTGGCAGACCTGGTATCCGCATATGGTGACGCCATCCGGCCAGGTTTACGGCTACTGCTAGGCGCAAGTCGTAGTACAATGCATTGAGTAATACGTGAGGGGACGGGTGTCGGAATTAGACAAACAATCAAACCATGAACGCAAACTAGGCTTTTCCGGTATTCGGGCTGCCGCCGCTGTAATAGGTGTGAGCGGTGTATTCGCGCTCGGCGTTCTGTTCGGCCAAGGCAAGATAACGATCGGTGCGGATGGTGTATACCGGCAATCAGCCAATACTTCCTTGCCGGCTGATCTGGATTACTCAAGTGTCGAGGAAGTCTATGATGCGCTCAGGGCCAGCTATGATGGCAGATTAAGCGTAGAAGATCTCATTAACGGTCTAAAGCGGGGATTGGTCGAAGCGAGCGGCGATCCGTACACTGAATTCTTTGACGAAGAGGCTGCCCGGGAATTTAGCAACGAACTAAACGGTTCATTCACCGGTATCGGTGCGGAGTTAGGTCGGGAGAATGAGTCGATAATTATCGTGGCGCCCATCAGCGGATTTCCGGCAGAAAAAGCCGGCCTGCGCCCCCGTGATGTTATTGCCGAGGTTGATGGCGAGAGTGCTTATGGCTGGACCGTGCAGCAGGCAGTCAGTAAGATACGCGGCCCAGAAAACACCAACGTAACGCTGAAGGTAGTCCGCGGGGGAAGTGAAGAGCTGACGTTCGAAATTACGCGGGCCCAAATCACCATCCCGAGCGTTACATCGGAGATTCTGGACGGTAATATCGGCTACCTGCAGATTAGCCGGTACTCCGAAGACACCTCTCGGCTTGCCCGGACAGCGGCTGAAGACTTTAAGGCAGCCAGCGTGAAGGGTGTAATATTGGATCTGCGCAGTAATCCCGGCGGACTGCTTGATTCTGCCGTGGATGTCGCTAGTCTCTGGCTGGACAACAAGACAGTACTTGAGGAAAAGCGTGGCGATGTCGTAATAAAGACGTTTAGGTCCCGTGGTCGGCCGGTACTGCTTGGAGTGCCGACAGCTGTACTGATCAACGAAGGAAGCGCCAGTGCCAGTGAGATTACTGCCGGCGCCCTCAAGGATCATGGTGCAGCGACGCTTATTGGAGTAGAGTCGTTTGGGAAGGGCAGCGTACAGCAGGTGGAAGAGCTGCGCGGTGGCGGCGCACTGAAAGTGACGATTGCCCGTTGGTTTACGCCACATGGAGTAAATCTTGACAAGGAGGGCATCAAGCCGGATCAGAGTGTCGAATTTACTGAGGACGATTACAAGAACAATCGTGATCCGCAAAAAGACGCTGCAATCAAATTCCTCAACCAATAGCCAAATCAAGCTTCCTGGGTAATTTCGGCTGACTGCCCAGTAGGTCTTTGGCCGCCTTGTCTCGATTCGTTACTTAGAAGACAAAAATTAACATTATCCCTTGCGTATAGATAACCACTAGAGTAGTATCTTTAGTATCAGAGTAGGAGATATAGTGGCTAAACGTACCACGAAGTATGTGTTTGTTACTGGCGGTGTGCTTTCAGGGCTCGGAAAGGGCATCACTGCCGCCTCCATCGGAAACCTTCTCAAAGCCCGAAAACTCAAAGTCAACATTCAAAAATGCGACCCTTATTTGAACGTCGATGCCGGTACGCTGAATCCGGCTGAGCACGGTGAGTGTTTTGTTACCAAGGACGGAGCAGAGACTGATCTTGATCTTGGGCATTACGAGCGGTTTTTAGATCAGGAATTGACCCAGAGTAGTTCGTTGATGAGCGGTCGGGTGCTGCAAAAGGTAATCACCGATGAGCGCGCCGGCAAATACTCCGGAAAAACAGTTCAATTTATACCACATGTGACGCAGGCGATCCAGGAGCAGATTATTGCAACGGCCGAGGGGTACGACGTGCACATAGTGGAGATTGGCGGCACGGTCGGCGACTACGAAGGGCTTAGTTTTATTGAGGCTATCCGTGAACTGGCGATGAAAGTCGGACGCGAGAACTGTGTGTTTGCACACGTGGTGTACGTACCGTATTTGGGTGCCAGCAAAGAGTTCAAAACCAAGCCAGCCCAGAATGCCGTACGTGAGCTTAGGGGCCTGGGTATCGTTCCGGACGTCCTCGTAGCACGCAGCGAAGAGCATCCACCGGCATCGGCTATTAAGAAGCTAAGCCTGTTTAGTGGCGTGGAAGAGCGGGCAATTGTACTGCTGCCCAATGCTAGGTCTATTTATGAAGTGCCATTGACACTCGAAGAGGCGGGTATAGCGAACGTCATCGTTGAAAAGTTACGGCTCAAAGCCTCAAAGCCACAGCTGAAAGAGTGGGAGAGCGTGGTGAAGCGGGCAATCGGTAACCATAAGCAAAAACTGACAGTCGGAGTTGTCGCGAAGTATCTTGATAATCAAGACACCTATATGTCGGTACTCGAAGCTCTCCGCTCAGCTGCCTGGTGGAACGACGTCATCGTTGATATTGTCTGGGTTGATGCTGAGGAGCTGGAGCAGGCAAAGGGCTGGGAGAAAGCCTTTGCTGATATAGACGGTATTGTGGTTCCAGGCGGTTTCGGCGGCCGCGGTATCGAGGGTAAGATCCGGGCGGCCCAGTATGCGTTGACGAACAAGCTGCCGTATCTTGGTCTGTGCCTCGGCATGCAAGTTGCGGTCATTGCAGCGGCCAGACTTTCAGGACTTACGGATGCCAACTCAACCGAATTTGATCCTAAAAGCGAACACCAGGTCATCAGTACGATGGCAGACCAATTGGGTAAAGAGCATACCGGCGGCACCATGCGGCTCGGTGATTACCCGTGCGTCATTGAAAAGGGCAGTGTAGCGGCTAAGATATACGGTGCAACGAAAATTACTGAACGGCACCGGCATCGGTACGAGGCGAATAACGAGTACCGTGATAGGTATGAGTCATGGGGGATTAAGGCGGTTGGTCATTCACCGGATGGTACGTTGGTGGAGATGATCGAGGCGATTAACCATCCATTCATGGTTGCCAGCCAGTTTCATCCGGAATTCAAGTCCCGTCCCAATCGACCACATCCATTGTTTAACGGCTTCGTACGGTCCCTAAAACGCTAAGAGCGGCCGTCAGTACGCAGCATTCAATCCATCGCCTAGCAGTTGCAAAAATTACCAAAAGCTATTTGCTATTTTGGGGGTACTGCGTTAGCATTTCTGTATGGACCAGTCTGTAACTCCTTCTACAAATCCGCAACCACAAGCCAAAAAAGTACTGCTCGTCGAAGACGATGACAGTCTGGCAAATGTCTATCAAACCCGCTTGCAAGCCGAAGGCTTTAATGTCAAGCGAGTACCAAATGGCGAAGACGCGCTGGCGTCAGCCATGGAATTCCGCCCGGATTTGATTCTGCTAGATGTGATGATGCCGAAGGTGAACGGCTTTGATGTACTGGATATTCTTAGGAATACGCCGGACACGGCTAATGTCAAGGTGGTGATGCTCACGGCACTTAGCCAGGAGAGTGATCGGCAGCGTGCGACAGAGCTAGGGGTTGATGACTACATGGTCAAATCCCAGGTTGTTATTGCGGATGTTGTAGAGAGAATCAAAAACCATTTAAATCAGTAGAGCTCAAGCCGGCTTATCGGCCGGCCGGTTAGGTAGGGGTGCCGGGAGAATGACGCCTAATTTGAACGAAGAGATTGAAGCGGCGGCTGCAAAAGGTGTGCCGCCGCAATACATTGCGTCATCTTTGATTGCTGCAGGCTGGCCGGAGAGCCTTGTCAACCAGGCGATCGCCAGCTGGCGTATGCGGCGGCCTGCACAGCGCACAGTCGGGTTCCGTAGTTGGCTTGCTAGATATCGGTCGCGTGCCCTGCCGGCAGTTATCACTATGATAGCGTTTGGCTGTATCAGCGTAGCGATCATTTTACTCAAGCCATGGCCAACTAAGATTATGATTGACTCCGCCTTCGGTCCGTACACCGCGCCCGGTCCGCTTGCACCGCTGACCGGTAAGCCGGAGCTTATTCTCGTTACTGCTATACTTACGATTATTATTTTTCTAGTCGGATCTGCATTCCATTTGCTAAAAAACTATACGCTACTGAAGCTTAGCTTTTGGCTGAACCGGGATATTAAGGAAGAGTCGTTCCGTCACATACTGCACCTGCCGCTGTATCACCAGGAGCGGTTGGCGAAGGGTGATTATGTGTATCGTCAGAATATCGTGACTAATAGTCTGGCGGACTACGTCCTTGGCACGACGGCATCGATTGGCGAGTCGGTAATAATGGTTATTAGCGTTCTTACGGTCATGCTGTACTTTAGCGTTGAGTTGACGATTATCAGTGTCATCCTGGTGCCGTTTCTTTTTGTGCTTATTCGGATGTTTGGTCCGCCGCTCGGTAAAATCGCCCGCGAGAGCGCCGAAGTTGCCAGTAAAACCTCTGCGGTTCTGCATGAGTCAGTTGATAACGCCGAAGCTGTACAGGCATACACGCTTGAAGAGAAGCAGATCATGAAGGCAAACAGCTTGTGGCAGAGGGGTTACGAGTTATCAAAACTGGGCCTGTTCTGGGGTCACGCTTTCAGGTCGGTTAACTCGTTGCTCATAATCTTAGGAACCTCAGCAGTCATGTATTTCGGCGGTATGTCGGTGCTCAAGCAGGAGATTACAATCGGTGAGCTGCTGATTTTCATGACGTATATGGGGTATCTTCTTGGTCCAATCGAGGCCATTGCTACGCAGCTGGCTGCTCGAAAACAGAAGCTAGTGGATGTCGGCCGAGTTCATGAAATCATGAGTGACCATGAAGGGATTGAGTTCCTGCGACAAGGTATTCCGTTTGAGCCGGGAAGTGGGAAGATCGAGTTTCAGAACGTGTCGTATAGCTATGGTGATGTCTCTGTACTACAAGGTCTGAATCTGACGATTGAGGCAGGCCAGAAGGTTGCAATCATCGGGCCGAGCGGCAGCGGAAAAACAACAATCGCTAAGATGCTACCACTCTTTATTCAGCCGGCTGAAGGGCGTATTTTGGTTGATGGTATAGATACACAGACCGTATCGCTTCAGCAGCTGCGTCAGAAGATCGCCTGGATCGGGCAGACGCCGCAGCTGTTTGGCCAGTCGGTGCTGGAGAATATCCTAGACGGCGATGTCTATCGCCGCCCCACCGAAGAAGAGGTTCGTGAGGTGATGCGGGTCGCCCATGTCGATGAATTTGTCGCTAAGATGCCTATGGGTGTACAGACGATGGTTGGCGAGGAGGGGAGTACGCTGAGCGGCGGCCAGCGTCAGCGCGTCTCGATAGCCCGGGGACTGCTCAAGCAGGCGCCTATTTTATGTATGGACGAACCGACGGCAGCACTTGATAGCAAGAGTGAGAACTATATCCGTGATGCACTTATGCCCGCCATGCAGGGCAGGACCGTGCTGATGATTACGCATCGTAAATCACTACTCAAGTTGATGGACAAAATATATGTTCTGGATAACGGAGTGCTTCGTGATGTCAATGAGCTGGGCGGTATTGATCGGTACCTGCAGAAAATTGAGGGAGAAGACAATCGACAGGACGCAAAAGCTAAGCGTTTTGAGCATTTGATTGACGAATACATACAGTATAGCCGCCAGCGAAATCGTCGGATTGCGGAGTCGCTGGAGAGTTGGTCAGCTGCTTCTCCTGATGCGCTGGGCGGCAGCCCGCCGTTCGATACCGATAGCTAGATCATTAGCTTGATAGCTTATAAGAGCACATATAAGAGTTACGGGGTGTCAGAATATAATAAGCGACTTGTTTATTGCAGTAGGCTTAGTGCCTAGCGCCCAACGAAGTTATTCCAGTCTTCGTCAGCCCGTCGCCGCGCCTCTAGCCAGGTCATGCCGGGGTACTGATCGATGAGGGCCCGGGCGTTATTGCGAAGTCTGGCGTCCAGATCGGCCAGCTCACCTTTTGGTAGGTGGGACTTTATGTATTCGTCTAAATCGGCATCAATATGTGCCCGTGCCTGCTCCGGTGTCATCCATGGGTTTTCTTTGTTGTAGGCCTGCGCCCGTTCGCGCAATTTCTGTTCAATATTAGCAAGCCAGTCTTCTCCGCTAAGTGCTTTAATCTGGCCGCTCTTGTAACGGTTCTGATACTTTGCCCGATATAGCTTATCCAGCAGCTCCTTAAGCAGGGACTTTTCGTTTGAGGTTAATCGCGCATGGGTGCCTTGGGCTTTTATCTTGGCAATAACCTCTTTGGCACTAGGTCTAATAGAGGCAGAGGGGCGCTCCGAAACCTGTGTGACGGATATTTTCTTCTTTGGTTTGCTGCTGGTTGATTTCTTGGCTTTGGCGTTCATGACTCTGGCTACAGTTAATTAGCTACCCCTGATGATTACCACGGAACATTACCGTTTGCGTCCATAGGTACGCTGTTATAGAGTGCACCCGCGATGTCTACAGCATTTTCAGGCGTGACACCTGGTGCACTAGCCGGTAGGTTAGCGGCGATTTGCTGGAGTCGCTGTTCATGAGCCGCTGCTTCTTGGGCTGCAACGAAATTCTGGAAATTCGTATCAGCGATGGCTCTTGCTTCAGCCCAGCTTGAAGCCTGTCCGCTTGTTAGGAGTTCCGTTGCATTTTTGTCAAGTGCTTCGTCAAGCTGCGCTAATTCGGGACTGGCGTTTGGACGGGTGAGGAAGTTTTCCCAGTCTCGGTCTGCCATGGCTCGGGCGACATGCGGAGCATACCCTTGGCTGACATACACTTGCGCATTTTCATTGAGGGCGTGCTCTAGCCTTGCTAAGTCATCCTGTGCTTTTAGGACTTCAGGGGGCAGCTCATCTTGGTTCGTATTGATTGGTGCTGCCGGGTCGGTCGTGATGGCGGGTGCAGGAGTAGACACCGGCTGCTCCTGCCAGGGGTTTGCCTCTAGCCATGGATCCGGTGATGATGATTGCTGTGGTGGTTCCTGGGGCTGCACCCACGGTTCTCCGGGTTGATTTACCCAGGGTTGTTGCTGCCATGACTCTTGCTGCTTCTGCGCTTCCTGTTCCTGCTGCCACTGTTGCTGTGCCTGTCCGACCGGGTCAACCCATGAGGGCTGCTGTGCTACATTGTAGTCTACGGCGATGCTATTGGCTTCGGCGGCCGCGCGATCGGCTGCATATCGCTCTTCTTGCTCTCGTGCCTTTAGAACTTCGGGGGGCAGTTCATCCTGATTCATATTGATTGGAGCTGTCGGATCGGATGTTATTTCCGGCGCAGGGACGGTTACCGGCTGTTGTGAGCGGACGAAATCGTTGAATTCGCGGTCGGCCTGGGCTCGCGCGTCATCCCAGCTCATACCGGTCTCGCGTGATATTTCAGCTGCCCGGTCGTCCATCCTTTTGATGAAGGTATTCCACTCGTCTTCGACCCGATACCTGGCTTCACTTTCAGGTACGCCCGGGTTTTTCCGCATGTACTCCTCGGTCTGTTTATTCAGATGGTCTTCGAGCTTGGCGAGGTCATCGCTGCTTTTGCCGCTCTCTACATCGCCAACGAAATTCTGGAAGTCAACCTCAGCCTGGGCCCGTGCCTTGTTAAAGTCATCGCCGTACATTTCGGGGAAGCGGCGCATGAGCTCACGAGCGTTGTAATCCAGCCGGGCGGAGAGTTCAGCCAGCGGATCCATACCAAGGCCGGTATTGAGATGCGCCGGGTTGTCTTCGTTGTGATGGTTTGGCGTCACGCTGACCGGATTGCCCGCGGCAGCTTCGGCTTGCGCCCTTTCCCAGTCGCTGACCGGCTGATCTGTCCCCGTGAGTAATCCTGCTTTCGCATCTTCAATGATACGGTCCGGGGAAGGTCCGCCTCGCAGTTCGTCTTTCGCATCTTCGATTATTTGATCAGGTGAGCGAGACGAGCTATTGTCTGTGAATGTGTGGTTACGAAAGCCGTCACTGGCCGGGAGGTTGAAAGGGTTGTCGTCGATGAGCGGCTTGGCGGCAACATCGTAATCCTGGGCTGCCGCATTGGCTTGTGCGGCTTTCTCGGCTGGGGTCAATTGCCGTGCGCCGCTTGGTGACGGGCCATCCTGGTCCGTTACGGATACTTTGACCGGATTACCGACCGCGGCTTCTTCCTGGGCCTTATCGTCGCGGCCCAGCAGTCGGTCGGTGATAGGATCAGGGATTGATGTCGGCTGTTGCCTGTAGGGGGAGTTGCCGGCCGGTGAACTCTCCTGGGCATTCAAAGCGTTGCGGTTAGTGCCCAAATCGGCGGCGGCTGCCGGCTGGCTGGTGCTGCTTCTGGACTCCTGCCTCACTTCGGAATTCGAGTTTGAGCTGCGATCCCCGGAGGCGACAGGCGCAGTGTAACTGGTCCGGCGGCTTGCTTCTTCTTTGGCGCGGCGTTCGACTTCCGATTCAGTGCGCACGCCGCCCTTGCCGGGCTGTTCAGCGGCGCCTAACCCGGCTTCTTCCGGACCGCCTTTTTTCGGAATATTGCTCTTAGCAGTAGTGCTGCTGTCGGAATTGTCTGCCTGGCTGTCATCTTCGGGCTGTCTCATGATGGCCTGTGACCAGTCATCGATGCGGCGGACTACACGGAAGTCATCGCCGTTGCTACCATTATTATCTGTTGAGTTGTTGTCCGGTTCCATATACTGCGCACCTTTTTATTTTTTAAACAGTGTATACCTTGAGCATAAGCGGTTAGATTCTTCACGTCAAATCTTTTTTACAACTTTTTGATATACGCATTAACAATCGCGCATAGGTAGTCTTATTAACGTAAGCATATTGACAAAACAGCAATATTTTGCTAAAATAAGATATGTAACGTACAAAAACAAACATTATGTCAGCATCACATCACCATCCCGAAACACACCACAATGTACCGCCGGTCGTGGCGGAATATATGAGCACGCATCGCCACAAAGAGCTGTATAACGATGTAATGTATGCCGGCTGGGCTGAAAAGACCAAGATAGGCAAGGATGGGCAGCCGATGCCGTTCTCAGAGGATGCCGTATATGCCTTTGTTGACCAAGAGTCAGGCAATGGTATATACGGTGTTTTTGATGGTGCCGGCGGCATGGATGATGGCAGGGGCGCTTCCGAAGCGGCCCGCCAGTATCTTCATGAGTACGCCATGCAGCACGGTGATACGGTGCCATCGAATCCGCGCCAGAACATTGAAAACATAGTAGAAGAGATGGTAGACAGGGTGGCTGCGGTGAGTAAAGGCGCTACTACCGGCGTGATTGCGATGGTGCATAAGGACCGAGAGGGCGGACAGAAGCTCGCTTGGGCGGGGGTGGGTGACTCGCTGCTATTTGTTATCAGAGGAGGCAGGGCATATCAGCTGAACCGCGAAGAGACGCAGCGGCAGGAGATGTTGGAGCAAGGAAAGTCCGAGGCAGAGGCAGATAGGCATGGGAATGTTATTACAAACGCGCTCGGCTCTGATACTTACACAGGGTTAAATCAAACTGATGTTATCCAGCTCTATCCCGGCGACCAGATTTTGTTAGTGTCGGATGGAGTAACCGGTGATACCTCGAAGCAGCGGTTGCGCGGCGGAGATAATATGGCGGCCATAGAAGAGGTAATGAACGCACCGCATGCGACGCCGCAGCAAAAGGCCGAGGCGCTGATTGAGGCCGCAACCAAGAATGATGACCGTAGCGCCATGATTATTCAGATTGACGGGCCGCAACCTTCGGCAGAGGCGGTCCGCGAAGGTGATCGGAGCAGTCAGCGTGTCGGTAGGGCAAGTGGCGTTGTTGCGGTCGGTAGTCTTCTAGAGTCGGTTCCGGTTAATGAGCGGAAGGTCGCCCATACGATGCGCGAGTATCAATTACACCGTGGCGCCTTGAAGTTGCCAGAAGAGGCCGTAATGGATATTGGTAAGGCGCGCGAGGAGTATGGCGTCAATGGTATGGTGCTTGCTGAGATTACGCTACCGGCTGCTGAGCATAGTCAGTCTGAACCAAAGATTGGCCTGGTTGATTTTGGGGCGCTAGCTACTGAGCGGCCGACTCCTGTTAAGTATGTTGACGGTAGACCGGCCGAGGAGTTGGGCGTAACACACTCGCGGTACGCCCTCATAGCTTTAAATTATATGGGCGAGGGTGACCGCGCTCCATTCCTGGAGTTAAGCAAGGCTGAAATGACCATTGGTCGTCAAAATATACACCCCATGCTGGGGCTTACGAGTACGCCAGACGGTTCACTGATTTCCCGGAGGCACTTTACCGTTGAGCAGAGTGAGGACGGAAAGGGGTTAACGATCAGGGATCACTCCACCAACGGAACACGTATCAAGGTTGCAGCCCGCGGTTAGCGCCTCGGTGTTGAGTTCACCATCGCTTAAAACAAAAACCGGCCGATGGCCGGTTTTGTCGTAAATTGAATACTTACGTAAAGTCCTACTCGACCGTTACTTCGGTGCGGTTGACACTTTTGCCGGTAAAGAGGCGAACGCGGCGGCTCGTGTACTTCACTACACCGTCCCGTGTTGCGTGGATCGTGAAGTTGCGGCTGAGCATGGTGCCTTTGCCGGCACGCTTAGTCATGCCTACCTGACGAACGATTACCTGACCATTGCGAACTTTCTGACCACCATATAGCTTGACACCCAGTCTCTGGCCGGGGCTGTCGTGGACGTTTTTACTGCTACCACCTGCTTTAACTTTTGCCATACTTACTTCCTTATTAGTACTACAAGTTCACGGGCGACCGTTTGGCCGGGACGATGATAGATGAGATCCTCATCACTAACGTGAACAAAACTTAGACGAGTATAGCCTAATTCCGCTAAATTATCAAGGGTTTTGAGGTGTTTGAAGCCATTATTTGTCCTCCAGGCAGGAACAGCGATGCACAGGCGGAATCCCGGCTTGGTTTGCTTCGCGACATTCCGGAGAAATTTCTTGTGAATCAGATTGACGTCATGTATGACTTCGGTAAGTGTTTCGGGATCCGGCTCGCTGCTGAAGGGTCGACCGAGATAGGTCTCGCAGGCGATAAAGTCAGGCAGCGGCGACCACTGCAGCTCGGTAGCGTCACCGGTTTGCAGCTGGTAGTAACGTTTATCGGGCGAGTGGGGGATTGCTCGGCCCTTGTCTAAGGTGAGCAGCCATTGCAAATTTTCATCAGTATAATCAACCATTCGCTGATCCAGGTCGCTGCCCATAATGTCGTAACCCATCAGACTGGCTTCTTGTAGCACAACCCCAGTACCACAGAATGGGTCAAGGACGGTCGCACCTTTCTCCGGACCGGTCGAACCGACGGCAAGATTGATTATGATCTGTGCGAGCTTGGGCGGCAGCATGCCGACCTTAGCATCGCGCTTGGGGCGCTTCTGGTCGCGGGCGGCATAGGCTTCAATGTCTTGTTCGGCGGTGGTGCGGGCGATGATGGTTTGATTGCGGGTGCGCACAAACACTAGCTCCCAGCCCATTGGTCCGGTTAGGTTGTTGTGCAGGACCTGGGCGCTATTAAGGGCCGGGGACTTGTTCGGTACGATGCGCACGGAGCGACCGGTGGCTCTGATGGCCTTCTTGACTTTCAGGCCGGTAGCAAGCAGCGGCTTCAGTCCGACCGCCAGGTTGTAAACACTTAAGCCGATGCTTAATTTACCGTCACCGGACAATAAGGCAGCGTGTTCCGGAGTTGTATCAATCAGGAACTGTTCGATCTCCTTCCAGTTCGTCGTATCCAGCCGAGTCAGGACTTGTGTGAGCTTGACGCTGCCGCCAAGGCGCGTGAAATCAATTTTGTCCGGTGCCATTTGCAGCAGCACAGCCTGGTCATTTACTGGTGTGATGAGCTTGCCTCCATAAAGGCTCTCGAGCTCGGCGATACCAAGGGCTGGCTGGCGGCCAAGAATGATTAAACTTTGATCCATGTTCTGTGTAAGTATACCTGATAGCCACGGTCAACAATGCGCCGGAATAAGGTTAGCGGGCAGTTCTGTATAATTTAGCCCATGAACCGCGTGAATTCGTACATCAGGCACAACTGGCGGCTGGTCGTGACAGTGCTGACTTTTGTAGCACTAGCCGGGCTGGTTTACGTGGTGCGTAACGATATCCTTGATACGGTGCGCAATCTAAATGACGTCAATACGTGGGCACTACTGCTATTACTGCCCGTGCAAGTGGTAAATTATGTTGCCCAGACTAAGCTGCACTTGTCATTCTTCCGGGCGCTCGGCGCCAAGTTCACATTCTGGCACATGCTAAAGGTTATGCTAGAGCTCAACTTCGTTAATAACCTGTTTCCGAGCGGCGGTGTTTCCGGGATTTCGTACTTCGGGTTGCGCCTTCGGCAAAAGGGGGTGAGCGGCACCAAGTCAACGCTGGTGCAGATCATGAAATTCGGCTTCATTTTTATTTCATTCCAGGCTCTACTGGGTGTCGGACTGCTGTTTTTGGCAGCTGAGGGTCAGGCTAACAATTTCCTGCTGCTGGTGTCAGGCTCGATCTTTACACTGCTGCTGGTTGGGACGGCCGCTACGGCATTTATTATCGGCAGCGAGCGGCGTATCAATGCGTTCTTTACGTACATCACGCGGGCGCTGAACCGGATGATACGGGTTGTGCGCCCCGGAAAGCCGGAGACTATTAACATTGGCCGGGTTAGGGAAATCTTCACTAACCTGCATAAAAATTATGTCGTCATCCGTTCGGACTGGCGCAAGCTTGGGTGGCCTCTGTGGCATGCTTTTTTGGCAAACCTGACCGAAGTGCTGACAATATACGTGGTCTACATCGCGTTTGGGGAGTGGGTGAATTTCGGAGCGGTAATTATTGCCTATGCGGTAGCCAACTTTGCCGGGTTTATTTCAGTACTGCCCGGCGGCGTAGGGATTTACGAGGTGCTCATGACCTCGGTTCTGGCAGCAGCGGGAGTGTCGCCGGCGGTCAGTATTCCGGTGATCATCATGTATCGGGTGTTGAGTATGCTGATCCAGCTGCCACCAGGATACTTCTTTTATCAGAAAGCCATTAGGGAGCAGCCTAAGGTGCGGATGCAGCATGGATAACTTAGAGATCAAGCTGGCTCCGGTCGATTTCGTCGCACTGCTCAATCAGACCATGGAGTACGCCTACCCCAGCGTAACCATTGTGGGTGAGCTGGCCAACTTTCGGGTCAGCAAGAATCGGTGGGTGTATTTTGATCTGAAGGACGAGTATGCCAGCGTTAAGTTTTTTGGCACCGTGTACATGCTGCCGGGGCCGCTGGAGGATGGCATGCTGCTTGAGGTGGCTGGCTCTCCCAGACTACATCCGCAGTACGGCTTTAGTGTGAACATTCAGAGTTTGCAGCCGGTAGGCGAAGGCTCAATCCGCCGAGCGGCAGCACTGCTGCAGGCTAAGCTGGAGGCGGAGGGGCTGTTTGATCCGAACCGTAAGCGGCCGTTGCCGTATCCTCCTGAGCGAATTGGGTTGATAACTTCCAAGGAATCGGCAGCCTATGCCGACTTTATCAAGATTATGAACGAGCGGTGGGCGGGCGTGCGTATTGAGCTCCTGGATGTGCAGGTGCAGGGTGAGGCGGCAGTAGCGCAGATTACGGCAGCTATCGAGCACTTCAATCAGCAGCCCACTCCGCCGGAAGTTCTGGTGTTGACGCGGGGCGGCGGCAGTCCGGAGGATCTGGCGGCTTTCAGTACGGAGCAGGTAACGAGGGCAGTGGCGGGCAGTCGTATTCCGACCCTGGTGGCTATCGGGCACGAAATCGATATTAGCTTGGCGGAGCTGGCAGCTGATCAGCGGGCCAGCACGCCGTCAAACGCCGCGCAGCTTCTCGTGCCAGATAAGGCGGCCGTAAGCGCTCAGCTTACTTCGGTAAAGTCCCGGCTGGATCAGTTGCTCTCGGCAGCTGTTGGCGACAAGAGACAGCTTGTCACGGCGCGTGCTAAAGAGCTGCATGATGCGGCGGAGCGGATTGTATACACCTTGCGCCATGAGCTGAAGTTGCAGCACCAGTTGCTTGAGGCATTGAGTCCCTTGTCTGCCATGCAGCGCGGTTACGCGATTATCCGTGCCGAAGGCGGTGATGTGGTCCGCTCAGTCAAGCGGCTACAGCCGGACATGGACGTCACATTGCTGCTGCATGACGGATCGGCCCGGGCAAGCATAAGTAGCATCGAACCTAAAAACCCTTTAGACTGACTCCTGTAACTGGGAGACAGCGCATGGAGACACCGGCACACTATCCGTCCGAAGAATCTGATCAGCAGCCACGGCCATATTCTGCATTTAGGCTCGCAAAACGGATACTTGAGCATATGGTCTGGCTGTATAACGACAGCGAGTACGTCACGGTAGATCCAAGCGGACAGTACAGAATTTCAGATGAAATCAAGCCCAAACTGACCGAATTTCGTCTGCCAAGCGATGTTGTATCTGACGAGGGTGAAGTTCCTGAGCTTTTGCACCACAAGCTAATTATTGACGGTCCGTTGAATTTCGCCACCGAGTCCGATGGGCCGGTGTTGCAAGAAGCTGATGAGCTTAGTTTGCGGTTAGTGTCGTGGCAGGGCAACGGACAGAATGACGCCGTTGTGGAGAGCTTGGGGGTGGTACGGAATGAGCCGGGTAGTACAGTCGAGCATCAGCATCAGGAGGCGTTGATATCGCACTTAGAGGATGCCGCGCGCCGAAGTGGTGTCGGTTTGCCGGAATAATCGCATATAATAAGGCTATGGCAAAAAAGCAAGTATCCTACCGGGAGTTAAACGCGGAGTTGGAGCAAATTCTGGCTGATTTACAGGCCGACGGCATTGAAGTCGATCAGGCGATCAAGCAGTATGAGCGCGGCGTAGAGATCGTCAAGCAGCTCGAGACGCATCTCGCCGAAGCAGAGAATAAGATTACCCAGGTAAAGAACGGCCGCTAAGCAGATGATAGAGGTCGCGGTCCTGGTAATCGCCGGCTTGGTATTGATATTTGGATTCGTGGTGGCTTTCGGGGCGCCGTACTTACCGACCATGCAAAAACAGACTGAAGCCGCGCTTGAGCTGCTGGATCTGAAGCCGGGGCAGACCTTGCTGGAGCTTGGCTGCGGTGACGGCCGGGTGCTGCGGGCGGCGGCGGAGCGTGGTATTTACGGCGTCGGCTATGAACTCAATCCGCTGCTGGTACTTGCTGCAAAGTGCATGACTTTCAAATACCGAAAATCGGTCAAGATCCGCTGGGGGAATTACTGGCGGGCAGAGTGGCCGGAAACCGACGGCATATTCGTGTTTCTGCTAGACAAATACATGGGAAAATTGGATAAAAATATTACTCAAAGATATCGTGGTAAAAAAGTAAAGCTAGCCAGTATCGCCTTTAAGATTCCTGGCAGAGAGCCGGCCAAGTCGCGCAGCGGCGTCTTTATGTACCAATATTAATTGTTGTGTTACCATTACCGATATGAATAGAACGCCTCTTAACCAGCGTGGCGGCGTAATGATGACCGTCGCCTTCGCGGTGACACTAATGCTGCTGGTAGCTGCCTCCGGTTTCGGTATTTGGGCTTATCTGGGCATGGAAGATTATAAGACCAATGCGGATCAGAAGATTGCCGAGGCGGTGAAGGTAGCGGAAGAGCGGAAGTCAGCAGAGAAAGACGCGCAGTTCCTGGAGCAGGAAAAGCTGCCATTCAAACTGTACCAGGGCCCGGCGGCATATGGCAGCCTGGCAATTCAGTACCCCAAGACTTGGAGTGCATTTGTCAGCGAGAAAGATAGCGGCAGTACGCCGATAGAAGGGTACTTTCACCCGAACTACGTGCCGGGTATTCACCGCGATAATAGCTATGCGCTAAGAGTGGAGGTGTCGAACACCAGCTATGCGGACGAGCTCAAGCGGTTTGATTCAGCCGTGAAACAGGGCAAGGCAACGGTGCAGGCGTATGTATCGCAGTCTTCGCCGTCTACTGTCGGCGCACGTATTGACGGTGAGATTGCCAGCAAGAAACAGGGCGCGATGGTCATGCTGCCACTGAGGGACAAGACGCTCAAAATGTGGACGGAGTCAGAGCAGTTCAAAGGAGATTTTGACGGTATTATCCTGAAGAATTTTGGGTTTACTCCCTAAGGACGGCTGATTGACCGCCAGGAATCGGTAGTATTTGCACAGTTTCCGGCAAAACTTTATACTGCTACACAGTATTAAGGAGGGTAACGGTGCTGCAAGACCAGGAATCGTTTGCCGCAGGCTCAGCGCAGCTATTGATGGCGTTGGCCGAGCAGATGAAGGTTCCATTTTTGCACATTGCCCGCCGTGCTGAGCTTTGCAATCTGGCGATTGATGCCGATCCGGAGGCGGAGCTTCAGTATATTGAACGTTCGGCGAATGCGGCACTACAGCTGATTGATGGCTACTTGCTGGGTATGCGGCTGATGAAGGGGCAGCTTTCTCTGGAATTGGAGCCGGTTTCGGTGAGTTCCGTACTGCACGATGCGGCTCACACGCTTTCCAGCTACGCCAAGGATTACGAAGTGTCACTGCGGTTAGATATCAGGGGTAAGTACGGCCCGGTTATGGCTGAGCGCTCGGCACTGATGACAGCACTGACAAGTCTAGGCCAGGTATTTATCGAGGCGCAGAGCCAGCGTGAGTCGGAGCTGCTGCAGCTGACATTGGGCGCCCATCGGACCAGTGACGGCGGTATTGCTGCCGGAGTATTTGGTGACCTGGATGGCATGAGCGCTGATATGTACCGGCGAGCCCGGCAGTTGTATGGCCGATCAAGACAGCCAATGAGCGGTGTTACGTCATCGACGGGTGCCGGCATATTCGTGGCGGATACGATTTTCAATGCGTTTTCCGCTCGGCTCCGGGTTGCTCGACATAATAATTTATCCGGCCTGGCGGCAACGCTGCTGCCCAGTCGTCAGCTTTCACTTGTATAGGTAGCAGCATGGCGAACATTCTCTTAATCGAACCGGATCGTATCCTAAGCAGGCTCTATGCGGATGCCTTGCGCGCCAATGGTCATGAGGTGGCGAGCTGCCGAAGTGCTCAAGGTGCGATACAGCTTGCTGATGAGCGGCTGCCTGATTTGATTCTGCTTGAATTACAACTGCCCCGGCATAACGGAGTAGAGTTTCTCTACGAGCTCAGGTCATATACCGAGTGGCAGCGTATTCCGGTAGTCCTGCTGAGTTCTGTGCCACCGACCGAAGTGCTTTCGCCAGTGCTCTGGGATCAGCTTGGGGTAGCAGCGTATTACTACAAGCCGCGCGCTACGCTGGCCTCACTGGTGCAGGCGGTCAATAACGTGTTGCCGTTGCCGGTCACATGAACCAGATCGTCACCACCGGTATTATCTTGACTCGGACAGACTTTGGGGAAGCTGACCGGATTTTGACCGTCCTGACACCGGATAACGGTAAGCTGCGGTTGATGGCTAAGGGGGTACGCCGGCTGAAAAGCAAGCTTGCCGGCAGTATCGAATTATTCAGCGTTACGAATATTACCTTCATTCGCGGCCGCGGCGATATCGGTACACTGGTGTCAGCCCGGCTGGTGCGCCACTTTAGTACTATCGTGCATGACATCGACCGGACCATGTTGTGCTATGAGCTGATGAAGCAGCTCAACAAAGTGACCGAGGATGAGCCGGATCAGGAATACTATCATCTGCTGGAGCATACCCTTGAAGCCATGGATGATGTGCAGCTCAGTACCGAGGTGATTAGCAGCTGGTTCCGGATGCAACTGTTGCGAATCGGCGGTCACTCGCCAAACTTGCACACCGATGCCAAGGGGCAGAAGCTAGTCCCGGATCAGCGCTACGGGTTTGATTTGGACAGTATGGCGTTCGTGCCGCTGGGGCAGGGGCGGTACCGTGCCGACCACATCAAGTATTTGCGAATCGGCTTTAGCGCTGCTCAACCACGAGTTTTGCAGCAGATTACCGGTATTGATAAGTTGCTGAAGGATACCCGAGAGCTGGTTGAGGCTATGGCGTCGCAGTATGCGCACGTATAGCGTACGTTTAGAGAGCTAAAGCCAGGGTGGTATTGCCTAAGTACAGTTCTCCGTGGCAAAATAGTGCTTTATGTCGGAAATAAACACCAACAACGAGTTGTTGCATCACGCCCTGAAGAGTGGTGCTTTCAGCGACCGGTATGAGTCGTTTTGGAGTTTCAGCCGCCGGAATTTTGATGGGGACGACATCCTGGTCGAAATACATTCACTGAGCAGAGGCTTGCAGCCGTACGAGCAGGGAGCAGCTGTATATGAGTGCTTTTGGCATCCTTCGCTGGTCCATCCTGACCCCGAGATGGTGCGCCGGGAGTACATCAATAACAGTGTCTGGTGGGACTATCCGAACCGTAAGCACGAGACGTTTCCGCGGCTGCTGCCTGATAACTTGCGGCAGCTCTACGTAGCCGGGGAGCAGAGCAATATGATTACGATTGCAAACATAGCAAATGAATCGATATCGTCTGAAGTCTTGCAGCCGGTACTTGATACGTATCGGTGGTTTGATGAACAGACGGCCGGCTGGGTGCCGCGGCAGGTAACAAACATCATGATTGCTGACAATCTCGGCGATGGACCGGAGGCTGGCCCTGACGGAACGCTGGTCGGCGGCTACTACATTGGTGATCGGAAGCTGGTGTATCTGCACAGGGAGCTGTTTGACGACCCGTATGCAGGTGATATCAGTTCCTGGGAATCTGATAATAGCGGCAAATGGATCGGTATGCTGAACCGCTACCGGACGGAAGGGGAGTCGCTGGCGGCGCTGACTATGACCCACGAACTGGCACATGCCCTGCAGCGCAGTCTGCCTTTCTTGAGGGAGGAATACGCTCAGGCAATGGCTGATCTGGAGGAGTTGTACCCGGAGATTTCACTGCCCACAAGCTACGCTGGCGCCAGCCCGTTTGAAGATTTTGCAGAAAGCATGGTGCTGTACCGCTTTCGTCCTGATCGGCTTGACTCGGAGCGGCGGGAGCTGGTTGAGTATCAGCTTCAGGTTGCGGAACGGGCCGGCCGGATGCTGCTGGGTGGCAAGTCTGGATTATGGCAGGGTGCAGCTAAGATGCCGCATGGCTATTTCCCATCATTCCGTCTTCCGGAGTCCATTCATTACGTCTCATTTACGCGGCACGATGTGGCCGGAGGAGGCCCGGAGCAGCAGGCTGGCCGTATCGTACTTCAGGGCATTGATGACGAACAGGGCTAGCATAGGCCGCCACTCAGCAGTGCGTGTAGTTATTTTGACTTTTTCACGGTATAATCAGAGCCAAATGAAAACACTCATTGCGATGAACGGTTTAGGATCGGTGCGAAACGGTGGCCTTGGGCCTGCGTAAATTTTACTTTGTACCTAAGCAATCAGTATTTCTTAATAAAGACAAAGGCAGTATATGAGTGAAGTGCAATTAGATGACATTGTAAGCTTGTGTAAACGGCGCGGTTTTATTTTCCAGGGCTCCGAGATTTACGGCGGCCTTGCCGGCACCTGGGATTATGGTCCCCTGGGGCTCGAGCTGAAGCGCAATATCCAGGATCTCTGGTGGGATAGGTTCGTGCGTTTGCGCGAGGATATGTACGGCGTAGACGCGGCAATATTGATGAACCCGAAAGTCTGGCAGGCCAGTGGGCATGTCGATACCTTCACCGACCCGCTGGTGGAGTGCGCGAACTGCAAATCGCGGTTCCGCGCTGATCAGATTGACCTGGGCAAGTGTCCGACCTGCGGCAAACTGGAGACGTTCGGCGAGCCGCGCCAGTTCAATATGATGTTTAAGACCAGTGTCGGTCCGGTTGAGGATGAGGGGTCAATCAGTTATCTCCGTCCGGAAACCGCTCAGGGCATCTTTACCAATTACAAGAACGTTGTCGACACGTTGTATCCGGATATGCCGTTCGGTATCGCGCAGATCGGCAAGGCGTTTCGGAACGAGATCAGCCCGCGCGACTTCGTTTTCCGCTCCCGCGAGTTCGAACAGATGGAGATTGAATATTTCGTCCATCCCGACAAGTGGCAAGAGAGCTTTGAGCAGTGGCGGCAGGAAATCATACAATTCCTTAAAGACTTAGGATTGCCGGAAGATAAGGTGCACGAGCTGGAGGTACCGGACGAAGATCGGGCGCATTACAGCGAGCGGACCATCGATTTCGAATTTGATTACCCGATTGGCCGCAAAGAACTGCTGGGTTTGGCGTACCGCACGGATTTTGACCTTGGCAACATCCAGCGTGTCAGCGGCAAAAGCATGGAGTACCGGCCGAAAGACGGCAGCGCGCCGTATGTGCCGCATGTTATCGAACCGTCATTCGGCGTGGAGCGTTTGATGATGGCGGTGCTGGTTTCGGCCTACACGGAAGATGAAGTAAACGATGAAAAGCGTGTGTACTTGAAGCTGCCGGCGCATCTGGCACCGGTCCGCGTAGCAGTCAGTCCCTTGCTCAAGAACAAGCCGGAATTGGTTGAGAAGGCCCGGGAAGTGTACGAACTGCTGAAGAAAGAGATCGGTAACGTCATGTGGGACGACAACGGCAACATCGGTAAGCGTTACCGTCGCCAGGACGAAATCGGCACGCCGTTTTGCGTGACTATTGATTTCGACAGCCTAAGTAATAATGACGTCACGGTCCGCGAACGCGACACAACCTTGCAGGCACGGGTGAAGATCGAAGAATTGGTAGCAAAGCTGAAGTAAGGAAGCCGGCAGCTCCCGTCTATTTGTTGAATATGGGTATAATGCTACGCCAGACTGTCTAGCATGCCTTACCATTACCCCCCCTCGCTAGTTGAGCGAAGAGGCAAGGGGCAGTTTTTGTGCTTAGTACTATTGCTGTCGGTGTAGTTTCTGCTCGCCGCCGAACTTCCTCAAAATCCTAAGCAAATTTAATGAACATTTCCGCGGCCCTCTCAATGTCAGTCGATTTGATGGCAGTGCTATGATTAAGTTAGATGAAAATTGTAATCAAGCGAGTTTATGATAGAGCTTCGGAGGCGGACGGGTTTCGGGTGCTGGTGGACCGGCTGTGGCCGCGGGGAGTGAAGAAAGAGCTGGCAGCAGTGGATGAATGGCTGAAGGATATCGCACCGAGCAATGAGCTGAGGGCCTGGTTTGACCACGATCCGGATAAATTTCAGGAATTCAGGGCTGGGTACATTGCTGAGCTGCGGGCGTCCAGTGTGCCCAAGCAGCTGCTTGAGCGAATCGGGACAGTTAAGACCCTGACGCTGGTGTACGCCGCAAAGGATCCGGACATAAACCACGCCGTGGTGCTCAGGGATTATTTACGCACATTGGTAAAATAATCCAATCGATATCGTATCTGCTATGATGAAACTGATATGAGTATTGCACGCGGCGAGCCGCCTCAGACGGCGGAGGTTCGATATTCTACAGAGCTGGACCGTGAGGCGGTCGAACTGGTGGCCGAACTAGTCGATGAAGCGGTGCACCTGAGTCCCAACGACCGTTCCGCCCGGCTCGCGGAGAATATTTTGTCCCACTGGTGCGAAGTAGAGACGATTACGCTGCCCGCAACGTATGAATCCAGGCTGGTGCTTAATTTTTTTGCCAGACGGATGCTGCTTCGGCATGACATGATTGCTGCCGGTGAAGATGCCGGTGATGTATATCGGATTATCATCGAGCAGGGGATGTTTAGAAATGGCTTCCAGCCGCTCAGCGAACGCTCATTGTTAATGTATATACCGGAAGACGAGACAGCGGAGCCGGTTGCGCTGCAGACCTATGCCCTCAGTCCGCTCGGATCAGAGGAGGAAGCAAAGGATTACACACCGACGGAGCAAGAAGGTCATAATTCTCAGCCGGACTTTAACGAACTGATCCGCTTTACCAAGCAGGTAAACCACGATTTTTATAGCTGGAACCGATTGAGCACGTTTGAGCTGGAGGATATTTTCGACGAAATCAGCATAATCCACACCGCACTGATAAAAGGCCGGCCCTATGATGCGGCTGGCGGGGAGTATTAGAGGCGGCAACTGTCAGGCCGACGGGTGCTAAAAGATTTTACCCTTGATGTCCTTCAGGGTACCGCCGAGATCGATGCTTTTGATATCGTCAAAACTCAGCCGGCCGTCCTCGTTCTGGTCGGCCATGCCTTTCAGCTTGTCGATGATTCCGTCGTTATTGCCGTCCTTCATCGACTCCAGGTCGTCTTTGGAGACTTTGCCGTCGCCGCTTTGATCGGCCTTAGCCTTGATGTCTTCTATTAAACTCATGCGCTCCAAACCTCCGTTTAGCACTACGCATAGTACAGGAGGTGTGCTGGCATGTCTGCCGTATATCTAATGTATGGCTACTAGCTCGATATCAAAAACCAGATCAGAGTTAGGGGGAATGCTCGGCGATGGCGATGCCGAGCCGTAAGCTTTGGCGGCAGGGATGACTAGACGTCGGATGCCGCCGACTTTCATGCCCGGTACACCTTCAGTCCATCCGGCAATAACTTGGTCGAGCCCGAAGCTGATGGGCTGGCCGAAGTCATGGGAGCTTTGGAAAATGACACCGCTGGCAGCAATCGCACCGGTGTAGTGTGCGGTTATGGTGCTGCCTGTTGGGACGGTGTCACCGGTACCTTCCTGGATATCGATGATCTGCAGCTCAGTGACAGCGCTGACCGGGGTAAAGTTTGCTAATGTCGAACCTTCTAGGGGAGTGTTGTTTGCATCCATGAATCTTAGTCTACAGTCTATTGCCCGATAAGCCTAAAGGTACGGGTAGTAATTTATTGGCGTTACAGACTATAATTGCAGTATGCCGGAGTACGAAGCATTCGCGAGGGAGCGGGAGGCCTTGATGTCGCCTCCTACATATGAGGAGTTTGACATACTCAAGGAGCAGCTGCTGGCAATGGCCGAAGAGCCGGACGCCACAGTACTGGGAAGAAGCGATGGGGCTGGTCTCGAGATCGAGCTGGTGCGCGTTGTGAGGGATGCGTTCGCAAGTGAGCGGCATCCGATTACTGTGACTGTAATGGGAATTATGGAGTTTATGCCAGACGGAAGAACTAACCTGGCTATCAGGTACAGCGAATGCTCACTTAATCCGCAGACGAATATAGATGAATGGTCGCACAGTTATCGGTTTACCTCGCGCCACAATACTTTGTTAGATTACGGCCATAGGATTGGCTGCTTTATAGTACTGCCGACTCTAATGCGGCCAGGGTGGTATTCACCAGAATTTATCCGGGAGGCAAATTTAGGGAGGAGTATATTGCGGCGAGTGACCACGGAAGATCCATTGACCGCCGGAGACTGCGGAGTGCTACATGACCGCATGCTTGCCCTTATGGACGGCAGGCTACACGATAGTGATGATTAAATGGCACGACATCAAAGATTAGGAGTAGTTGCTAATGGCGTACTTAGAAATCGGCAGCTTCTGCAGTATTGAGGAATATAATACGTATCGCTGTAAGCGGGTAATGGAAACCGATATTGAACAGGGCGGCCTCTATACCTACATGATGCGATTCGATCACGCGGAAAAGCAAGCTGCAAAGCAGCCGGTACGAGCCGAAGAGATAATTCGCAAAGCCGGTAAATTATCGGTTCGGTTTGCGTTCCTAAACGAAGACCTAGAGCCAGAATGCGTGGTAGAGGAGAGTGTTTGGGATGGCATTATTGCTTGCTGTGTTGAGGTGACATTCAATTCGCACGAAACAGGTGACAGCTATCAGCTGCAGGAAGCGTACCTCAGGGATTATTACGAAGATCAGTTTGGCGACATGCTCACGAGGAGCAATGAGCTAAGCCTGGCGTAGTAGCGTCCGCGGGGGCTTCGCAGTGCTATCATTATGTAATGGACAAATTCCATGAGCACGGAAGCGAGGCTCAAACCCAGCTCGTTGAAGTAGCGTTTGAGTTTGATGACATTCGAGCGCACGAAATTCTTCGACAGGATCGAAGGTTTCATAATACTCCGAAGACTATCTGGGAGTGGGGTTGTACGGCTGGTGTGCGCCCAGAATCTTCCAGATTGGTGGCGCGGTTTACGTTGAGCAGGGCTATTGAGGTTGAATTGTCGCACGCTGTCGTAACTTTGGCAGTAATGGAGATGCTGAATGTATTGCTGGAGAATGGATGTCCGGAGCTTGAGCTATCCAGGGTTGATTATCGAACACAGCGCTCTATGCAGGCTGGTCTGGATAGCGGATTTAGCGATGTAACCATGGAGGCCCGCAGCTATGCAGCGGAATATTTGTCGATGTTTTCCAGTGGGAATAGCTAGAAGCCGGGTGGCTTTACACGTTACGGCCAGTCTCTGAGGTAGCTGGTATGATGTTTGTATGAAGAACGCAATCATATTGCACGGCATGCCGAGCAAGCGGGAATACTATGACCCCAACGTCCTGAGCATGAGTAATCTGCATTGGATTCCCTGGCTACAAAGTCAGCTGATTAAACACGACATCATGGCCGCGACACCGGAAATGCCTCATGCTTACGCGCCGGATTGGAAGGCGTGGGTCAGGGAAGTGGAGCGGTTTGAAGTCGGGCCGGAGACGCTACTGGTCGGCCATAGCTGTGGGGGCGGTTTCTGGGTGCGGTATTTGAGCGAGCGCAAAGACCTGAGGGTCGGCAAGGTCGTGCTGGTGGCTCCCTGGACTGATCCGGACCGAGATCACACAAAGGGCTTTTTTGAATTTGAAATCGATTCGGAATTAGCAGCCCGAACCGAAGGGGTTACGGTTTTTCATTCAGCGAACGATGCAGGGAATATCCATAAGACAGTCGCATCGCTGCGGGAAAGTATTCGTGACATTGGCTATAGGGAGTTTGATAATTACGGTCACTTTACCCAAAAAAGTATGGGCACACAGGAATTTCCCGAACTCCTCCAAGAGCTGCTTGGAGATAATCAAGCGTAGCTAAATATGGCAGAGATGATCACCATTAGGGTCAAGCCTGGAAGTAAGAAAGGCCCAGCCATAGAGAAGGGTGGCGACGGCAGCTACACTGTGTATGTCCGGGAGCGGGCAGTCGACGGCAAGGCGAACCAGGCAGTTGTCAGACTGCTGGCTGAGCATTTTGGCATTGCGAAATCCAGCATAGAAATTGTTCGCGGACACACCTCGAAGATCAAGCAGATTACTGTGCTGCTGTAATTCCTAAACTTACTCGCGGCAAGATGAGACAGTCGGCGTTCCCCACGTGTACTGGCAAAGCGCCATACCGTTACCGAGGTTTTCGCTGCCTCGGCAGTCGAGGCCGGTATTGTTGCAGTTTTGGACCCACATATTAAGGATTTCCTCATTCCAGCCGTTGATCCAGTCACCGTGACCGGATGAGCCGGCGGGCGCGCCATTGATGTCGCTGGCGAGCCGCCAGGTGGAAGTTCCTTCCGGCGGGACGTCATAGTAGACCTTGAAAGTGATATTAGTGAGAGGAACCGAATGCGAAGAAGGACACTTGCCGTTGACCGGGTAGGCCATGTGGCTCTGGTTATCTGCCGAGTGAGTGTTCATACCGTCCCAGCACTGCGGAAAGTCGATATGCGTAATCATGCGGTCTCCAGTTGGGCAGGACACATCAGTGATGAAGCGGATGCGCTGGATGCCATTATCCAGGCTATAGCAGGAGTACCAGATCATTTCCTGCGCCCCGGTGCTGTTGGCGTTGCCGGCAATCATCCGAAGGCCTTTGGGGAAGGGTTTCACGGATGATGCCTCGATGCCATGCTCTCCGGTTTTGTAGTAAATCTCGATTCGGGCTGGAATGAGCGGCCGGCCATCGCGTGTATCAATCATGGACGGCACCCAGTAGGCAGAGCGGTTCGAACCGCCACCGCCACCGCAGGTGGCTGCCGCATTGGAATCAACCAGGTTCTCGACATCAGTTTTGTAATCAGTTGTTACATTGCCCCAGAAGGTGTGTAGGTGTGCCCGTCCTTCAAGTCCGGGGTATACCAAGGGGTCATCCCGGCTGATGTGCGAGAAATGACAGTCAGTCCTAAAGGAGCCGTTCTCATCGTTGGCTATCGGCATAACACCGGAGTTCCATATACGCTGGCCGGACCACCATGCTACCGGGTCGCTGTCGAATACCGGCGGGTTGCGGGGTGGCGACATAGTCGCCCGGGCAGGAATCAGGTCGCAGTTTACGTATGTTAGCCCTGGTAGGTTGCAACTGCCATCTTCGCCGCTAGTTGGCGGATCCGGAGTGGGTGAAGCAACGAAGCGTATGTAGCTGCCGCCGGCGGCATTGATGTCAATGGCAGGCTCTGCGCCGCCAGTGAGTGTCGTATCCTCGCCCAGGTTGAGGGGAATGAATTGATTAGTGAGTGCCGAGGAGCGAAAGATAAGCGCTGAGAACAGGGCAATCACGGCTAGGGAAAGCACGCCTATTATAATCGGCTGCCGGTGCCTAACTGCAAGCGAAGGGGCTAATTCCAGCTCATTCGCGTACACCCGGGTCTTTAGTGGTTTCGTTCTGGCTCGCTTCATAGGTAAACGTTAGCATCATTATGGATAATAGATGATGCTTCGTCAATTGAATGGCAGCGAGTTTTATTACAACTGTGGAATATAGCAGAATCCGGAGCAGGTTAGTCTGCCCCGGATTTGTTACCGAAAATTACGAAATTTGATTATCTGATTATCTAAGTCCGAGCTTTGCCGAACACGCTGGCCATGCACCCCAGCCTTGGCGGGCGCGCAGCATTTCGGCACGGTGAATCTGCTCTGACTTGCTGGCCTGGTGTGGATAGCCGCTACCGCCGACAGCTTGCCAGCTTGAGAGACTGAACTGCAGCCCGCCGTAGTATCCGTTACCAGTGTTGATGTGCCAATTGCCGCCTGATTCACAGGCTGCCAGACGATCCCATGCCTCGCCGCCCGTCACTGTGAAGTTGACGATGACTTTGGCCTGATTGCGGGCTCCGTACTGTCTGGGTTCGCTGCGGTTTGATGATGTCGAGCGTTTCTTGATTGACGGTCGACTGATTACTACCGTCGTCGGAATCGGCCGTTCTGCTAATGTCTCATCCGGTGCAGGGATCCGTAGTTCGTCACCCGGATAAATCAGGTCCGGATGCTCGATGTCGGTGTTTGCATAGTATATTCTCTGGTATGTCGTGTCGTGAGCTTTTGCGATCTTGGATAGCGTATCGCCTTGCTCTACGGTAACAGTGTTCTCCGCGTCAGTCTCGCTATTTTCGGCATGTGCCGGCTGGCTGGTGCCGGCGGTCATTATCACGGCCGCCACAAAGACAACCGCAATCAATGCGACTCGTCGCATAGTATGTTCTCCCTCCTTATACCCCCAGAATTATTAATCGTTTAAATATTTATTAATCAGGGGTAGTAAATGCGCTCTCCACCTCAATTGGAAAAAAGCACAAATATCAGCATAAACCGTATAGAAATTAGTGTCAAGACTCTTAAGCTAACACCATATGTAGCGGGCCGTGAAAAACATAAAAACAATGCTATGATTTATTATGAAATGAAACGCGAGATTGAAGCCAAATTTTTGGACGCCGATTTTGATGCGGTCCGGGAAAAACTACAAGAGTTAAGCGCAAAATGCGAGCAGTCGATGCAGCTGAAGCGTTACGTCATTATCGATGATACTCAGGGGTACATGCGCTCCAAGGGTACATTTATCCAGGTTCAGGATGATGGTAAAGACGTGACGTTGGCATACAAGAAGCTGCAGCGCGTCAGTACGGATGCAGTGCAGGATACTGCTGTCACGGTGAACTCCTTTGAGGCGGTCATCAATATATTCCTGGAGCTGGGGCTTCGGGTGCGCTCGCACCAGGAATCCAAGCGCGAAACCTGGAGTCTGGGCGATGCGAAGGTTCACTTGGATCAGTGGCCGTGGCTGAAGCCGCTTATCACCATCTCAGGGCGCAATGAGCGCCAGATCGAAGAGATTGCCGGTGAGCTGGGCTATCAGTGGAGTGATGCCGTGTACGGTGATATTATTGCCGCCTACCGCGTACAGTATCCGATACTGGCTGACAAGAAGGATATAACATCGCTGCCAATTATGAAGTTCAACAGCGCTCCGCCAAACTTCTTCAACGTCTAAGCTGACTGCTTGGTTAAAATTTTACAGCAGCCATATCGTACTGTCGTGGGTTAGAATACGCCACTAGAATGTAAATATAAATCAGAAGAGAATCAGATAGCATGGAAGAGCCTACTACTGCCAATGAGATCAAAGAGCAAGCTGCGCCGGAAGAGGTGCAGGATGAGTCAAAAGAAACTTTGACCGCGGCGATTTTACAGGATTTGCCGGCGGCGAACGAGGACGGATATCAGGAAACGGATATCTTTGCCTGGGCGAATAATCTGGTGCAATATGTCGAGGACCTCAAGATAAACCTGTATTTCTTCAATAGGAATTATATTGTCTACAAGACCAAGCTGGCTGGCGAGGTGGCGCGGCAGCTCAGGCCGCTATTTATCGATGAAATCCTGGAGTACATCTTGGGCGGCATAGAGAAGGGGCTGGTGGTTCGCGGCTTCGAGGAAGCAGAATCTGAGGAATTGGTACTACAGCGCACGCGCGTTAAGAATGTCGACAAGCTGGTTGAGGTGCTCAACTGGCTTAAGACCCAGTCGCACGAGATCGAGACGTTCGTTGAGGAGGAGCATGACCTAAAGCGTATCAAGGGGGTTATAGCCCAGTGTACCGCCGAGGGTTTGGAGGCACCGTTTTACCTGATCAAAAGCCTGCCGACCACCCAGGTCATGAAAGGGCACACTGCCTGGATGCTGAAGGACGGGACATTCAAGCCCTTCGATAATATGAGCGCGCTGAAGATACCCGGAGAAAACCAACTACTAGTAGTTGGACAGGACCTGTTTGTCTTTAATCAGGCAAAACTGAAGTCACTGTTTGGTTATGACGCCAAGGCCGCCAGTATCGCTGCTAAGAAGGTGGCAGAGATTGAGGCGAACTTCAAACTCAGCTTTAGTGAGGGTGCTAGCTTGCAGTCTTTGGTCAAGGGTAAGCCGGCGGCTATTAAGAAACTGCAGAAGATTGAGCCCAGCCTGGTCAAGCAGCAGGACCTGATTGACCATTCGGATGAGCTGGGGGTGGGGCTGATGACCGATGATGACGGCTCGATAATTATCATGGATGACAAAGATCTGGTGCGGTTCGTGAACCTGCTTAATGACGACTATATCGAGTCGCCAATGACCGGCCAGCGGTATGAAATCATCAAGAAGAGGCCGCTCAAGCCAGCGGACGAAGAAGAGCTGCTCAAACAAGTTCTGTAGGCAGGTGGTTTTTTACGAGATCTTAATAAGTATCTAGGTATGTCCGCGTTTCGTTATAGAGGGGGCGCATACGTAATTTTTCCGATATGGCTAATTCGGCGATGCGCTGTATGGATTTGTGGCGCTCTTGATGGAGTGTTATTGGTTCGTATGCTTCGCTTTCGATGATTGTTGTCAGATTATGGCCGTGTTGGGCAAGCTCCTCCCGGACGCTGCTGCGCCTCAGGAGCGCCCTGATTCTGTCGCTCAGTTTACCGCTCAGCTGGCCAACGACAGTGATGTGGATGTCCCGGATGTTGGCATCTATCCTCCCCTCGAGTATTCGCAGCGGATCCGGTTCGTATGATGACAGCTTGACTGAGTTGACCGAGGCGGCGGTTTCCGGCTGGCGCATCATGAGGTTATCAAGCGCCATAAAGGCCTCGGCGAACCGGTCTGCTTCGGGTCGTTGCTCGTGTATGGTCATAGTCGCTGTTTAGGGTAGCAGCGGTGGGGGGGTTTCGCAAACTATGAGATGATGCCGTACATTTTCAAGCTCGCTTATGTTTGCAATTGTTGATAATACATGGCAAGCTAGCCACGTATGACAGTAAGCGGCGATATTCCACGCAGCGATAAGTACAGGTATGAAGTCCCTCTGGACAAGGCAGAGGTTATGGCTCTCCGTGATGACGTGATATGGCCGGCGGCCAATCAAGCGTGGGGCGGTGATTTTCTGCACGAGTCAAATCATTTGGAAAGCGCTGTAATCAGCCGCAAGCGCCAGCGGGCAAATGGCCTGGCGCGCTTTGCCTTGAAGTTGGAGTGTTGGCTGGATAGTGGCGACGATGACCTGGAGGACGCTGACATGGTTCGCTCAGCAACACTCAGTATCGCCGAGCACATTCCGGAATTGAACCGTGAGCTGCACAAGGCGGCTGGTTTTGTTACGCATGAAACGGAAGAGTGGGATGACGATGATAACGAAAATGCAATGCAAGCCTGGAGGGTGACGAAGTACATCTTTGAAGTTCCGTCAGACGCTGTGGTGAATAAGTTCGAAGAGTATCAGCTGTGGGATCATTATGATGAAGTGGCGTGGAATGACCGAGAGGAAACGATTAGTAATATAACTGATGAGCTGGATGAGGAAGTTCGCAAGCAGCTGGACGAGGTGCTTGAGGGGTATATCGATGCCTGGTACGAAACAATCACGTACCGTGACATCAGAAATATCATCGAAGCGATTGCCGGTCTCGGCATGTTACGGGATACTGCATAATTCAATCATTCGAGGAGTACTTGCGCGATGCAAAAGCGATTGATTCGGGAGTTTGAAGCGATAGCCTTTGACTTTGACGGCACGCTAGCTGATACCGAGCGGACACACATGGCAGCGAGGATCGAAGCGTACCGACAGCTTGGGGACGAGCTTGGTGATGAGCGCTACGCTGCTATTTCCGTGCGCGTTCACGAAGCGGCATCGCTGCACGGCAGTCATCCGGAGTCTATCAACGCCTGGATTATGAGGCAGGCCGGTATTGTCAGTGATGCTCAGGATGAGCGGGTGCACGCTGTCGTAGAGCGAAAAAATCAGTTGTACTGGGAGATTACAGCTAGGGGCATGGATGAGGTCCCGGGCGCGGTCCGGTTTGTCCGCAAGGCAGCAGTTCGCCGTCCCGGGAAACTGGCGATCGTCACGACTGCACACCGGCAGCAGGAGGTTATGCCGTTTCTGATGCGCCATAAACTGAATCGGACATTTCCTGATGCGAGCATTGTAGCGAGAGAAGACGTTGAGCACCTGAAGCCGCACCCGGAGGGCTATGAGCGCGCTGCAGAAATATTGCGAGTCAAGTCAGCGGAGCGACTGCTGGTCATTGAGGACAGTCCGAGGGGTATTGAGTCAGCGAAAGCTGCCGGAGCCTTCGTGGTTGGCATAATGACCACACGCACCGCTGCTGAGTTGGCCGGAGCTGACGTGCAGCATAAACCAAACGCCATTGCCCGCAATTACGATGAGCTGGCAGAAATGGTGCTATGATTAGTGCAATATGGCGGTAATACTGCTCCGACACGGTGAAAGTCAGGCAAACCACAGTGGGGTTTTTGCTGGGTCGCAAGCTGATCCCAGTCTGACTGACCGGGGTAGAATCCAGGCATTCAACGCCGGATGGCGGCTGAATAAACTGGCAAAGTTTGATCGGATAATAACTTCGCCTGCCAGCCGAACCCGAGAGACGGCGGATATCGTCAAGCGAGAGATCGGGGTGTGGGATGTGCAAATTGATCCGCGGCTTGTGGAATATGACACTGGGGCCATGACTGGCCGCTGTCCCGAGGAGTTGGGCGAGCGCTCTATTCACACGGTTCCTGGGGCAGAGAATGTGTACGGCTTTGTAAACCGCACGGTTGAAGCCGTGCTCGATCATCAGGATGTGCCGGTTAATACATTGATAATCGCGCATCGGGGGACCAGTATGGTGGTTGCCGGACTGCTAAAGGGGCTTGATCCGCAAGATCTCTATGACCATGCTCCCTCCCTTGAGAATGGGGAGTTTATGAGTGTGGATGTGGCGGCATTGGGCTCTGTTGTGCTAAGCCTGTCAACAATGGATCGACCAGCCGTCACATGATAATCAACTTGCAAAATTAACAAACTTATGCTAATATACGTTTTGTTACTACAAAAACAAATAACAACTAAGCAGCTATCATGAGTAAAGAGCAGGAATTATTTTTACCAGAAGTAGATAAAACCCAAGAGAAGTTCAATGAATTTGTTGAACGCGGGGAAGAAGACAAGGATCGAATAAAAGATTTAAAGCGCTTGACTGGAGCGACCAGCGACAAAGAGCTCAGTCATATAGACACAGCAGCGCAAGTGCGCTTGCGGAAAGAGATGCAGGGTGAGCTATCGCAGCTGGAGGCAGCTTATCCTCGTGCGCTAGGTTCGTTTATTGCAGAAAAGGCAGTCTCTGTCGTTCCGGTGACGCCTGAAGCGGACACCTATCCGCTTCACGATCAGATTGATATTTCAGAGACTGCGGAAGAGTTGGCTAAAGAAGCGTCAGACTACCTGCAGTTGCAGAATCCCGGGGCTTCTGAAGCTGGAAATCCCCATTCAATAACATAAGCACTATAAGCTATAATTAGGTTAATGGATCATACGACCCGACAGGGAATGCAATTTATTGCGCAGATGCGCGCTCAGGGTATGAGTGACGAAATGATTCGTCAGCAGCTTTTGGGTGCCGGCTGGCCGATGGACGTCGTGCAGCGGCTGATGATTTCCGCAATGCGAACCCAAAGTGCGCCGGTCAAGAAGAGTAGCGGCCTGCTGCTGCCATTGGTCATCGGTCTGGTGGTGGTGCTGGCCGTAGGTGCGGGCGGCGCAGTGTGGTATCTGACTAGTCAGCAGCAGGAGCCCGAAAATCATGGGGCAACCCAGAACCAGCAACAGCAAGATGAGACGAATCCGGGAGTGCAAACCGAACCTCCCGGGACGAGCGGCGGAGAGGAATTGCTCGCCACCTTCACCGACTCGAATTTTTCTATTGATTTGCCGCAATCGTGGTTTGAGGACAGCAAGTACAAGACGGGCGCAGAGCAGGTGTCATTCTTTAGTCCAGAGCATTTGGTCGACGAGAACCGTGAGAAAGCGGCTACGATGAAGATTTCGGTCAGTACCGACATGACTACCGACCGCCTGGCTAAACGCCTGGAGTCGATCACACAGCAGGGCGGCACGTATCAGGCAGCAATGGATGAGCCGATTTTTCTCGGCGGCAAAACCGGCCGGATTATTGATATTGTCTATACGACTGCCCAGCAGCCAGACAAGCAGGTGCGGTTGATGATGCTGGATGTGCCGGGGACTAGCATGCGCTACTTTGTAGAAGTTACTGGCAATAACGTCCACTGGGAAACACTGCATGCCGCCAAGGCCGATATGATGCTACGGTCATTTAGGCAGCTGCGCTAGTTGCTTATACTATAGAAGTATGAATCCGGAAGTAGATGCTTACATACGGTCACTTGACGCACCTTGGAAGCAGGAAATTATGCGTACGCTCAGAGACTGCGTGCACGAAGCCGACCCCGAGATCACCGAGGCGATCAAATGGGGAGCGCCCGCGTTTGAGCATAGCGGTCCAGTCGCCTGGATGTTTGCAGCGACGGAGTGGGCGCATTTCAGCTTTCCCCAGGGAGCGCTGCTGGATCAGAGCCACGGCCAGTTCGAGGAGGGGCCTGAGACTGAGAAAAAGGGCAAACGCACGCTCAAATTCAGGGCGGATGATACGATTCCGGTAGATCTAGTGATCCGACTGACCCGCCAGGCGGTACAGAACAATCTGAAGGGTAAGCGGGTGAGCTTTGGCGTCGCTAAGCCTGGCGTGCGCACATTTGACCTGCCGCACGAGTATGAAGTGTGGCTGACGGAGCACGGACTGCTTGCGGAGTATCGTGAACGGCCCTATTACCAGCAGAAGGGCTGGATTCAGTGGATCGAGTCTGCCAAACGGGAGCAGACAAAAAGCAGGCGCCGGGATACCATGCTCGGTGAGCTTCGGGATGGGACGTACATGCCACCGAAGAACAGCAGTGGCCAGTAGGGTTTTGTTTGCAACAGTGCACGACAGTAGTATAGTAAAAGTAATAGTCTAGGTAATATTTTGGAAAAAGTTAAAAGAAGATTTTATAACACAATTTTTATGGCCGGCCTGATCGGTTCTATGGCGCTCGGCCATGAGATCGGACGGCGGTCCAATAATGTGCCGGAGTCTGACGTGCTGGATGCAAAAGGGGCGATGGTGCGTGAGCAGTTCGGGTACATCCTGCTACCGGAGGCCGATGACTGCGAACGGGAAGCGCTCAGATCTATATTCGAGGGTACGATTAACGGTCAGCCAAGTAGCGAGCTACAGATGGCACGAACCAGCCGGGAAGGGACTATGACGGTGCTGGACGCGCAGTGCGGTTCGGCAGATTCGATGGAACGTGCCGATTTAGCCGCAGCAGCGGTTTCACAATTCGAGTACTCTGAAGACCTGCGGCAGGTGTACCTAAATAAGCAGGAGGCATCGGTGTATGAGATGGATGAGCGGATCCTATTTACAGCTCTAGGCGGACTGGCCATGGCGCTGCCAGCAACTTTAGCTTTGGCCTTCCGAAAAAGAAGCGGACAGCCTCGGCCAGCAGAAGTTGAAGCGCCGAGAGAGGAAGCAGTGGTATCATGAAAGGCAGGATGACCCGGAAACTAACCCAGAAAAAAAACCAGCGACCGGAGCGGGTGTTTGCCTTTATTGATAGCCAGAACCTGAACTTAGGCAGTCAAAAGATGGGCTGGAAGGTTGACTGGGCGAAGTTTCGTAAGTACCTGCAGGACAAATACGGGGTAAGCCGGGCCTATCTGTTTATCGGCTATGTACCGGAGTACGAACCGATGTACGAGCAGTTGCACGAGGCTGGGTATTTGATCGTACTGAAGCCAACGGTTGAGCTAACCCAGCCGCACAAGCACGACAATGGCCACTCTGAGCAGAAGGACGACAACGGCAAGGAGTCGAAGCCGACCATCAAGGGTAATATTGATGTCGAGTTGGTGCTTTATGCCATGAAAGAGATGCCGAATTACGATAAGGCGATTATCGTATCCGGTGACGGTGATTTCCATGCACTGGTGGAGTATCTGGCTAACAAGAAGCGTCTGCTGCACCTGATGACACCGAACTGGCAGTACTCTAGTCTACTCAAAGAGTTTGACGACTACATTATCCGCCTGGACGAGCATCGCCGCGAGCTGGCGTACCGCGACCGGCGGACCCGCAAAATCAGCAAGCCCAAGAAAGCCAAAACCGAGTGATTGCTATAATGAAGCGATGAAGCCTGGCAAGTCAAAGATTCCACCTCATGCCAAGCGGGTATTTGAAGGAGTTATTTACGAAATCTACCAATGGCAGCAGGAGATGTTCGACGGCTCGATTGAGACGTTTGAAGTAGCCAGACGGGCCGATGTGGTCAGTGTCATACCGGTTGTCGACGATCAAATATTGATTCTGCACGAGGAGCAACCGCATCATGGCAGCCGCATCAGTTTCCCAGGCGGCCGTATAGAGCCGGGCGAGGATCCGTTCACGGCAGCTCATCGGGAGCTGCGCGAAGAGACCGGCATGAAGTTTGGAAAACTGAAGCTGGTAATGATTGAAGATATCGGTGGCGGCAAGCTGGATTGGACAGCGTATCGTTTTGTTGCCACCGATTTGATTGCAACCGAAGAGCAGCAGCAGGACCCGGGGGAGCGGATCCAGCCCGAGCTGGTTAGCTTTAGTAAGGCCAAGGAGAATTCGGTCGGCAATCTCTTTATGTCACTCGAAGTTATGAGTCAGGTGGAGTCGCTTGAGGCTCTGCTGGCCCTGCCGGCGGTGGAGCTGCCGGAGGCGGGCTGATTGGCCGTAAGGCTGCTATACTAAATATTAAGACGCATATGGCTAAACATTTATTTCCAAAGGATTTTTTGTGGGGTGCCAGCACGGCAAGCCACCAGGTAGAGGGCGGTAATACCAACCAGTGGTCCGTCTGGGAGTTGGCAAACGCTCAGGAGCTGGCCAGAACAGCAAAAGCGCGGCTGGACTGGATGCCGAAATGGCCGGAGATCAAGGATGTTGCTCGTGACCCTGACAACTATGTTTCGGGCCGCGGTGTCGAGCACTATAAGCGCTACAAACTAGACTTCGATATCGTCCGCAAGCTGAATCTCAACGCCTTCCGGTTTGGCATCGAGTGGGCCAGGATTGAGCCGCAAGAAGGGGTGTGGAGTCTGGAGGCGGTCGAGCATTACCGCGAGTATATCCGCGAAATGAAAGCGCGCGGTATCGAGCCAGTCCTGAACATTTGGCACTGGACAGTGCCAGTCTGGTTCGATGAGCTGGGCGGTTTTAAGAAGCGGAGTAATATCAAATACTTCGAACGCTTTGTCCGCAAAATTGCTGAGGAGTACGGCAAGGACATCAACTACATCATCACCCTCAATGAGCCGAACGTTTTTGCCAGCTTTGGCTATCTAACGGGTGAGTGGCCACCACAGGAAAAGAGTGTCGTTAATTTTGTCAAAGTATATTGGAATCTGATGGTCGCGCATAAGCGGGCTTATACGATTATCAAGCGGCGCCGCAGTGGTATCCAGGTCGGCATCGCGCAGCAGCTAGCTAACATCCAGCCAAAGCGACCGCATAACTACATTGACCATACGGCGACCAAATGGATGCGGTACTGGTGGAACTGGTGGTTTTTCAACCGCATCAAGCACTTCCAGGATTTCGTCGGCTTTAATTACTACTTTACTGACTACTACCAGGGGATTAGGCGGGCTAATCCGACCGTGCCGCTTAATGATCTGGCCTGGTATATGGAGCCGGAAGGTTTGCATCCGCTACTGGTGCGGGTTTGGGCGCATTACAAAAAGCCGATTATCGTTACTGAAAACGGCTTGGCTGATGCGAACGATGAGCACCGACAGTGGTGGCTGCACGAGACGATGCTAGCCATGGAGCGTGCTATCAGCGAAGGAGTTGATGTGCGCGGCTACATGCACTGGAGTCTGCTTGATAATTTTGAATGGAAGTACGGCTGGTGGCCGAAGTTCGGTTTAGTAGAAGTGGACCGCGAAAACGGTATGAAGCGCCGGGTGCGCCCCAGTGCAGTTTGGTGGGCGAAAGAGCTCAAGAGGATCCGCGGCCTGTAGCTAACTTTGCAATAAATTTGACATAAAACTAATATTGTGCTAATATGTAAGTGTTATGTCAAAAAACACAAAACATACAACCAACAAAACACAAAAAAGTAACACCAGGCGTATGCCTGCCGGAGTGCTGGTCGGCGGCTTTGGCGATGAAGTCTATAGTGCCAAGTATGGCCGCAGCAGCAGTGCGCCGGTCGTAGTTCTCTATAGGATTACGGGTATTTAATCCTTCGCTATGGCCAAAGCGGCCGTGTATACAAAATAGCGTTGGGGCACGATAAGCAGTCACTACATGTATGGTGGCTGCTTATTTTTTGCCAAACTGTGGATAGTTTGGCCCATTTTATCTGAAAAAAGCTCATAAAGTACTTGCAAGTGGGTAATGGTGGGTAGTAAACTCATGTCAGTGGGTAATCGTGGGTAGCCCAAAAAGATGACTACCAACGACAAAAATAAAAACCACTAGCAAATTAAAGGGACAACCTGTGGCAACGGTAGACTACTTCGAACGAAAGCTTGACGACAAGCGCCGGTTAACCATACCGGCGGAGCTTAGGGCTGAGTTCGCGAGCGGAGTAGTCATAACCCGGGGCTTCAAGCAGTACCTGCACCTGTATCCCAAATCAGTATGGGATGAAGAAGTAGAACCGCAACTGAAGGGAAGTATCCTGGACGAGCAGATTGCGGATCTTAACGTACAGTTCCGATCGGGCAAATGCGAGAGTCCGCTCGATCAGAAGCAGGGCAGGGTAACACTTGAGCAGCACTTGCTCGACTACGCGGCAATCGATCGTGATGTCGTAGCGGTGCGCGCAGGAAGGTACTGGCGGCTTATGGCGGCATAGTACGAAATTTGCGAACCAAGCAGCACCTTAACAATCAGGCAAAAGACAGCACAAAACCGAATAATAGTAATTTATGCATGTTGCATTCGGATGAAGCGCAAGGCGACAGCACGGAGCGGACTGAGGCGTACGTTATGTACGACAAAGGAGCACTAGGGCTAGCAACGCAGCGATTCGCCGAAAGTAGCGGACAGAGTTCTGGTTCTGCCAGAAGTCAGGCCGATGCGATGCAATGGGCATAAAGGTTACCTATTCGGCAGTCAACAAGTGGGCTTTATAAGGAACCACTCTAAAAACCTTCGCACCTTATTTGAAAACACCTCCCAAAACTCCACCTCACACATAAGTCTCTCAAAACTTTCTAAGAGCTGTCAGAAGTGGTAGCAAAGATAATAATCTTTGCCAACGCCTTTCTTCTGGCATCACGGCTTTTAGTACTTACAAAAACAAAAACTTACAAATCAAAAACAAAAAAGTTGGCTGCTGATTAGGTGACCTTGCTAAAACAAAAAATAAAAACAAAAAAGTGCACTCTATGACAATGTGCATGGGGTACACTAGCAAGTATGCACCACGATGAAAAATCTAAACACATTCCGGTACTTCTGAAGGAAGTGCTCGAGTATCTGGATCCGAAGCCAGGTGAATCATATCTGGATCTGACGGCTGGTTACGGCGGGCACGCCAGTGAAGTGCTGGCATGCACCAAAGCCTGGTCAAAGGCAGTGTTGGTAGACCGCGATGACAATGCCATTCGCGAGCTCACCAAGAAGTTCGAAGACCAGGATGTTCGAATCATACACGACGATTACTTGGCAGCCGCAAACCGGTTACTGGAAGCAGGGCAGCGATTCGATCTGGTGCTGGCGGATTTAGGTATTTCGTCACCCCACATTGACACCGCGAAGCGAGGTTTCGCAATCAATCTGGAGGGGCCGCTGGACATGCGAATGGACAGCCGCCAGGCATTGACTGCCGCGGATATCGTCAATACGTATCCGGAGGCTGACATTGCTGCGATACTGCGCGATTACGGGGAAGAGCCCAAAGCGGATCGGATAGCCCGTATGATCGTAGAGCATCGACCGATTGCGACAACGACCGAGCTGGCGGAAATAGCTGCCGCAGTATGGCCAAAGGGCAGAAGTCGGGTACATCCGGCGACACGCACCTTTCAGGCTTTACGTATAGTGGTAAATGACGAACTCGGCCTGCTGGAAGCAGCATTGCCGGTCTGGTTCGATTTACTGAAGCCTGGCGGACGGATCGCCATCATCAGCTTTCATAGCCTGGAGGACCGGGTAGTGAAGCGGGCGATAGCTGAGCGGGCAGGCGACCGGTATGATGCTGATCTGAAAATCCAGACCAAGCAACCGGTAGTCGGCAGTCATGAGGAATTAGTTCTTAATCCGCGCGCACGGAGCGCAAAGCTCCGGGCCGCAGTGAAAATAAAAACATAAAAGACGTTTCTGGCGCCAAAATAGCGCGAGTGACGTCACAAAAAGAAAGGGAAAGGCCTACTATGCCAATCCAGGTAAAAAGTAGCTCCCGCACATACAAAGTTCGCGTCAAAGTATTGTAGTTAAGTCCTACAATCCGCGGACAATAGGGAGGCGGACGCCGCTTCAAAATCAAGCGGCGTCCGTCAAGCGCACCTTTCTACCGGGCATACAGAAACAAAAATATGACATATTCAAGCTCACTTACCATGAATCGCCAGCGCTTTGCGCAGCGCAACCAAAACGCCGTTAGCTTTCGGGCGAAGACACGAACCATCGGTCCGATAAGCAACACTATTATCCTGATTGTCCTGGCATGCTTGCTAGGGCTGCTGTATCTTACTCAGGTCACTAAGACCAATGCCTACGGCTACACTATCAATGAACTTAACCAGCAAAAATCTGCATTAGCTGAAGAGCATGCGGAGCTGGAAGTAGAATCGGCTCGTTTACAAGCTGTAGACCGGATCAAGCACAGTGATATTGCTAAAGGACTGGTCTCCGTCGCGCCCAGCGGCTCTGTTCAGAACTAGCGTATAATAGTAAATCCGTGCCGGGATAAGACCCGTTGCCTCCGTGAGTATATTTGCATGCGATCATCCATAACCAGCTCAACACCGGCCAACCCGCTGACGCGTATAAAGATCATATACGCCGCATTGCTATTCATTGCCTGCATCTTCGCCATCAGGCTTTTTTATCTACAAATTATCAAACATGGACACTACCAGAACGCCGCGATAACCGGGCAGCTAAAAGAGTATGAGATACCAGCCTCACGCGGGTTAATTGAAGCCTATGACGGGGACAAGATCGTGCCGATTGTCTTAAACGAAAAGAAATACACGCTGTTTGCAGATCCGATGTATATCGAGGATCCAGCGGAAGCCGCTGAAGCAGTACAGCGGATTATCGGCGGCAGTGCGGACGACTACCGCGAGCTAATGGGAGCTGATACGCGGTACGCGGTGCTGGCTAAGAAGTTGGACAAGGATCAGCGGGATGCTTTGGATGGGCTGGAGATTAAGGGAATTGGCACCAGGGAAGAGGAGTATCGTACGTACCCGCAAGGACAATTGGCAGCACAGCTGCTGGGGTTTGTTAATGATGACGGTGAAGGGAAGTACGGAATCGAGCAGTACCTGGATAAAGAGCTGAGAGGCCGGCCTGGCCAGCTTCGGGCCATTACCGATGCCCGGGGGATACCCCTGGTGTCGAACAAGGATAACGTGGCCATTAGCCCGGTTGCCGGCGAGAATGCTGTCTTAACCATTGATATCGCCATGCAGCGGCACGTCGAAGATATCTTGAAGAAGGGCGTCGAGGCTGCTAAGTCTAAGTTCGGCAGCGCGGTCGTTATGGATCCAAAAACCGGTGCTGTAAAGGCGATGGCTAATTTCCCGTCGTATAACCCGGCAGAATTTTATAAAGTCGAGGATGCGGCGGTGTTTAATAACGCGGCTGCCTCCGAAGCGCTCGAAGTCGGTTCTGTCATGAAACCGCTGACACTGGCTGCAGCGCTCGATAAAGGCGTAGTGAGCCGGGATACGACGTATTATGATCCGGGATTTATGAAGATTGACGGCGCCACGATTACCAATGTCGAGGAATCCGGCGGGGCCGGCATTAAATCAATGGGCGATATTTTGCGCCTGTCTTTGAATACCGGCGCCTCCTTCTTGTTAGCGCAAATGGGCGGCGGGGAGGTCAATGAGCAGGCAAGGGTTACCTGGCATGATTATATGGTGAACCATTACGGATTTGGCCGGCCGACCGGTGTCGAGCAAGGGTTTGAAGCGTCGGGCACTATCCCTGACCCGCTGGATGGGTTTGGCCTTAATATCCAATATGCTAACACCTCATTTGGTCAGGGTATGACTGCGACACCGCTGCAAGTCGCGGCTGCGATCTCAAGCGTCCTGAATGGCGGCACCTACTATAAACCGTACCTGATTGATCGGACTATCGACGGGAAGGGAGGTGAGGTGGTGCACGAGCCGGTTGCAGTGCGTAGCAATGTCGTGCACGAGGGAGCGGGTAAGGCCGTGAAAGAATTGATGGAAGAGGTAATCCGCACAAACTACCGGACGTATGGATTTGATAGGATTAGAGCCGAGTATGCCATCGGCGGCAAGACTGGTACGGCCCAGATCGCCGATTCGGAAGGCGGCTATTACACGGATAGGTTTAATGGTGTGTTCATGGGGTTTGTCGGTGGAGACTCAGTTGATTATGTTATTGTCGTCCGGGTAGACGAGCCTAAAATCCCGGGCTATGCCGGCTCCCGTGCCGCCGGCCCAATATTTGCCGATATCGCTAATATGCTGATTGATACATTTTCTGTAACACCTAAATCAAGATAAGGACAAACTATGCAACGATATTTTTCCATGAGCAGCCATCCACTAGCTTTGAGCAGATTCCACGCTAGGCTTGCCAGTCATTATTATTCAGTATCAAAGAGGAGTATAATGAACGCATTGCAGTTTGTTGCCAAAAGTATAAATGACGCGGTAGGACTGACCGGGCGTAGCTTGCTGGGCATGACATCTAGCGGCAAGGGATGGAAATAGCTATCATGGGAAATACATTTCAGATACTTGTAGAGACCGATACGGTTATCAGAATCCTGCTGCTTGGCTTTATGGGTTTTCTGCTAAGCATGCTTATCACGCCGCTCTATACGACGCTGGCTTATAAGTATGAGTGGTGGAAGAAGCCGCGGGCTACTGCCGTAACAGGTGAGGCGGCCAAGGTCTTTAACAGTCTGCACGGTGAGAAACACAAGCGGCATATACCGACCATGGCTGGTATCGTGTTCGTGGTCGCGGTCGGACTAGTCACAGTGCTGTTCAATCTCAGCCGGGCTGAGACATGGTTGCCGGTGGCAGCTTTCGTGGGTGCAGGAGCAGTCGGGCTCATAGACGATATTATCAATATCAAAGGCAGCGGAAACGGCGTAGCGGGCTTACCATCAAAGCTAAAGCTGCTGCTGATCGTGCTGATTGCGCTGATTGGCGGCTGGTTCTTTTACTATAAGTTGGATGTTACTACGATTCACATTCCCGTTCTGGCGATAGATCTGGCAATCGGCTGGCTGATTATCCCACTATTTGTGCTAGTGGTTGTAGCAACGGCAAACGCCGTGAACATCACGGATGGCTTAGACGGCTTGGCTGGCGGCCTGGTGTCTATGGCGTTTGTGACGTATGCCATTATTGCCTTTTTGGAGGGCAGGTATGGTATTGCCGGCTTTTGTATGACGATTGTCGGTGCACTGCTGAGCTACACCTGGTTCAATATCAATCCGGCCCGGTTCTTTATGGGCGACGTCGGCTCATTCTCGCTCGGAACAGCGCTAGGGGTGGTGGCTATGCTGACTGATACGATGGTGCTGCTGCCGATTATTGGTATCGTCTTTGTGGCTGAGGCTGGTTCGTCGATGATCCAGATCCTGTCTAAGAAACTGCGAAACGGGAAGAAGATCTTTAAGATTGCGCCAATTCACCATCACTTCGAAGCCAGTGGCTGGCCGGAAACCAAGGTGACGATGCGGTTTTGGATCATCGGTCAAGTGGCCAGTGTGCTCGGACTGATTCTGTTTCTGACAGGGAAGTACATCGGCTAGGAGGGCGGTTTATGCAGCCACGTTTCACATCACGCCGCAGACCGGGAGTTATGACGGCAAATGGCCGCAAGCATCGGCCGGACTATAAGCTGCCGCTGCTGAGTATCGCGCTGCTTGGTATCGGTTTGGTCGTGGTGTATGCTATCGGCCCCAGTCTGGCCGCCCAAAAAGATGTTGGCGAAAACTACTATGCAGGCAAGCAGGTTATCTCAATTCTGCTTGGCATTATCGCCTTTGCTATCACTGCCAATGTTCCGGTCAGCTGGTGGCGGCGGCTGACGAAAGCATTGATTGTGGCAGCTGCACTTGCATCAATAGCTGTCCGGGTGTTCGGCGAGGAAATCAACGGCGCGTACCGGTGGATACAGATAGGCGGCGTGTCGTTCCAGGCAGCCGAACTGATAAAGTTTGCACTGCTTATCTGGCTGGCAGGGCTGTTGACTGAACGGATCAAGGACGGAAAACTGACCGATTATCATAAAAGCTTCAAGCCGCTTTTAATAGCCCTGGCTGTAATCGGGGCAGTGGTTGTGTGGTTGCAAAGTGACCTAGGGTCGGCAGCAGTGATGTTTGCGATGATGGCAGTTATGTTGTTCGTCGCCGGCCTGCCTATGAAACAGATATTGGCCTTTGGCGGCATAGTTTTGGTGGCGGTAATGCTGTTTATTGCCAGTACGCCGTACCGACGTGATCGGGTGGCGACATTCCTTAACCCTACGCAGGATTGCTTGAGCTCTGGTTACCAGTCCTGCCAGGCACTTATAGCTGTTGGCTCCGGTGGCATGTTCGGTAAAGGCTTGGGACACAGCGTGCAGGCAACCGGCTACTTGCCCGAGGCGGCCAATGACTCTATCTTTGCAATCTATGCCGAGAAGTTCGGGTTTTTAGGAGTAGCAGTACTGCTAGGCTTATTTGTTGCCCTGTTTGTGCGGCTATTCCGTATTGCGGAGCGGGCTCCGGATGACTACGCAAGGCTGCTGATGATGGGCATCATAGCCTGGCTGGCTGCACAGTCGATTATCAATATTGGGGCGATGATCGGCATATTGCCGCTGAAGGGTATAACGCTGCCGTTTGTGAGCTACGGCGGCACCAGTCTGCTCTTTGTGACAGGTGTCATGGGTGTGGCTTTTCAGATATCACGGTATACTACATTTGTAACAGCAGCGAATACCAACAGTAATGAAGCAGGACGTCATGCGAACAATCGTACTGACCGGCGGAGGATCAGGGGGGCATATCACCCCGGTCTTAGCGGTCGCGGATGAAGTAAAACGGCTTAGTCCGGATGTCAGGCTGATTTATGTTGGTCAAAAGGGTGATCGACTCGGTGATATTCCTGCCCAGCACCCGTCAATAGATGAAGTGCATGCAGTGAGGGCGGGCAAGTTCCGGCGTTATCACGGTACCGGGCTTAAACAACTGCTTGATCTGCCGACTATAGCCTTGAATATACGGGACGGCTTTCGGGTTGTTGCCGGGTTTTTTGAAAGCCGGAAGCTGCTTAGGCGGCTGAAGCCGGAGATCATCTTTATCAAAGGCGGCTTTGTTGGTGTGCCGGTTGGTTTGGCGGCCGCCTCGAAGCGTATTCCATTCGTGACGCATGACTCTGATAGTATTCCGGGCCTGGCTAACCGGATAATTAGCCGATGGGCGGCTATGTATGCGGTCGGCATGCCCAAGGAGCTATACCCCTATCCGGCAGAAAAAACCCGATATGTCGGCGTACCGATTAGCGGCAATTACAAGCCTGTTTCGGGTGCCGAGCAGCGCAAGCTCAAGGAGTCTTTAGGAGTGGCGGCGGATGCTCCGCTGCTGCTGGTCACCGGGGGCGGGCTTGGGGCCGAGCGGATTAATAAGGCGGTCATCAGGGAATTGCCAGCCTTACTGGATGCAGTGCCTGACCTAAAAGTATGTGTGCTTACGGGCAGGGGAAAGGATCAGGCTTTTGTAAGAGCAGTCCAAGAAGTAATCCCAGATGCGGCGCAGCGCTCTGGCGTGTTGGTTAAAGATTTTGTTAATGATCTGTATCGATATAGCGGCGCTGCAGATGTGGTTGTTGCTAGGGCTGGGGCGACGGCGCTGGCTGAGTTAGCGGCTCAGGCCAAGGCTTGCGTCGTCATCCCTAGTCCGTATTTGACCGGCGGGCATCAGCTTAAGAACGCACAATTTCTAGCGGATCAGCAGGCCATACGGCTGCTCACGGAAGAAATGATGGCCAGGGAAGGGGAGCTCAGCAGTGCTGTAGTTGAATTGATGAAAAATAGACAACAGAGGGAACAGTTAGGCCAGGCGTTACACCGCTTTGCTCGTCCGGATGCGGCTAAGGAGCTGGCCGAAATGCTACTAGAGGCACGGTAAGTCATGAAGTTCAGGCGAAAGAAAAACGCGGCAAACGATAAGGATCAGCGGCAGCAGCTAGCTAGCCGGCAATCCTACATGTTTTCGTATCATGCACTTCGTACCGAGCCTAGCAATATCCGCCGAAGACCTGAAGCGCGCCAGCACCGAGGAGAGCCATCTTCCCGTGCCTGGCAGAGATGGTGGCAATACATCCCATCGTATGTAGCAATATTAGCACTTATCGTCTGCGCGCTGTATGTGCTGTCGCTTGATACACAGGTCAAGGTCACGCAGTATATCAATCCAGGAGAAAAGCAGTATCTTAGAGCGATCTCACTCTATCAAGCTGCTGCTGAGGAGGAGTTCGGCTCCTCTATCTTGAACCGAAGCAAATTGACAGTTGATACGCGGCAGATTTCAGCCAGGCTCGAAGAGCGGTTTCCGGAGCTGGCAGAGGTGGCCATTACGTTGCCGTTTTTTGGACGAAAGCCCGTTATGGAGCTTATACCCGCTAAGCCGGTTCTACTGCTGACAGCCAAAAACGGTGCATTCGCTCTTGATAAGAACGGCAGGGCTATCATCCGGGCTGAAGAGGCTCCTGGCCTGTCAGCTTTCTCCCTACCGAGAGTTACCGACGAGGCCGGCGTGACGATAGAAACCGGCAGGCACGTACTGCCAAAAGATAACGTGGACTTTGTAATTGAGATACTCGGACAGTTAGAGGCTAAGCAGCTAAGCGTGTCTTCAATCACACTCCCGGCTATCGTTAACGAATTGCATCTAAGGATTGAAGCTCAACCATACTTTATTAAGCTGAATACCGAAGGCGATGCCCGGCTGCAGATCGGTACCTATTTGGCGCTTCTTAGGGATCTGGAGGCACGTGGTATAGTGCCTGCTGAGTATGTTGATGTCCGGGTGGATGAAAAAGCATACTATAAGTAGTAACCAAGGCAGGGAAGAGCGACTCATCTCTAGCGGAGGCATGAGAGAGCTCCCTGGCGCTGCTAAGGAATAGGGTGCAGGAGTCTAGGCAGACAAAGGTGTAGAAGAGAGAAATCTCTCCCTTCTCCTGCCCTACATGTTCGCAAAATGTTCATACTGTGTCCAAAGAATGGAAGTATCAAAAAACTATATAAAACATTCATAGTAACAAAAAGTCAAATATAGCAAGGAAGGGGGAGAAGGAGAGAGAAGTGCTATAAAAATACAAAACATAACAAAAGTCAAATATTGCAAACAAGTCATGTGGAAAACTTACGGCAATCGTGAAATCTACAGCTTTTCACGCTGCAGCACAAAATGCGACGTCAGCAGCGTGAAGTGGTGCGATGCAGTGTTCGAGCGGCCACAGCACGTTTTACGGGAATCGACATAAGCAAGTATGAGCAGCAGCAAGTGTGCGAGGATAATAAATACACGAAATATAGCGAATATCACCTAGCACTGCCCTTCAGGGAGGTTCATCCATACATCTTTGACATAGTACTATCACGACGCAAAATATACATTGTGCGACGTCGCATCACTATGTCTTTCTGCTATGCTTCATCGCGGGCTTGATCGTCTGTGCCGCCCGCCTCCTCTTTCTATTATGTATTTTGCACTTGTACTGCCCCGACGTTGCTAGCGCCGCGAATTTTACAATATTTGAATGGCGGTTTTGTCTTTACAGAATTTGTCACTGAGCCATTAAATTTCTGTATCGCCCAAATGTTCGCAAAATGTACGTAATTTATCTATAAGCTAATAATGCTCTTCTCCCAGTAGCTGCAATCGTGGCTCTACCGCCAATAGCGGTCTTCAGGCCAAGGTGACCCACGCGTAGATCACCTTATTGAAGCTATCTGTCGGTTCCGATTGCGATAGCGTTTCTGAGCATCTTGGCTATTCTGCGAGTGCGTAAGTGGCTTTGGCAACGCGCTTGAATTGCGG
>CAYZZS010000002.1:91351-94428 GCA_964483035.1 uncultured Candidatus Saccharibacteria bacterium
ATCTTGGCTATTCTGCGAGTGCGTAAGTGGCTTTGGCAACGCGCTTGAATTGCGGTTTGCCCTGGAGGTTTAGCAGGATAGTCGTTTCTTTGACCTGCCGGCTCTTAAGGACCCGCTTGACGATTTCGTCGCGATGCAACGGCCCGCCAGCGTTCTTTAGTACATCGGCTATGATGTCAGCAACTGTTCCCCTGGTATAGCCCCATTCCTTGAGAGCGTAGATGCCCCGCCCTATCAGTACGAAGCGCTTGTCTTTGATTAGTTCGTTATGAATGGCCTGTGTAGTAACGTCTTTGCGCTTAAAAGAGGATTTCTTGATGGCTTCTGCGATTTCGTTGAAATGCATTGGCTTCTTGTTTTCAAACAGGACGACATATATCTTGTCCCGGATGTTCTTCGGGTTGACCATCGGCCACTTGATTAGCCCCCAGCGGTTGTTCAGGGTTGCGAGGTCTTTTGAGGTGCTAGCCAGCGCGGCTGCGTGGGCCGGGTCGCTTATCTTAGCTTGTGCTGCAATGTTCTCGATCGTCGTTGGTTCGCCGATTTTCTTAACGGCCTCTATGATCTTGCCGACTAGTCCCTTCATCGCCTTGCTGTCATGGAGAGACGCCAGGCCAGCTGAGAGGTAGAAATGATCGTTGTCTTCGAGGATGGCAAGCTTGGGGCAGAGGGCCGCAAGGAATGAAATGCGGGCCTGGTCAATACGGGAGTTATCTTCAGTTAGCCGCTCAGCAAGATCACTGATGCGAGCTGCTCCACCCATCTGCTTGATTTCGTTGACGAACGTATCCTGCACTTCCTGGATATACGGCAAATTTTGATCGGCTGAGGCCTTGAGACGGGCAACGACTGCTTTCTCGAGCTGACGCACACGCTCCCGGGTGATTCCGAGTAACTCCCCTATCTGCTCCAGGGTTTCCTTTCGGTCGAACAGTCCAAATCGGCGGGCAATAATTTCCCGTTCGCGTTCACGGTCGATGGTAGCGAGAATTTCATTGATGATTTTCTCAATATTCAGTGATTTGGACACTTCTGTATCAGGCATCTGTACTGTTCCCTAGCTATACTACGATTAAATTAATATAATTTTAGAACAAAACTCTCAAATTGTCAAACTACATCTAACTAAGTAATATTGTACCACTAAATGGACGCATAAGCACAATGAAGTCCTAGGAATATTACAACGGTATAGTGTTGCACAGATAGCAAATTGTGGATAAATACTTTTTTGTTATTTTGGCACTTCTCTTCAGATTTGCTTTCGGCTTCTAGGCTCTTAAGGGTGATTACGCAACTATCTGTACGAGTCTGACAAAACTAATTATAACATAAAATATAATAATAATCAATGGAGAGAGACAAGCAGACAAAAGTATTCAGGAAGACACCGGGATACGGCGAAAGAACTTTTGTATGCCTGCCGCTCCCCTTTGGGCCGAGCCTTTATGCTACCTGGGGTTTAGGTAGGCAGTGAGCAGCGCGTCCCCGAAGAAATTGGTTGCGAGAAATCGCTTGGCCTCAAGCTCGAGATATTCCGTGTCGCACTCGACCGCCGGCGTGATGGTCACGTAGACCGCTAGCTCGATGTTGCCGTCACTGAACTCACTCTTGAAGTTCACGTTCTTGCCGATGTGGCGGAGATCGCGATTCTTGAGCTGGTCAGCGCAGCCGGGGTTGGAGACCAGGGAGCTGAGGAACGGTGCCAGCTGGCGTGTGCTGAAGAACTCGAGCTTTTCCTCGATGCGTTTGCAGTTGCCTTCCGACACGCGTGCGCCGGCGCCGAGCTTCGCCGTTGCCGTGACGTACTGTGCGTACGGTGAAGATTCCCTAAGGGACCCTTTGATGGTCATGATCGCCCTTCTCCTCATTGGCTGTTGCCCTAGCGAAGTGCTAGCCTGTGTATTCCTGTAACACAAGATGAGGTAAAAGGCGATCGTGTATGGATCGGCTTATACCTCATCTTGTATGCCTGCTTGTCAAAATGCGTCAATTGGAGCACCAGTGCGGCGCTACAACAAGAGACACCCAACTATAGCATAAGAGTAATAAAAAGTCAATGCTGGTAAGGTGGGGCTTATCTGCTATTTTTTGCGTCGGGCGAACCGCTTTTTGGCTGGTGCCTCATCGAGCAGCTTCTTGGCTTCGGCTTCTGTCAGTTTCTTCGGGTCTTTGTCTTTAGGGATCTTGGCGTTTTTTGTACCATCGGTGACATACGGGCCATAGCGGCCATTGAGTATCTTGATGTCGCCAAAGTCAGCGATATTCTTTTCTGCTTCGGCCTTCAGCTTTGCGGCATAGAGCTCCCGGGCCTCCTGTTCCGTGATGGTGTGTGGGTCGAGCGGCTTGATGGAGACATACAGCTTGCCGACTTGAATGTACGGACCGAAGCGGCCGATATTGGCTTTGATCTCCTGACCGTCCTCTGTCGTGCCTACGACGCGGGGTAGTTTAAACATCTGCAGTGCCTGCTCAAGCGTCACGGTTTCAATGGTAGTTTTAGCGGGCAGCGGTGCGAAGGTCGGCTTTTCTTCGCTGTCTTGCTCTCCCATTTGCAGCATTGGGCCAAAACGGCCGAACCGGGCAAAAATCTTCTTGCCGCTTTTCGGGTCAACCCCGATTTCTCGGGCCTGGGCAACTTCTGAGCGCTTGATGCCGCCGGAGTTGTCTATGAGTTCGCGAAACGGTGTATAAAAGCTGCGCAGCACGCTATTGCGATCCTGCTTGCCGCTGGCAATCTTGTCGAAATCTTCCTCTAGCGTAGCGGTAAAGCCATAATCGACAATCTGGTCAAAGTGGCCGGTCAGGAAGTCACTGATAACCAGGCCGCTAGCGGTTGGGATGAGCTTGCCGCGGTCGCTGCCGGTCTTTTCCTCGATAACTTTGCGGTCGATTGTGCCGTCTTTGAAGCTAAGCATGATGACCTCGCGCGGCGTTCCTTCGTTTGTGCCTTTTTCTACGTAGCCGCGAGCTTGGATGGTCGAGATAATCGTGGCGTAGGTACTGGGTCGGCCGATGCCGAGCTCTTCCAGTTTCTTGACCAAGCTACCTTCGGTGTAGCGGGCTGGTGGCCGGGC
>CAYZZS010000003.1:0-1239 GCA_964483035.1 uncultured Candidatus Saccharibacteria bacterium
CTGCGACCTCACGGCCCCCAGCCGTACGCGCTAGCCAACTGCGCCACACCCCGATGGTGTTTAGTGTACTATAAGTTTCCTTCTTGGGTATGGCCGTTCGGTCCTCACGGTCACCTTCGGCGACCCCGTCGTCACATCTTTGAAAACAAGTTTTCAAGAGTGAGCTCCCTTGCGAACTGCCACTGGCAGTCCTCACCCCAGCCGTACGCGCTCGCAAAGCTAAAGCTCAACTGCGCCACACCCCGGTAACTCCGTCTTCCCTCCCGGAAAATACCTGCCTATTGTACCCCACTTCTCTTGCATTTTACAGAGGTACAATGAAGCATTACTGACAAATCAAAGAAAAACAGTCCACTATCTTAAGAGGACTGCTTAACAAAAATAGCTGGAAGCCAATATGACAACCTGGGAAAATCTCCAGGTGGGTGCCTTCACCCGGCAGCCACGGCTACCGCGAATATTAAGCTCCCTAATGATAAGTATTCAGATTATCATTCGATTGGCTTAATCCAGCCTAAGCACATTATACCTGGATTAGGAGCCGATTAGAAGCATAAGCAACGTCCGGTTTACGCTCAGGATGATAGGTGATATGACCGGATAAAGCAGGAACAGAAACAGGAATACCCCTATCAGCCCAAAGGACTCGATCTGAGCCATTACTCGCTGCAGTGGCTCAGGGGCAACAGCGTACAGCACCCTGGAGCCATCAAGGGGCGGAAACGGGATCATATTGAACACGAAAAACCCAGTATTAACAGCGATAAAAACATATAGAATATCCGCTGCAATAGGCAGCATTTGCCCACCGAGCAGGCGCAGCAATAGAGCGCCGATAAACGCTAAGGCCAAATTCGTCAGGGGTCCGGCAAGCGCCACAAGTGCCGCACCAAATTCATCATACTTAAGCCTCGCGGGATTAAACGGGACCGGCTTGGCCGCACCGAATATCGGCGCCCCTGTCAGCGCCAAGAGGACCGGTAACCCTACCGTTAGAAACGGATCAATGTGCTTCAGAGGATTCAACGTCAATCGACCCTGCAGTCGTGCTGTATCATCACCAAGCCAGTGCGAGGTAAAAGCATGCATTGCCTCGTGAAAGGTGATTGAAACCAACACAGCTGCGATAACGACGACTATCAATAGGACACTGTTATCAATCATAGGTACCAGTATACCAGCAATAAATTATTGACTTACAGAGGAAAAACACTTATACTATAGCACCAGTGTCTAAGG
>CAYZZS010000003.1:1339-53242 GCA_964483035.1 uncultured Candidatus Saccharibacteria bacterium
TAAATTATTGACTTACAGAGGAAAAACACTTATACTATAGCACCAGTGTCTAAGGTAGCACCAGTGTCTAAGGGAAACTAACTATGCAGAAGTGTGAATTAACTGGTAAGGGCAAGCAGTTTGGCAGCAATGTCAGCTTCTCACAGCGCCATACCAAGAAAGTCTGGAAGCCAAACCTTCAGAAGAAGACCGTTATGATTGACGGCAAGAAGGTGTCGCTCAAAGTCAGTACTCAGGCAATCCGCACCCTAAAGAAGAAGGGCCTGCTGGCCTAAGTTTTAGCCTTGTCCTAACAGGACGTTACTTAAGCGTCACTCCAGCCTTAAGGCTAAAGACGATTGCCGCAAGCTAGAAAACTCCGCTACATGCGCGGAGTTTTCTGCTTAAAAAGGCGTACCTCTTCAGAGGTCAAGCAGGCCAGGAGCAGCCAGCTTACTGCCGCTCAAGAACGATCAGCTGCGTGCCCTCACCTAAGTCGCTAGACTTGACTTTAAGCTTCGGAACTGTCTCTTTTGGCTCCATCGACATTGCAGTCAGTGCTGCGGACAGCTCTTGCTGAGGCACAGGATATGTCAATTTGGCATCGTTGTAATGCGTAGGGATGACGACCTTCGGTTCGATCTTCTTTATCAACTTCAGTGCACCGACTGGATCCAGGGTGTAGCCATTACCGCCAACTGGAATAATCAAGACATCCACCATGCCGATAGCCTCTAGCTGATTATCGTCCAGCTCTGGATGCACATGACCGATGATGGCAACCTTGGTATCATCAACAATTAACTTAAAAATAGTCGCCGATTGCCCGCCCTCCTCATCCATATGGCCGCGAGCTGCAATACCCTGCACAGAAATACCTGAGACCTCGTATTCGCCCGGCTGGTCAATGACCAGCTTAACCTCATGTGCCGGTTCACCGTGAGCACCGCTGTAGATAGCGATATCACCAGACTTGATCACAGAGGATCCGCCAAGGTCAGCAATATTATCATCAATCACTACCACCGCGTTCTTTGTTACAAGGCGAATACAATTCGCTCCGTAATACTGTAGTTCCATCAGTTTACTCCTTCCATTACCGTACTTTTCTTGCCTACCCTGAACATCTCAAATCCTGCAAGCAGATCACCCATTACCACTTCTTACTCTCCTGACAAAACATTATGCTTGTCTATCAGAATCTGCTTCTTAGAGGTGAGCACTGTATTTAAGAAGCGGTCGTTTACCTGCTGTCGATACCGAAACTCATCCGGGGTCATGACGGTGTAGTGAATCTCCTTACCCTCCTTATCCTCTAGCTCTGCGATAAATTTTGTGAGCTTTGTCTGATTAATGTCACCGACAATCAGGAAATCGATCCCGCTGGCTTCGTCACGGGTAAATTGGCCGGTATAGAGCGCGATCTCAACATTTCCCAATCCTTTTATAGCCTGACGTTCACCGGTAGCAGCGGCTGTTGACTTCTTGGATGCGGAAAAGCTACCCGAGCCAAAAATAGCAGCCAGCGGTTCATAGAACTCATACTTCTGATTAACTTCATAGTACAGCCGGTTATTAGTATCCTCGGAGGAAATAATGCCTACGCTTAGCAGATTAGCAAGCTCACGACGGACCGAATTGATTTGTTCATCAATCTTTCGAGTAATCTCGCGAACGTAAAACGGCCTGTTCGGGTTGCTATAGAATAGCTGCAACAGCTTCACCCTCGTCTTGGAACCGAACAATTGCTCTATCATACTGCATATTGTAGCAGACTGCTTTAGCGCTAACCCTGATATTTATTCAAGAATGTTGTAACTATACCTACGGCATCTTCCAGGCTACCGATGTAATGAATACTTTTATTGCGCCTGAACCACGTTCGCTGACGCTTGGCTAGCGACAGGTCATTTTTAATGAACAGCCGCTGAGCCTCTTCCAAGCTGGTTCGCCCCGCTAAATACTCCTTGAGCGCCTTATAGCCGGGCGCCTCAAGAGCACGAGCGCCCTCGCCGTACTGTTCCACCAGGGACCGAACCTCATCAACAAGCCCCTGCTCTACCATGCGCTCCACACGGTGTACTATCCGCTCCTTTAAAGCATCTCTTGATAAGCACAGCCCAAGTATTAGGGTGTTTTCCCGAAGCTGACCCCGCGAAGCTTGCTTGCCGCCAGTTTCAAGCACCCGGATTAAGTGCCGCGGATTTCTGTCGTTTTTCGGCATCGAAAGCCCTCGCTCACGTACCAGCCGCTGGAGCTCTTCCACCGAAAGCCTGCTCAGCATTTCTCGCTGCTCCTCATCAGCCTTAGGTAAAAACTCAAAATCATAGATCACCGCATCAACATACAGTCCGCTACCGCCGACCAAAATCGGCAGCTTCTGCCGCCCGCTAATCTCGTCTATCGCCTCTACTGCCAGCCTTTTGAAATCCGCTACCGTAAACTGCTCGTCCGGACTGACGACATCCAGCAAATGATGCGGCACACGCTTGCGGTCCTCCGGTGTCGGTTTTGCAGTTCCGATATCCATACCTCTGTATACCGTACGTGAATCGGCACAAATAACCTCTCCGTTGAATCGCTCGGCAAGCGATATGGCTAGGTCGGACTTTCCGCTGGCCGTCTCTCCTACGATGACAATCAGCGGCGGAATGCCTTCGTCCTCCTGGCTCCTTTTTAACCTATCTGCACTCGTCATCTGTTATCCTCCGGTCGCCACAGCAAAGCCCGGACATCTACCCGACACTCCTCTACCACCACCCCATCCGATAGCAGTGCCTGTTTGTGCCCCTCTACACCTCCGGGATAACCTTCGGCGAGCGAGCCATCGCGTTTCACTACCCGCTGCCACGGTAAATCAGGATCACCGTGATGCGCTATGCCGCCGACAATTCTGGCTGCCCGCGGGCTGCCACATAGCGCTGCTATCTGTCCGTAGGTCATCACCCTCCCTTTGGGAATGCTTGCAACCACTGCGTAGACCCGATCCCGGAAACCTGACTGTACTCCGTCCATGACTACACTGTCGACTCAGCTGCTCGACTCCTTGCTTCCTCAGCCACCTTAGTGAAGAATTCCTCGAATGAAAGCGATTTTGGCTGCTTATCAGATAGATCTTTGCGAATTCGCGGTACCAGCGTACTGCTCTCTATTTCTTTTTCTCCAATCACTACCGCATACGGCACCTTCATCAGTTCGGCATTACGGATCTTTTTCCCGACTGATTCATTGTCATTGTCGAGCTTAACTCTCAGCCCTAACTCCTGGGCCTGCTGCTGCAGCTTTTCAGCAAACTTCACGGTCTGCTCCTCTTGATTGACCGTAATTAGCCGCACCTGCTCCGGCGCCAGCCAAACCGGGAACCTGCCACCGGTATGCTCTATGTATACCGCTAAGAAGCGTTCGATACTGCCAAGCAAGGCGCAATGGATCATAACCGGACGCTTAGCTTCACCGCTCTCATCAGTATATTCCAGCGCAAACCGCTCCGGTTGAACAAAATCGAGCTGGACGGTAGCTACCTGCCAGCTGCGACCCAAGGCGTCAGTCGCAATAAAATCAATTTTCGGCCCGTAAAATGCCGCCTCCCCTTCTTCGACCAAGTAATCCAACCCGTTGTCTTTGGCGACACCCTCTATCACACTCTGTGCGTGCTCCCAGAGCTTAGGATCGCCAAGATACCCCTTGCCGTCGTCCCTAAAACTGAGATGGAACCTCAGCTTCATCCCAAGCAGCCCGTACATCTCATGAGCCGCCTGCACCAGTTCGGTTGCCACCTGTTTGATCTGATCTTCGCGAACAAAAGCATGACTGTCGTCCTGCGTAAAACCGCGCACCCTCAGTAGCCCGTGCAGCTCACCGGTCTTCTCATCGCGATAATCTATAGCATTCTCCATATACTTTATCGGTAATTGCCGGTAACTTCGTGGCTGTGATGCATAAATCTGAATATGATGAGGGCAGTTCATCGGCTTCAGCACAAACTCGTCACTGGTCTCCTGGCTCTTTACCAGAAACAATTCATCACCGAATTTCTCCCAGTGACCGCTTGTTTTATAGAGATCCGTTTTGGCGATATGCGGTGTCCAGATACGCTCAAAACCACGCTTAGCGCGTAGTTCTTGGGTGTACTTCCCGAGCTCTTCCCTGAGGACCGTACCTCGCGTTGTAAAAAGCGGCAAGCCTGAACCTACCAGGTCGGAAAATACAAACAAATCTAGCTCCTGGCCAAGCTTGCGGTGATCGCGCTTTTTGGCCTCTTCCAACATGTTTAAGTATTGGCGCAGCTCCTTGTCGGTTTCAAACGCCACGCCGTACAGGCGCTGCATCTGCGGATTGCCCTCCTTACCCCGCCAGTACGCTCCTGCCACCCGCATCAGCTTGAAGGCACCGACGCTGCCGGTTGACTCTACGTGCGGACCTCGGCACAGGTCAGTAAAATCGCCGTTTCTATAGAACGAAACCTTCTCTATAGCAGCATCGCCGTCGGCAATAGTGCCGAGCTCATCTGCGTCCAGATCTTTGGCGACCGTTGTTCCGGCACGCTTCAGATCATTTAATAACTCTTCTTTGTAAGGCTGATCATTGTCTTTCGACCACTTGATAGCCTCATCTATACCTAGCTCAAACCGTTCAAACGGCTGCTTTGCAGCAATAACCTTTTGCATCTCTGCTTCGATCTTTGGAAAATCATCTTCCGACAGCTTTGTATCTCCAAGATCGATATCGTAGTAAAACCCCTGGTCCACCACCGGACCAACCCCTAGCCTAGCATCCGGCCACAGCTTCATTACCGCCGTCGCCATTATGTGTGCCAGACTGTGGCGCATGGCATATAGCTGATCAGGGTTATTATTGCTCATCGGTTTTACTCCTTATTGTTTTCTTTATTGCCCCTTACGGCAATTTCCTGCTTCTGATAATGAAAAAACGCGCCGTGCGAGGATCTCCTGCCTCATAGCGCGTTCCGGGTCCTGACTGTCAGGACGGTTCCACCGAAACTTTTTACTCTTGCCCCATTGGTTATCGTACCTCTGGTGCCCTGCCGACGAAGCTCAGTGGTTGGTGAGGCCACATCATCGCTCACCTGCAATTATACACCTCTGTTGTAAAAGGAAAAAGCAGTTGAATGTTCTCGCAATGACATTCAACTGCTTTATGAGCGAAACCGCTCTCAAAACCCAACCTAACAATGACCATGATAGCAGTGATGGTACTAAAAGGCTAGTATAAAAGTATTGTAATATCAACAAAGTTTTCCCGGAGCTGACTGAAAAATTTATTTCAAATATGGTATATAAAAATATAAACTAGCCGGATAATGCGCGTGGAAAACTTTCTGTTAGCAGTGGGTAAATACTCGGTGAAAAGCAGACAGCTTGCCGACCTTGCCTGAAAAGAATGCGTAAGCTATACTGACTCCGTTACGACAATAAACTGAAACCGGTTAACGGTAGAAGAAAATGTCGGGCGATTAGCTCATTTGGCTAGAGCGCATCCTTGACGTGGATGAGGTGAGAGGTTCGAATCCTCTATCGCCCACCAATAAACCCCTCCTATGACAGGGGGTCTTTTTATTCTTACAAGCTTGCCGGGTAGCCTGCTGTTACTGAGTGGGATTTCGATATTCTTCGCAAATTCTCTCTAAATATCTGATGTTATGAATCGATACCAGGGATCCTGCCAACGGCTCACCAACCTTAAATTGATGACGTAAGAACCCGCGACTATACCCAGAATGGCACGTCGCACAATCACAAGCAGGATCAATCGGCAAGGGGTCATCAGCATACTTCGCGTTTGTCAGGTGTACTTTTTTATCACCACTCACCCAAGCTGTTGCATGTCTCGCATTGCGAGTCGGTAAAACGCAGTCTAACATATCCACCCCATGCTCAATGGCAAATCTTAAATCAATCGGATCTCCTACGCCCAGCAGAAAATGCGGCCGACTTGGATCGTACATCGGTGCCAAATACTCCAACATATTATGCATCTCCTCCCGAGTCTCACCAACTGAGAGTCCGCCAATTGCGATTCCATCAACCGGAAGTGACTGGACAAATTCCAGACTTTTTTTGCGTAAATCCTTACTAAGACCGCCTTGAAATACTCCAAATAACAGGGGTCGTTCGTCATCCGGCATATCTTTTGTTAGCCGCTGGAATTCGCTCAGTGATCGCTCCAGCCAGCGATGCGTCCGAGCAAGCGCATCCGCTTCGCGAAGCCGACCCTTCTCATCCAAAGCCGTAACGTCATCAAAAGCAACTACCATATCTGCGCCAAGCTTCATCTGGATTTGGATAGATTTTTCCGGCGTCAGAAAAATAGTGTCACCGGTTTTGGGATCCTTAAAAGTAACACCTTCTTCAGTAATCTTCCGAATTTTCGCTAAAGAAAAAACCTGAAAACCACCCGAGTCAGTCAAAATTGGACCGCGCCATTTCCCAAACTCATGCAAGCCGCCAAGTTTGGCAATTATTTCCTCGCCCGGCTGCAGATGTAAATGATAGGTGTTACTCAAAATGACCTGAACTCCGGTAGTTGCAACCTGTTCGGCGGACAGACTTTTAATCGTTCCGCGTGTACCATCCGGCATAAAAGTCGGCGTCAACACTTGCCCGGCGCGTGTATTTAATACACCACTGCGAACATAGCCACTAGTATTTTCATAAGAGAACCGCTGAACAGATTTATCCATACGCATACCGCACCATTGTAGCAGATGCCTTGACGGTATACATATAATCTGCTAGCATAGCCCCGTTAATTGGGAGGCGCTCATATTTTGAGTAGCAACAATCGACCGAGTTCGCTCGAAGGGTATGTTTTCTTTTATGAAGAACTTAGCCCATCGAAGCAATTAAGTAGAATTCGAAGAAGCCGTCGCCCGGCTACAAAAAAATAGCAGGCGCGGTGAACAACCAGAGCCTTGGTCATGACCAAGGCTCTTTTGCTGCCAATCTTTCCCCACATAACCGCAGACTTATCCACTTGGATTTTTTACAGCGTTATGTCAATATGTTGACATGGTTTGTACATACTGTGGTGCCGACACGAAAGTATCCAACTCCCGTCATCAGAAGCGGGCAAACCAGGTTTGGCGCCGTCGGCAGTGCCCTGCCTGTAAATCCACAGTTACCACTATTGAAGCCATTGATTACAGTCAAGCCATACGCGTAAACTCCCCTACAGGCAGCCTGGAGCCATTCCAGCGCGAAAAGCTGCTGCTGAGCATCTACGATGCCTGCGGGCACCGAAGTGACCCTGCCCGCGACGCTCAAGCCCTCACCAGCACTATTGTGAGCAAGCTGCTAAAAGACCTGGACAGTCCCCTTATCACCAGGGATAGCATCGTTCAGGCGGCCTTAAACGTCCTGCAGCATTTCGACAAGGCCGCTGCTGTTCGCTACGAGGCATTTCACCCCTTACGTACTAGGAAAAAGTAATCCCGTGACCAACTACGACTATGTACCGGTTACCCGCTGCTTGCTGTCGGTAATAACCGTCTTTTCGGTCACATCGAACTTACCTAAGTACCAGCCGAGCATCAGGCGAGTCTGGGAGTAGACAGCCGACAAGGAGTTGTAGAGAATCGTCGTTACCGGCAAGTACACCCACTGCAGCACCATGAACAGCGTCCGGTGATTCTTGTAGCGCTTTGGCTTTGGTGGCAGCGTCTTAAGGCTCAAGAACAGCGTGATAACAATACCCCCCATCGCTACCTGCTGGATACGGCTAGCGATCAATGGCAGCGTGTTAGCAGCATAATCCTGGGGGTTAAATATTGCCGGAATAAAGGCCGCAAAAGCTATAAGCAGCGGTGCCGTCGACCAGCTCAGGTGCCCCTCAACAAGCCGACCGAACTTCATTATCAAATCCAGCTTTGGAACATTATTCTTAGTAAAGAAGCCCTTGTCCGCAACATAGGCGATATCGGAGGCACCCCATGCCCAGCGCCGCAGCTGTACGAATTGCATCTTCAGCGTCTTGCGGTAGCTCGCTGCCAGCACTGCATCCTGGTAAATCGGTACATAAATCGGGTAGACGTAGTGCTTGCCATCGTAGCGGAAGTAAGTTCGCCAATACTGATGTCCGTCTTCCACGATTGTCCGCACGCTCCAGAAATTGGTATCAATCAGCGCCTTCATGCCTTGAGCATGAGAGGAAAAGTTCCGAAGCATGTGCGGCCGCAGTGACAGTACAACATTCCAGAACGTATTTCCGGTGGCGATAACCCGCATCGGCGCCGGCGCATCCCAGATATTGTTGGTGTACATCGGAATCGGCTGGAACGAGGAATGCAGCGGATCCGGACAAACAGCATAGGTGTACGTCAGCGCCGCCAGATAATTCGGATGGGTCCGATTGTCAGCGTCCAGCGTCGTCACGACGACATTCATCGGGTCAATGTGCTTCTTTTCCAGATACTTCTGTAGCTCCCGACCGGCGTAGGTGATATTACCGCCCTTACCGATCACCTCGTTCGGTATGTTATCCGGATGCTTCACGGCAAAGGCATGATAGAACTTACCCTTGTAGTCCTTCATAAGCTGCTTAGCCTGCTCTTCGACAGCCGGCCCGCCCCGCTCTTCATATGCCAGCACTAGAATGACCTTGCGCATATCAAAATGCGAGGCCAGCACAGATTGAATGGTCGGCTCTAGCACTTCCCGGCTTTCGTTATAGGTCGCGATTATAATGGCGTGCATTACATCACTGGGCATTATCCGCGTCTCGTGCTCCTGCACTCGGCGGACAAAGTTATAATGCCACGACGGTATGTGGCGGTCCGGCTGACCGACATGGCCATGCTCCAACTCTTCAAGCAGGCGCGGCCAGTTCAATTTCTGATGCTGACTGAGCACTCTCAGACCCTGCACGTTACGAACCAATAGACCCAGCGCCTTCGCGAACCACAGCAGCAAATATACCAATACAAAAAAAGCCGCAACATGCGGATCCAACAGGCTGAGAATAAAAGGCAGACTGAGGACTGTCCATGTCAGAGCGCCGGGCAGTATCTCAAATAACCGATACCGAAACCCCCGTTCATGTACTAGCGGAATCTCTATATCGGTCTTTCTCACATCCCCCCCTATCTTAAAACTAATAACGCGTTACTTACTATTGTAGCGAGCAGCTGCAAAAACACCCCCATGCCCAGCACCGTCACTGACATATCTCGGCGCTGCTTGAAGATTCTTATACTGATAATGACATGGGTCACGGCAATAAGCAGCACGAACACAATAAAGCTCAAAATTTCAATCGTACCGCCACTCCGAAAAGCGTTTAAACCCAGGTTCGAACGGTACTCAATAATATACCCCTCCCGGGAACCATCCAGCCTCAGCAAGATCAGCAGACTACTCAGCACGGTCATGAAAGCCGTGGCGCTGAGCAGCAGTAAAATCAGCTTGTCGTGAAAATATTTTTTTGGAATGGTCATGTTGAAGTTCAGCGGCAAATTGGAGCCTTAGAACAATTATAGGCGATGCGTGCGCTTTTTTGGAGTTAAAGTAATGATCGTCTCGATAAAACACTACACTGGGCCACAGCACCATCTCTATTCAGGCACTGGTGCGGGTGGCGGGAGTCGAACCCGCGTCTCGGCCTTGGGAAGGCCACATAATAGCCGTTATACGACACCCGCGCACAGCTTCTAGCCGTATTAATTGTAGCGGCTCACCTTTTCGATGTCGAGAATAGCCATTCTAAGCAACCCATGGTGCTTGCGGAAAATTTAGCCCAAGACTCCGCAGCGTATTTATGATAGTAAACAAAGTAGCTTCCGAGCACCTTGCCGGAAGCCGTAGCTATCTCGATAACCTGGAGCCACCAAGCGGGCTCGAACCGCTGACCCCCGCTTTACGAAAGCGATGCTCTACCAACTGAGCTATGGTGGCCCATGTCAGACCACATTATAGCAAATTCCTCATCCTTTACTGGGAGTAGTGTTTCATTATGTTGTGCTGCGCAAAGAGATTTATCATTGCCTCGTTAAACACCGGGATATCCTCCGGCTTGCGACTACTGACCCAGTTGCCGTCAACCACAACCGCATCGTCAATCCAATCCCCGCCTGCGTTTCGAATATCATCTGCCAGAGTATGGTAGCTTGTCAGCCGCCGACCCTCGACCAGCCCGGCGGACACCAGTAGCCACGACGCATGACAGATGACAGCTATCGGCTTCCCTAGCTCATCCATCATCGCCACGAACTCCTTAGCGTCTTCATCAACCCGCAGCAAATCAGCATTCAGTGCACCTCCTGGCAGCAGAACGGCTTCATACTCATCCGGATTTGCCTCGGCAATCAACCCATCGACTTTGTACGATGCGCTTTTATCGAAATGATTTGCAGAAACAATCTTACCATCATGGACCGAGAGCAGCTCCACTTCGGCACCGGCATCCTCAAGCGCCTTCTGAGGCTCGGTTAACTCTACCTCTTCAACCATATCGGTTGCCAATACTGCGATCTTCATACCACTCAATCGTTCATCATCCATATACCACTCTCCCTTATCCATCCGCATAGTATCGGAGCGTCAGGTATCGCAATACGAAATTTTTAACAATTAACGACTCGGTTGTCGCACCCACCTTCAAGTCATTGGCCTTACGTCAGTGTTCAATTTTTGTGTTCAGCTATTTTAGCTGGTTTTGTGGCCTGAAAATACGCAACTATGGACCTAAGCAAAGCCGGCACACAGGCGCGGCCTGCAGGAAGCAGAGAGTGCTTACTTCGTCTCCACCCCTGTTGCAATTGAACAATTTAGTTGTTCTTGTGCACTATTTGTGCCGTACCGTAGCGCCGTCCGAGCCAGCGCTTTCCGCCCACCCTGCTCTTTATCAGCCGAGCGTTATTACCAAAACTACGCCCGTAGCTCTGAGCTAAGCGCACTAGTGGAGGCAGGCTAAGCGTCAATCCGACCGACACGCCAATAGCCACAACTGCCCGCTCCGGCAACCCCGGCAATGAAGGTATGAGCCAACCCCTACCATTGATCACGAACTTATGGAGCGCAATACCCCAGAGCACTGTCAGTACCGCCAGCACCAGCAGGTACTCACTTATCAGCCGCCGATCCCAAATCCAGCGGTGAAAGCCGTGCCGAATACAGTAGATGTACTTTTTCTTGAGCCAGTAGAAATGTGCGGCGAAGCGTGCAATTGCAATAAACTTAGCGTACAGCGGAAACAGCAATACCGCCCAGACAGGGTCCTGCCGCCTGGTCTTTATCCATGACAAAAGCTCTATACCGACATACATTAAGAGAATTGTCAGCAGATGAGCGGTGAATGAGCCGATGGGCGCAAATAGTACTAACAACAGAAACAGGATGCGAAACGGCTCACTCAAAAGTATAAAAAGCGAGTAGGCCTTCTCTAGTTTCAGCAGGAAATGCGTGTCAGGGTGTAGTAGCACCTGAAAGAGCAGTACGAAGTTCTCATGCGCCGCCGTCCCCCACTTAAACGCCCGCTGCCGGAACAATGCGCGCCAGCTCTCCGGCGCCAAAGTGTGGACGACTGACGGATAGTACGTCACACCCCTACCCCGACTCTCCAGGTGCGTGAGATTGGTTCGCTGCTGATCCTCGCCCCCCTGCTGGCCGGAGTGGCGGAAAGCTTGAAGCAAAATATTGTGAGTATGAAACAAACCAATAGCGCCCGAGACATTACCGACCGCCCCCACACTCGCCTTGAGACCCTTACGGATAACCATACTCTTGCGATATTCAAACTGCTGGAACCGGTTCACCAGCCGACGGCTCGGAATTGGCATAACCTTAAACGCCACCGCAGCATAGCCGCGATCAAGTAGACTAGTCGGGATATACATATCACCGATCAACGTGTCGTCATCTAGTATCAAGGTATACGGCGTAGCTACCTTATGGATGTGCCGATTAATACTCATCGATTTACCCATATTGCGGAAGTTACGATAAACCCGAACCCCGAACCCCCGCGCCACCTCTTCCGTAGCGTCCGTCGAATTGTCTGATATGACCACTACTTGCGAGGGCGGCACGTGCCGGAGCGCCTGCCGGATTGCCTCTCCCAGCACTTTTTCACCGTTATAGCAGACAATGAGGATCGACAGCTTGGAGGAGTCGAAAATTTCCGCTCTGCGCTCCGGGTGGCGACGGACTACATGCAGTATGACAATAATCCCGTCCGCCGATACTGCTAAAAAATATGCAGCCAGCAGGTTCGTCATTATGCCAGAGTCTGCCAGAAGCCACAGCGTGAACCAAATCTTGCCGCTCCGCACGTGGCAATTGTCGGCTATGGCTGGGTCGGTAAGGCTTATCACAAAATGTTTCCCGATGCCGTTATTTATGACCCGTTCAGTACTGAGCAAGCGATTGCCGACCACAGCAATAAAGAACAGGTCAACAGCTGCGATATCGCCATCGTTGCCGTACCGACCAATCCGGCAGCCGACGGCTCACTGGATATGTCCATCATTGAGGAGGTCATATCCTGGATTGAAACGCCGCTGATCCTCATCAAATCCGCACTCATGCCCGGAACCGTCGACCGTCTGGTACGTACAACCGGAAAAAACATTGCTGTATCAGTGGAAGTCATCGGCGAAAGCAACTACTTCGTCCCCTACTGGCGGCATCCTCATGTCGACGACCCACGCTTCCACGGCTTCCTGATAGTCGGCGGCGAGGAAGAAACGGCTCGCCGCTGCGCCGATATTCTCTGGAGTAAGATGAGTCCGGACATCGACATACATCTGGTCAGCGCGGTAGAAGCCGAAATCTGCAAGCTCATGGAAAACACCTGGGGCGCGCTAAAGGTAACGTTCGCGAATGTCATGTATGACATCTGTGAAGCCTGGGGTGCCAACTATACCAAAGCGCTAGAAGCCTGGGGTGCCGATGGCCGGGCCGACAAAATGTACATGCGGGTCATACCTGGCAAGCGCGGCTGGAACTCCAAATGCTACAACAAAGACATCCCGGCATTTGCCAACGCTGCACTCAGCAGCGGCGCCCTGGCATCAGCAAGGTTCCTGGCCTCTATAATGGAGACTAATAATTACCATCTCGAACAAAACAATACTTAGCGACGCACAACTTCGCGCACAGAAACTACGCCGATACTCTGGTATTTGTCGCTCTGCTCCGGCTTGTTCGTCCCATGAACTGTAATCCTGGTGCCAGTGGGCAAGGTGCCAAGCTGCGAATAATCGCCCGAGGTGTCGTGCAGCCCGTAGTACGTTCCATCATCGGTCTTGAGGCCAAAGGCGCATTCCATGGTTTGCGGCCCGTCTGTGTCTTTGTGTGGTAAGCAGACGAATTCTCCACTCAGCGACACCTCACCACCAGCCGGCAGGTCGGAGCTCTGATTGTTACTGCTATCCTGTCGCTGCTCGCCGGAGTCTTGCCTTTGCTGCCAGGTAAAAATCGCGATTGCTGCGGCCGCGAGCACTATAAGTACGGTGATGAGCAATAATCGGTGATCCCTGAATACAGCTTTGATCATAGCCCTAGTGTAGCAGAAATTATCATGCCAACATGAAGCGAGCTCTCATAACTAGCTGCGTGCAGCAACCTGAATCATGGATTACGGCTGAGCCTGCTGCGTTCGTTTTAATGCTTCTAGATTATGTTTTTGTTTTTCTGACATAGGTTTATATTAGCACAATACTGTGATATTGTCAAGTTTGACAGGGTGCCGTCGTTTAAATCGAATTGCCCTACGGACCAGAACCGAGACGGCAACGTCACCCCAGCTATTCTTTGACAACACTGAGCAATAATTCGAACGGCACCAGTCCAATCGATTCAGCGCGGGAATCAAGCGAGTTAGTTTGCCGCATAAATTCCCGGCGTCTTGATGTGGAGACAAAAAGGATAGACATTTAAACTCCTTGCGCTGTGTCTCGCTCTTTCATAAAACAAAAATACCATGTCTAAGTGCTCTAGGCATTGGCTATGCCTGGCGGTCTGGACCTTTAGGAATATATGACTAGTTGGCTGAACCGAGTGATCTAAATGCTTCAGCTATTTGAGGGAAGTGGCTGACAACATCGGGAGTAAACTGATCTGGGTTTTCCTGTATTGCCTGCTGCGCCTCTGATAACTTCATAGTCTGAACGCCACTTACCTCAAAATCATGCTCAATGTCATCAAGCGGGCCATCATAATATCCGATATAAGTCACCACACGCGTTGGCTTTTTGTAAGTGCTCCCGTCCCGCTCATGGCGCACAGAAACATCCCAGGGCATACCACTAAATGGCTGTTTCATCAAAAGTCATACCTTGTGAAACATGGCCTCCAACGAATTTGTCTAGTCGGCCATTGTCACTCCATCTTTGAAAAATCATAACTGGGTCAGTTGGATCATCACTCTCTTCATGCCTAGCCATCCATACATGCACAGCCTTTACCCCAAGCGTGGCATCCTTTTTAATGGCATCAATTACATCAGAAAAAGCTCACACAAAGACCACTTCGCCCTTAATATTAATTGCTTCTAATTGTTCTTCTGTGTTTGATTTTTCTATATTCATAGAGTGTATTTTAGCACATTTATTATAGTATGTCAATAAATGTGCTCGGTCTGACGCTGTCGCCTTCGTCGCTGCTCTTTCGCTTGCTTACCTGCGGTGCTTTCTTTTCTGCGCTGCACTCCACCGAACCGGGCGCTCTGCACCATTCCGGTTCGTAATCCGGGAGGTCTTCTGCCAGGAGAGAAATAAAAATACCCCTACAAGGGGTATTTTAATTTCATCTTGGCGGGCCCGACCGGATTCGAACCGGCGATCTCCTCCGTGACAGGGAGGCATGTTAGGCCTCTACACCACGGGCCCGCATTCTGACCTATGCGCCGCACAGAGCAGCGTAAAAGACAATCAAGATGATACCAGCTACAGAGGTAAATTGCAACTGGTAATCTGGAAAAGTGCTACTCGTGCGCGATGAACAGCCGCGCCTTTTTCTCTTCTTTCAGGTCATTAATATACGTATTCGCCTCTTTGAATGTGAAGAGAATATGCGCACCACGAACTCGTTCGCCTTCTTTTTCAATATGCTTTACGATCTCCAGCGCGTACCCGATATTGATGATGTCCGAATGCTGACCGGGCTCCAGGCTGAAAAGTGCCTCGGTTGTCTGCGGTGAAAGATCACGGTTAGCGAGATCGATCATGAAACCGAATTCCCCGCCATTATCCTTGGTTGCGCCGTCATCGGAATACTTGGCAGCTGCCGCAACAAAATCACCACTAGCGTTCAATTCACTAAGCGCCGCCCTGGCCCGATCCTGCGTCTCCGTATCGAGAGCAGCAACGACTTTTTGCGACAGTATCTGCTGGCGCAGGCTGCGCTTGAAATCATCCACACTCCAGTTCCAGAAATCTTTCAGCACATCCTCAAAGACCTTCTCACTGCCCCCCAAACGGTTCTGTTCGCGCAGCAGATCAATCTGGTGATTCACTTCTTCTTCACTGACCGTAATGCCGTGCTCGTCAGCTAGCTGCTTGATGTAGGCATCGTTCACTACTTTGTCGAGCGCCCGTTTCTTGAATTCATCAAACTGCCCTTTGTTGTTTGGGTCGTCGAAGTCGATCTTCAGCTGGTTCTGATAATAATGCCGGTAATGCCGTAGTTCAAAGAGGTAATTCTCGTACGCCACCCACCGGCTACCGGCCTTGGCGACCGGAAACGGGATTACCTGCGTTACCCGGTACAGAAATGATGAATCGGACTGCAATCGGTAAAGGGCTACCGTACAGTATGTGAAGAACACGACGACCGTCACGATAAACAGCGTTGTGGAGATTAGCACGATCCTATGCTTGGAGTGTTGTAGAGGGTAAATATACTTTCGAGCACTCTGCAGCACCTCTTCGCGGTGAGCCGCCACCGTCTCATTAGTAATACGCGGCACATCGCCGTCTTTCAGCTGCTCGTAGCTCATACCGTCCCGGCCACGGCGCCGGATAGACGGGAGCTTATTTGCGATTTTCTTGAATTTCTTTTTCACGTTTCGTTTGCTTCCTTTTGCATGGGTGGATACTCTACCGGCTCAACGCCCTGATCGCGAAGGATTTGGGACAGTTCCCGCTGAACCTTACCCGGACGATGTATATCCCGGATCACCAGGTCACCAATATATGACTGTACAAGTATTGTACCAAAGCCAAGCAGTGTCGCCTCCAGCCCTGCCACTTCATAGTTAATGGACTGGATCTGGCTTAGGTTAAGGTCTACGACGCTTTTATGAAAGAAGCCTCGTTGGGTAATTTGTATCAGCCGCTGATTGGTAACGATAAAAACACTGTAATACCAGTTAATCCAATATGGCAGGAGAATCAGCATACACAGCACTATTCCGGCTGCCAGACCGCCAAAAAACCAGCCAAAGCCAAGCATCGGGTTGATCGCTACCGGCGCCACTCCAGCAATCAAGCCAAGCCCGCAGAATATCAGGCCCTTGCGCATAACGATCGGATGTTTGCGAAATACCAGCAGCACTTCTTCGTCGTCAAACTGATCATCAAAGTACTTTACAGGTTTATCGGAGGCGGTTTTGGCCATACTAGCATTAGCGTATCATATTTTGCCATCTATAAGCAGGCGTTATAAGGGTCACGGGCAGTTCTCACCGGACGGCTTAACCCCTCGATTACCTTTCATTGCAAAAACCCGGCATCAGGCCGGGTTTTTGCAATGGCGCCCCCGAGAGGATTCGAACCTCTAGCTTCTCCTTAGGACGGAGCTATTTTATCCATTGAACTACAGGGGCAAAGCAGCACAGCGAAAAGTGCTGCCGCTGCTTGTCAGGCTTTTTTCTGCTTGTTTTTCTCCCTAGCCAATTGGCTTTCGCGCCGCTTGGCAATCGTATACTCTTCGTGTACCGTGTTGTACTCAAACAGCTCGCTCTCGCTAAACCAGTGGGATATTTCCTGATCTGCCTCTTCCAAATTGCCAGAGGCATGGACGACATTGGGCACGCCGATGCCTTCCTGATTGGCATAATCAAAGCCCATGTGTGCATAGTCGCCGCGAATCGTACCCGGCAGTGCCTTCTGAGGCTCCGTATCACCTACCATTTTCCGCACCAAGAGCACTGCCCCGATACCCTCCAGCACCAGTGCCAATACTGGCCCTTCCTGCATCATTGCCAGGGTTACATCAAAGGCATCCTTGCCACGCCGCGACACCATCTTGCTGATGCCTTCATAGTGGTGGAAAAACTGCTCGTAATCCGGGCTAAGCATCTTTGCGCCTATGATCTTCAGTCCGGCGCGCTCAAACCTCGAGATTATTTCACCGATTAAGCCACGCTTCACAGCATCCGGCTTGAGAATGATTAGCGTTCGTTCCATACGTTCCTTTTCTTAGTTTTGTACCATTCTAACAGATAAGGCAACAAACCGATAGTACCCTAACATCGGTGAAGCTTGGAGCGGGTTATCCGCTATAATACCCTTATGTTATTTTCTAAGGTGCTCATAGACTTTTTAGAATACCTGGAGGTTGAGCAAAACCGCTCCCAGAAGACCATCCGCAATTACCACCACTATCTGGTGCGTCTGAATGATTTTGCCGGTGAGATCAAAATCAGCGACATCACTCCTGAGCTAGTCCGAAAATGGCGGCTGTGGCTGAACCGCCTTGGCACTAATGTATCTGATGAGCTGCAGACAACCACCCAAAACTATCACCTAATAGCATTGCGTAGCTTTCTGAAATACTGCGCCAAGCGCGACATCCCTGCGCTAACAGCTGACAAAATCGAGCTGGCCCGCACCAAGCGCAAGCAGGTAACCTTTCTAAATGCTGACGAATTGCAGCGACTATTCGCGCAGCCGGATCCAGCCACCCTGCCTGGTCTGCGAGACCGGGCTATCCTAGAGCTGCTGTTTTCCAGCGGCCTGCGCGTTTCCGAGCTCGTAGGACTCGACCGTGATCACATCAATCTGCAGCGCCGAGAGTTCATGGTGCGTGGTAAGGGCCAGAAAGACCGTCCGATCTTCATCAGCGAGAACGCTGCCGCCTGGATTGGCGAATACCTGGAAAAGCGGACCGATAACTCTAAGCCGTTATTTATCCGCTACTCTGGCGTCAAACAGATGGATCAAAGCGGCAACTATCTTCGCCTGACAGCGCGCAGCGTACAGCGGCTAGTCAGTCGGTACGCCAAACTGGCCGGCATCACCAAGCAGGTCTCGCCGCATACTTTGCGCCATAGTTTTGCAACAGACCTTCTGATGAACGGCGCCGACCTACGAAGTGTTCAGGCCATGCTTGGTCACAGCAATATCGCCACGACGCAAATCTATACTCATGTAACCGATCCGCACCTCAAACAAGTGCATCAGAAATTCCACGCTAAAGAAGCTGGCTCATCATAGCCTGCCGCAACCAGAGACTATAGTCTGCCTGGCTACGGCGCAGCAGCACAAAGTGACTCTGTATCAGGCACATCTCCTGGTACGTAGGTGAACTTTTTACATATCGTTTCGGCGGACTGCAGGGCAAAGTCCGGGATGGTGGAAGGGTCAGTGCTTCGCGAAATCGGTACCCGGACCGCAATACGGCGCAACACATCACCCGCACGCCCAGTCGAGTCAATCAGTTTTTGCGCACCGCCCAAGAGCAATGGTGTCGAGCCGTCTGCGGCATTAAATGCCCGTACTGTCACACTGGAGTCTTTATAGATTGAGCGCATCCGGACATAGAGCTGCTCGGCGTTCAGTGATCCACGCCCTATTGTCACGCTGCACTTAAAGGGAGTCGGATCGTTACAGCTCGCCCGGGCAATAGCACCGGAGTCAGTCGGATCATATACAACCTCGCCGTCACCGGCTCCGCTTTGCGGGTACAGGAACACGGTCATGACACTATTGAGCAGCGAATCCCGGGAGACGGTTGAGCCGTTCACTGGTACAATATCGACTCGTAGCAACCCTGGGTCACACAGCCCAGCCTCGCCTCCACCCCGGCCATCCCATTCAGACTCTTTCACTAACTCAATGCTTGAGGGTGGGCAGCCGCTTACATCATCCGCACCGGATGTTCCCTGCCAGCTGAACTCGATAGAATTGATGTTCCTATCGACGCCGGAATCATTCTTCGCGCCGCTGATACTGAAAACTGTCGACTGGCTCGAAATTACCCGGTCAAACACCAGAGAGCCTGGGGTGGAATCAATCAAAACACAAGCGATATGTATATTCCGCTCGCTATCAATGACATAGTTGCTCAGCGCTCCGGTTCCTTCGGCGCAATCCTGTTTATCCATGTTGGCATTCGCCGGCTTACGCAGCTCAGCGATAGCGGCATTTACGCCAGATTCCGCAGCATAGAAGGCTTGAGTACTCAGCTGACGGTCCAGTGCCTGGCGCTGCTCTCTTCTCGCAACCTGCGCGAATGCCAGCACGACAATGGTTATCACGACCATTATGAACATTGTGACCATTATCGATACCAGCCCCTGTTCGTTTTTTGCTGCGCTTTGACTTGTCCGCATCATGGTTATCCTTATTATACCTTTATAGTCGTTTGTGTACGACCGTCCTTAATTCCGACACGGCACAGAACTGGCCACCTGACTGCCCTAGCTTGCACGCAGCATCTTCTTCGGTCGCATTATGCAGCAGATCATCCTCGCCACTCACCACCCGCACCGTTACCGCATAGGTGTTATCAGCCTGCTGCGCAATTTCCAGTTTTGCCAGCCGCATATTCTCCGGCACCATCTCTTGGGCACCCGTTGCCGCCCCATCGGCTGGATTCTCAAGCGGCGAATCTGCAGCCGAGCAGACTGGCGGCTGATCACGAACTAGCACATGCTCCACCTGGTTCATTGCCGCATCAGGGCTAGTTCGGCGCTGCCGAGCCAACACGATACTATAGCGCGCATCGCCCACACAAACCACGTACCGGTCACCTCTCGGCACCGTCTGAACAATGATGTCGCCACCGGCAAATTGAATCCCCCGCGAAATATCCTCAATGATATTCCGGGCCGTCTCCTGGGTGCGGATAGTAGTTACACCTTTGTAGTATATTCGTCCAATTTGTAGCATGGCCGCAGCGCACAGCAGTAGCACCACCGAGAATACGGCAGATGCTATCAAGAGCTCAACAATCGTAAAACCTGCCTGCTGCGAGGAGCGACCGACTTTAGGGCGAGGGATTTTATGTATATTCCGCTTCATTAGCTAACCGGCATCCTTATTACCAGGCGGACTTCCTGATTTTCCCCGCCGCCAGCCTTCTCCCAACGGGTCCGGACAATAAAGTTATTATCGCTCCTCTGGACTGACACATGATAGGCCACTCCCATGGCATCAATAGTGCAGGTGTCGGTATAGGCTGAAAGATTATCGCTCTGCGGATTATCGGCAATTGCAGAGGTACCGGAGCCGTAGGCATTAGTAATCACTCCGGCATCGTCAAAACAGAATATGGAGCTCTGGCTCACCAGGGCCGCGCTGCCACTGCCTGCTGCCGCTGCCCGCAAGCGCTCCATCTGCCCCTCAGCAATCTTCAGTGCCTCTCCCCGCTCCTGTGACTGCCGAACTCCTATAAGACTTCGATTAACAGTAGCGTACGCACCGCCAAGCACTGCGCTTACCACTGTAATTGCAAACAGTACCTCGACAATCGTATCGCCTGCCTCTTTAATTTTCACCCGCACTTTGCTCATGCCGGACAGCTCCCGCTTTTTACTTCTAATTTAGTGGTTAATTTACCGCTATCAGCTCCGATTGCGATTTCCGCATACTGGTTAGTAGCTCCCCCCTCCAGGCAAATCACTACACCCTCCGTCGGATTCTTCAGTGGCGTGCCGTCCCGCAGGTCCTCAATCTGGCTTCCTATGGCAGTTTCGTCCTGTCCGAGCGTACTACCGGCAAGCGGGTACAGATCAACACTTTGACTGCCAGAAAGCATGTCTGAAGAGGCGCTGTAGCGAGCCAGCGTACTGATAAATGCCATTGATCCAATCTCATTGCCGCCTTGCCGTACTGATTTAACAAACAGGCCGCCTGGCAGTCGATCATACGAACCGGAAGCTGGTAGTATTGTCGGCTTGGCCTCACTCAGTGTTTCCACATTGACACCGTGAACTCGCCGCAGTCCAACAATATCGTATACCTGATAACCCTCGTTGCTTGATCCGGCTACACCGAACTGTATCGCCCGGCCCAGGAATATGCAGGGACTGTTCGTGCCGCGCTCGCTAGCGCCACTCGTGATTACCGGACCGGCAGCGCCTTGGCTGCACGTATAATTGTTCAAGCCGCCGTAGTAGCCAGTCGGCACGTCATTGATAATATCCTGGATTAATAACTCGGCATTCCGGGTAGCGGTCATGAATTCGGTCTTACGCTGCTGGCCGGCCACAAACATAAAAGCACTCGCGAACATAGCCCCGGTAATAGCCAGGAAGATCATTACCTCAACTATGGTGTAGCCCCCGCTGGGACACCCTCGCTTCATGGTTCAAAGTATACCATAAGCACATTTAGAGATTGTAGTTAGTAAATGATAAATTTCACCGTTACCATAACGTGTTGCCGCCACCACGGACACCAACAAGGAAGCTACGACGAGCAGCCTCTGCACCACGCGGCAACCACCCCTTACTTTAACGGAGCACGATACTCATATATCGCTTAATCAGCTCTGCACCAAAGAGCTCCACGATGATAGCCGCCACAATCAGGAACGGCCCATACGGTATATGCGAACTTCGCTTGACCCTTCCGACAGCCAGTAGTGGCAAGGACACGAGTGAACCTAGCAGCGATGAAATGAAAATCGTTAGGACACTCGCCCATGGGTTGGCATGAATAAGACCGAGTAGGATGCCAAGCTTAACGTCGCCGCCCCCGATCCATCTGCCTTTTGAAACCTGGAATAATACGTAAAATATTCCGCCGGCCACCAGCACGCTCAATCCAATATAGCTCAGCGAGCGAAGTATATCGCTGCTTGCACCAAGCAAATAAAAGGCCTGGAAACCACCGACGACTATCAGTGGGAAGACGATTCGGTTGGGTAATAAAAACCACTTAAGGTCATACACCGCCAGTGTAATCAGCCCCACCAGAAATATCAGCCAGAATATGAAGAGCACGGTACCATACGTGCTCCAGTCGTACGGCCAGAAAAGATACGATACAGCAAACAACAGTGCCGTCACCAGTTCGACCAACGGATACTGTGTCGATATCGCCTTACCGCAGTAACGACACTTCCCTCGGAGCATCAGCCAGCTGATAACCGGCAGCAAGTCCTGGACTGCTAGCTCATGACGGCAGTGCGGGCACATGGACCGCCCCTTGAGGATTGAATAATCCTCTTTGTTCTTCTTTTTTGAGACCCGACCCTCCATCTCCTCCTGCTTATGCACCCGCCAGATGAGCGCGTTAATAAAACTGCCCATACACAGGCCGGTCACAGCAAGCATAATCATGTTCATCATTGCAATTATAATAGCATGGCGAAAGCAGAATAGCTTATAGCTAAACAGGCCTTCCTAAATAGAAAGGCCTGTTTATTCTCCGCTAGCTGAAGTGGATTAGATGTTTAAGCAAACACCCTGAGGGCTTCCAGAAGTTTCAACCGCGTACAGTATTGCAGCCTGTCTGCGCGTGCCATCCTCGGTGCCGGCATTATCCGTACACTTACCGCCAGAGACGATGATAAGCTTCTTTTCATCGCCATCACTTCCGAGTGCGCTATTAGTTGTACTCGTGGTGAGATCAATATCTGCAGGCTCATACTGACTTAAGTCACCTACAGAGTTACGAATTTTTTCCAAATCATTATTGGCGCCGGTTTTCGACGCGGGAAGCTTCCCATTATTATTTGTCATGAAGTCCGATACCGCTGAGCCGACACGTGAAACATCATTGCGGCGTGAGTTGTTCCGACTGTTCCGCTGCAAGGCCGGCATCGCTAAGAAGACGATCAGCATAATAAGACCGGCAATCGCTAGAACAAACAGGACTTCGATAATGGTGAAGCCTTGTTCGCGTTTCGTTACTTTGTTAGACATTTACGAATGCCCCCTTCGCATTGTTATTTTAACTGCTTATGCTTTGCATACTAATGGTTGAATTGCCAAAAAGCAAGCTTTTTTCACCCTGCACTAGAGTATATTCTGGCCAGCGAGCGAATAGACCGGTAATAGCACGGCTGCTACGATGATGAACGCCATAAGCCCAAGTGCGATCATCAGTACCGGCTCAATAGTGGTAGAGATGGTTCGAATCTGGTCATCGACCTCCTTCTCGTAGTAATCCGCTACTTTGCCAAGCATCTGCTCCATAGCACCGGACTGCTCACCAATTTTCAGCATGTTTGGCACCAGCACCAAGAAGTTCGGGTCGTTCTCTATGGCCTCCGAGAGCGATTTACCTGCCCGTACTTTGCCTATGGCTGACTTGATTGAATCGGCGATATGCACGTTATTGACGGCTCCGGCAGTAATCTCCAGCATTTGCAGTAACGGCACACCACTAGCCACCAATGTGGTACCAGTCCGGGCAAACCGAGCCATGTACATCTTCATAAACAAGGGACCGGCAGGCCACATCCGCATCTTTAAGCGGTCTACAGCCCGACGGCCGCCAAAGGTTCGCGCCCAGCGACTCATAAAGAAGATTGCTATGCCAAGCAGTATTAGCACCAGCCACCAGAAGTCGATAATAAAGTGAGAGACGGCAAGCAAAATCTTCGTAACAAGCGGTAGGTTTGCCGAAGGCATGTCGTTATACAAGACTTCGACTTGCGGCAAAACCGACACCAGCATGAAGCCAACCACACCGACCATCACCAGCAGCACGACTATCGGATACACCATCGCTCCGCGCACTTTGCTGATAATCTCGGCGTCCTTCTCTTGCTGGACCGCCAACCGCTCAAGCGACTTGTCAAGCGTTCCAGAGGCCTCACCAGCCGCAATCATACTGACATAGACATTATTAAAGGCCTGCGGGTGGCGCGACATCGCTACTGAGAGAGCCGTTCCGGCCTCCACATCTGAAATCACCCGGTTAATAACCGACCTTAGCGGCTTACTGGTTGATTGCGACGCAACACTACGCAAGCTTTGGATCAGTGGCAACCCGGCATTAATCAGCGTTGAAAGCTGCCGGGAGAACAATACCTTATCTTTGCTACGAATCCGGCTCTGGAATTTACTTAGTAGCCCGCTACTGTCTTCCACCAACTTAATATCAATTGGCGCCAACCCTTCGGCCTTAATCAGCTTTGAAGCGGCCATCTCACTGTCGGCATGAACCTCCGACTTCACCTCCCGGCCGGTTGCCGGATCTTTTGCGATGTATTTATATGTCAACATAGCTTAGTCGATCCCCGCTTATCCCCTCATGAGCCGGTCTAACTCATCAATATCAACCGCGTAGTTTCGGGCCTCTTCGTAGGTAATCCGTCCTCCGTGAATCAAGCTGACCAGTGTTTTATCCATCGACTGCATGCCAAATTCCGAACCAGTCTGGATTACAGCCTCAAGCTGATGACTCTTTCCTTCACGGATAATGTTTCGCACAGCCGGCGTTGCCATCAGGATTTCCGCTGCCGCGATACGACCGCCGCCAATTGCCGGAATTAGTCGCTGCGAACAGATTGCCATCAGAATATTAGACAGCTGCGCCCGAATTTGCGGCTGCTGATGCGGCGGGAATACGTCGATCATACGGTCAATACTCTGTGATGCGCTGTTGGTGTGCAGTGTCGCAAAGACCAAGTGACCGGTCTCGGCAATGGTAATAGCCGCGGCAATTGTCTCTAGGTCGCGCATCTCACCGATTAGCACCACGTCCGGGTCCTGACGAAGGCTACTGCGGAGGGCTGCCGAGAACGAATAGGTGTCGTAGTGCACTTCACGCTGCACAATGACCGACTTTTTGGACTTGTGAGTAAACTCAATCGGGTCCTCGATAGTTACAATGTGTGCTGCCCGTTCCATGTTAATTTTATGGATAAGCGCCGCCAGTGTCGTGGACTTACCGGAACCGGTCGGACCGGTAACCAACACCAGGCCGCGTGGATAGCTGGCAAACTTATTAACTACCGCCGGCATACCGAGCTGCTCGATGGTGAGGATTTCATTCGGTATAAGGCGCAGGGCTGCGGCAAGGTTTCCCCGCTCATGAAACGCGTTGACGCGGAACCGCCCCAGGTCACCAAAGGCAAAACTGAAGTCGAACTCTTTATCCTTGAGCAATATTTGCTTCTGGTCATCATCCAGTATGGCAAATATCAGGGTCTCGACTGTCTCCTCAGTCAATGCCTCCGCTCCAGATACGGGGGTCAAAGAACCATCCACCCTGAGCATGGGCGGCAATCCTACCTGCAGGTGAAGGTCAGATGCCTTCCGTTTGATAACTTCTTCGAGCAATATCTCGATCCGCAACTGTCCGGCCATTACACCCTCCCCTCCAACGGGTTAGCCTGCAGGCTGTAAGCGGTCAAAAGCGAGGTCGCAGCACGACCATGCTCTTGCTTTTGCTGTATGTACGATACCCCCACCATATTTTTCCTGTTTGCTCTTGGCCCTTTCCTTTTACTTTTACGGAATATTGATACGTTGGTCCTATAAATTATCCTCCGCTGCCACCCGGTTGACCTCGCTTAAGGTCGTTAGTCCAGCCAGCGCTTTCAGATATCCGTCCTCTCGCATACTGATCATTCCTTGCTCGGCCTGTGCGACTTTCTGGATCTCGGTACTGGTTGCCCGCTTGAGGATAAGCTCCTGGATCGCCTCCGTTACCTCAAACACCTCGTATAACCCGATTCTCCCCTTGTAGCCGCTGGGAGCGTCAGGACTTTCTTTGCCCTTGAACAAAGTATAAGCATTTTGGCCCCGGAGTGGCAAGTCCTGATACCCAAGATCCTGGGCAGTAATCTTTCGCACGTCCTCATTTGCCGGCAGTAAATGATTCAGGGCAGCGTGGATCGCCTCGGTCTCCGCCGCATCCGAATGATACGCTTCTTTCTCCCCCCCGATCCGTCGCACCAGACGCTGACCAATCACCGTATGCACTGTTGATGCGATCAGGAACGGCTCGATCTCCATGTCGAGCAAGCGTGGCAAGATGCCGGCCGCCGAGTTGGTATGCAGCGTCGAGAATACCAAGTGACCGGTCAGAGCCGCCTGGACTGCCAACGTAGCCGTCTCTTTATCACGGATCTCACCGACCATGACAACATCCGGGTCTTGGCGCAGGATTGAGCGTAGCCCCGACGCAAATGTCAGACCGACATCAGGATTAACCTGGATTTGATTAACACCTTCCATCTTGTACTCCACCGGATCCTCAAGAGTCACGATGTTTATCGAGTCATTCTTGATCTCCTGCAGTAAGGCGTACATGGACGTAGACTTACCGGAACCAGTCGGACCGGAAGTTAAAATCATACCGTTCGGCCGCTTTAGCCCCTGACGAATTGTGCGCAAACTGCGGCCGTAGTACCCCATGTCCTCAAGTTTCAGACTGGTGCCGCTCTTATCCAGCAGTCGAATAACCACCTGCTCACCCCACACAACCGGCGAGATAGCGACACGCAAGTCAATATCCTTACCTCCGACATGAATTGTAAATTGTCCGTCTTGCGGAATGCGGTGCTCGTCAATCTTAAGGTTGGAGAGAATCTTGATACGCGACACCAGTGGCGGCTCGGTACTTTTCGGCAGCTTCATGATTTCTCGAAGCACGCCGTCAATCCGGCAACGAATCTTCAAATGATCCTGCAGGGGCTCGATATGGATATCGCTGGCTCGGTTCTTGGCAGCATATTCGAGAATCGTGGACAAGGCCTTACTGATCGGCGAATCTTGCACGATATTCTCTATCGTCCTTTTCCGGTCCGCTTCAGCTTTTTTACGGGCCTCTTCGTCTGCTTTCAGCCCCTCCTCAATCTCCATGCCGGTGGTGCCAAGCGCGGAAGCTACGTCCTTATCAAGACTGACATCATATTGCCTGAGCACCTGCCTAATACCGGCCTCTGAAGCAGCGTACACTTTAAGCGGCCGGCCGATCTTGTTTGATAAGAAGTCCACCGCCTGCACATTACCCGCGTCCAGCATCGCTACCACCAGCCGGTGCTGCATCTCTCCGAGCGGCACGGCCATATACCGCTCGGCTGTATCCCTCGGCAGCAAGCTTAAGATTTCCGAGTTAATTTTAGCGTTTGTCAGGTTTACATAGGGGATTTTGTTGACCTGGGCAATTGTTTTGGTCAATAACTCACTTGAAATCGACCCCTCAGACACCAGGAGACTGAAAAGCGGCGCATTTTCGTGCTCGGCCCTTTCCCTGATCTGCTCCAACTCTTCAGCTGTAATAGCACCGGAAGCAACCAGTGCTTCTTCCACCTGCTTTTGGCTGGCTGCGGACAATACATTCATGGCAACCGCCCCTTAGTTACCGCCGAATGGTGACTCGTTCTGGTTGTCCTGAATTTGAATCAGCTTCGTTGGATTGACAGAGTTGGCGTTAAAATACTTAATATCAGGTGACTTGAACTCAGCAACAATCGGATCAACGACTTCGACCTTAGCTCGGCGCGAATCTGGCTTCGCGATAACCCAGTTGGTCAGCAAGAACGACATAATGGCACTAAAGAATACGACAACAACGATTAGTGCAATATCTTTTTGTTTCACCTCACCTCCTTCGTTCGAATCTCCAGCTTTTTCTCTGGCTGATAGAACGTCTTGGCTTCAATGATTGCTTGCAAATCCTGGTTATCAGCACTTAAATCGATCTTTTGAACCTGAACCGGACGGATGGAGCGCTCGAGTGTACTGACAAGTGTTTGTATGCTTTCAAATGATCCACTGACATTTATAGTAAATGGCATCTCAACCGGAAGCGGTGTCACCATACTGACCGACTCTTGGTTTGCCTGGTCATCCACACCGTGAATACTGTTAATCTTATGCCCTTCCAGCAGCTTCTCAAGACTAGTTACTAGCGCAGGAAAGTCATACTTGCTCGGCAGCGCATCAAGCACCAGCCGCGCGTTATCACCATCCATATCTCCAGCACCGTCACTGCTGCCACCGAGCAGATTCTCCGATGCCCCTGCGAAGGCGTTATACGAAGTCAGCAGGCTATCTACTGCTTTTAGATTGTTCTGAAGCTGATTTACAGCCGCTTGCTTCTCTTTGATAACACGCCCGTTAAATGACCACTGACTCAGCAGAGCCCGAGATGCGACCAGCGAAAATACGACAATGAAAGAAGCAATCGCAACAACCGCCACCATCGTAGTGTTCGCCTTATTGATCTGGAGTCGTTTCATAGATGTCTTTGCCATGTCAGTATCTCCTTAAGGGTTGGTACCTTCAGTATTAAGACTCTGGAATAGTGGATCCGGTTTCTCGGTTTCCGAACGCGTACTGATTATCTGTGGCACAGTGAGTGACACCGAGCTGGCACTGTCGAAAATTACCGGATCGAACGAAAACGCCAGCTCATACATCGTATCCTCAGAGTCACGGGAAAAGTTAGTTAGAACCACAGTCGAGAACGCCCGGCCAGTCTGCTGACCATCCTCTGTATTGAATTCTGTAAACTTTAGGGTATCGGCAAACTTATTAACCGTTTCTAAGCTGTTGGCACTTCCTGAGATCAGACCGGTGTTATGTGCAAAGTTAAAGCTAAGTCGATTAATGCTCGCCTCTGCCGGTGTCAGCTGCTGGATGAAGCCAGCCAGTCGCGAAGTCACGGCTTTTTCATCGTGGAGCGCTGGCAAGCTATTTAGCTGGTTCTGCACAGTCAGAACTTTGTCGATTTCCGGCTTCTCCTGCAATTGCTTGCTGTATGTCTTGATATCGTCTGACAGATTATTGATATGCGTCTTTTGAATCACGTTTACCAGGAATACCAGGAGTAAGAAGCCACCCAGCGCGGCACTGCCGGCCATAACGGCCACTAGTATGACCAGCCGCTTAATCCGCTGCGCACGGATAAACTCAAGCTTTACATCGGGCAGTAAGTTAAACTGTATCATTCCATTCTCTCCGCTAATCCGGCTGCAACACCGAAGTGATTTGACACCGCAAGTAGTTCATTCTGTCGGCTGGCGGGAAACGATACGTTACGCCAGGCGTTGCCGATTTCGACATTGATACCGAACCGGTTAGCCAAGTGCAGCGGGAACTCCGGCAGTGCCGAGGCGCCACCCGTCACAATAATCCGCTCCAGCTGGATATTTGGGTATCTAGCTTGGAAAAACTTGATTGATTTATCAATTTCCGAAACCAGCAAATCAACCGTTCCAACGATAGACTGGTAAATCTGCCCTTCTAATTTTTCCTTACTGAGACCGAATTTGAAGACGAATTGGCGCGCCTGTGGTTCATCAATATTAAGATTCTGTGCCGCCGCCCGCACGATGGCCTCTGTTCCGGTTGGCATCGAGCGAGTGAGTCGCGGTGCGCCGTTTACAGTAATGACAAGGTCGGTGTTTGAACTACCGATATCCAGCACCATCTGAGGCGTCTTAGCATCTGCCGGAACGATAGCCCGGGCAAGCGCCAGGTTGTCCGGCTCAAAGGCAATGACGTTCAGTCCGATAGACTCTAGTAGATCCAACCGCTGCTCCACAAACTCATTCGTTACACTGGAGAGCAATACTTCAATCTTAGCTGGATCCTTCGGCGAATCCCCCAAATAAGCCCAGTCGATCTTCGATTCGTTAACCGGTGTCGGAATAAGCGAATCGGCCTGGAACCGTATGGTCTTGTTTAGTTCGGCCGGACTCAGTCGATCGATATCGACAACTGCCGTAAAGACCTTATGTGACGGAATACCAACTGCGACATTGCGGGTCAGCACCTTAGACTCGGTAACCAAATCCCGAATAGTTTGCGCTAGCTTCTGCTGGTCGGACTTGGCGTCACTGACTGCGGTTTTGCTGTCAACCGGTGCGTAGGCATATTTGACCAGTGATTTGATCCGGCCATTGCCCTTGAGCTGCACCAACCGCACCGCTGTTGTGCCAATATCAAGCCCGAAGAATTCTGATACCCCACTCAATATACTCATGTTAGCCCGATTATAGCATAAGCGTTGTTACTATTAGCAATCATATTTGTTAAAATTTTCCACACATTTATAGTACCGGCGGCAGGCTCGTAATCGAGTCATAGTTCCCCACATTTAGCCCACCCGCATTCGGCGAAGCCATCCAGATTTCTGGCGAATAGATAAACAGTTCAGCTGGATTACCCGATCCACGACCATCTGCAGCACTACTTTCACGCATAGATCCACGCGTTCGGTATAGCTTGATCTTTTGCGCGATAAGCGACCCGTTGACGGTGAGTCGCTTCTCCTCGCAACTCTCCCAATCATTAGAGCTACTAGGCAGGCCCGAGTTACCCGGCATTGTGCATGTATAGATAACGCCGCCCGTCCCATCCTCTTTTGGCTGCGCTATAAACACACCATCAAGACGTTCGACATTCCGCGATATATAAATATCCCCCCTTACAACCAGATAAAACGACGGCATGCTACTCGGCGTCCAGCCATTAAGATTGTAAGTTATGTCCTGATTTATTGTTACATCACCGTCCCGATAAAGACGAATGGTACTGCCAGGAGCAATGTTTTGATATTGTGCACCAATCGTGGGACCAGCTTGAGTATAGCCTGAACGGTCTGAAAAATAATTATGTGCGCAAACTCCGCTGTCGCTAAACGCACCACCGTATGTCGCATCACCTGCGGTATTCGAAAAACTCAACCCCTTCGGCACCCTGCCGACCAGAGTGGCAGTTGAAAAACCGCTAATCTTCCCTATCGCCTGCGCTGCCAACTGCGCTGCTGAGCCGCGTCCGTCCTTCTCGCCGAATCCGATAATCCGCGCCGGATGTCCTGGGTTTGCCGTCGGGTCGCAACTTTCCCCAAATCCGCTGCCCGCTATTACATCCCCACCGTACACCCGAAAATACGGCTTATTGTAGATCCGCTGACACTTCTCATCAGTTACCGCCGGATTCGGTCCCGGCTTGATGCTGCCGTCCGAGTTTACCTCGCCCTCGCCCGGCGCTACGGTCAGACTTGCACAAACCTGGTCGCCTGTCTGGACAAGTGCCGCAATATTATTACGCACGTCATTATAGGCAATACTAGAAGATGAATTGACATTCAGTACCTCTGGACTCGGATTGCCCGGAATAGGAATGACTGACCCGCCCCGTCTAATGTAGTATGATCGCGTGAAGGTCACGCCGTTTACCGTCTGCGACGATGGGGTGACGCTCACCGAAGCGCTGCTGCTGAATGTCGCGGTCGTCGGCGCTTCATCGTCGTTTAGTTGCGGCGGCTGCATGGTGGGTGTTATTTGAAACGTGCCTGACGGAGGCATTGCAGTTACGGGTGTGCAGGCAATGGCAGACACATCATAGCTCGCCGAATGCTCCGAACGTACATGCGCCGGTGGCGATGGCCTTAAGCTATAGCTACCAGAATACGGAGGACTCCCGAACATGTCCTCATATCCGCTAGCGTCGTCAGCTCCGTTAGCCGATATCGCCATCGGAGGTGTGCCTCCACCCAGCCCACCGAAGTGTGGCGCAACTATCAGCAGCGTACAAACACGATAGCCATTTCTCAGTTCTGCAGTCGGAACCCGAAATTGATCCGTGACTGAGCTTTGATCATTAGGGCATCCGGGTAAACCCCCTTGTCCAGGGGTAATACAGCGGGCATTGCCAGGCTTTTCAGGTCCGCCAATTGTCCACCAATAGAATGGATAAGCCGCGTCACCATTGCTTGGCGTAGGCGATATGGGGTCGCTAAAAAATGTACTGCTATTCTGCATTACCCCGGAACCATTCTCAATCCAGAATTGACGCTTCAAAAATACATTACTTAATCCATGCCATGGTATGTTTGACTCACTCTTGTTTATATAAGAGGTAAAGCTCATGATGGTCGTGCTCCCCTGAGGCGTAAGTTCCGGGGGGGCTACCGCTGCCTCCAGCCTATATGCACTCCCTGCACTAGAAGTAGGATAGGCATTTGTCGACGTACCCGTAAGTACAATAGATGCAAGCAGTATGACTAAAATCAGCAGCGTCCTAACAGCAGCCTGATGACTGAAATCAGTTAGCCGATGCATCGTAATTCCCCTCCACTATGGACACGAGCAGGCCATGGGTCGTATCGGCGATGATCGCTCTATCACCGTAAAGTTCGGATTTCAGATCCAACGCCTTCTGTGCATACTCCTTGGACTCCGGTCGCCCATGATCAGCCGCAAAAAGCGCTGCTTTGACATACCTGTCGTACTCCTCTTCCTTCGTTAAGTTACCGGACTTTATCTCAGCTTCAATATCCTGAAGTTTTCTGCCGTTTTCTATCTTTATTGCCTCTATCGCTGCTCGATACCGCCGCTCGTCTGCACCTGCTTGGTATTGTCGGTATCCGACCCAGCCTGAAACGGCCACCATAACAATTATCAAGACGGCCAGTACGACTTTTGTGTTTTTCAATACACCCGGCATATCGTTAGCAATGATTAACCTACTTATGCTTTGACTGCAATTATACAGCACCACTCGGCATAAGCAATTTCAGTTTTTGCATCCTACGTATAAATCGGCAACCAGATGCCGGCTTATACCTAGTATGCACGGGATGGGTTGTATGACATGTCAGAGAATGGATTGATGGGCGGAGGGGTCGCTGCAAGCGAAGCGTTGGCATAGGCCAGCAGCGGGTCCCCTCCGGTCCATCTGTCAGCTCTTGCGAGCTTGCTCCCTGCGAACCACCGCTGGCTGCAGCACCTTACAAAAGAAGGTACCCATACCAAACAGGCCTACTGCGATAGCCACCATGAAGGCATGCTCGCGACCCGTGTAAGCCAGCACTGGCACCTCGTCTGAGGTAACGGGCGTCGGCTGCTGGGACTCCTTGGGCTGCTCATCAGTCCGCTTGGTGATCTGCGGAGGAGTCAACTCAACCGGGACGCACTCTTCCTCGGAGGGTGCAGTGACAATGACGTTGCCGCCCTTGCCGCCCAGGTCGATGCTGACCTCCACAGTCTCACCCGGTGCGATTGGCAGCTCGTAGCTGACCGTCTCGCCCGGATTGATCATCCGCGTATCGCTGAAGCCACGACCGTCGGCAACGGTGTACTCACGAGGAGTATCGCCGCCTTCACCAGTCACGCTGACTGGAAAATGGTCGAATCCGCATTCGGGCGCTGCTGCTGCAAGCTGGGGTACAGTAAGTACCGGCTCGATAGCAGGCGCACAGCCCTTCGCGATGAAGGTGTACGGACCTGCCTGGCCGCCGCCATGGACATCCCACGTTGCCGTGTAATGCCAGCCGGCACCCGGAGTGCTCTCGTCGTAGCCGAGCTCCTCCCAGGTTGCCGTGACGGTTCCCGCCGGACCTTCGAGCACCTTCTCTACCGAAACTGCTCCGGTAATGGTGATGATGCTCTCTCCTTCCGGGAACCAGTCCAACGAGAGGCTGATGCCCTCGCAATCCTCGGCGTGCCCGGTCTCGATGTGCGCATCAGCGCGCTTGGCATCAACGCCAATGACGCTGACGACCGCTAGGGTCAGGGCTGCTAGCGCAACCGCCAGCTTTGTGCTGAGTTTCTTCATGGAAAGTCTCCTATTCTGGAGTCGGGGGTGTTGGTTTTCCGCTGTTGCGGCAGCTGAGGCCAAATCTTAGCCGCACCTACCGCAACAGGTACTCACCTCCATTCATCTGACATGTCAATGTGCGTACGCTAGAAATAAAAATGGCCTATCCGCAAGGGTTGCTTCAAACCGCACGAAAGGCCATCAAATAGCTGATTTAACAGATACAAGGCTCATCGTGGGTTTGCTATCGGCTCATTACGGACGAAGCAACCAGATTACAGTCCATAAGTCATCGCTGATAAACCACCAAATTTCCAAGGTACAACATACATATTAGCATAATTAGTATATTTTGTCAATATTCCACCTGCTTATAAGCTCTCCGAGCACGGTGGAGTAATTTTGCTAAAAAGCTCGCTGAACAACCCATGCCACCCCTGTATTATCAGCATGAGGAGGTGATTATGGCAAAGTACGGCAAACAAGCCCAGAAAGAAGTGCACAAAGCTATGCACGAGCTCAAGGAAGGCACGCTAAAAAGCGGTGGCAAAAGCCAAAACAAGGTTACAAACCCTAAACAAGCGGTCGCTATCGGCCTGTCAAAAGCCCGCAAGAAGGGTGCCAAGGTGCCGAAAGAACAGTCCGAATGAACTAATCGATCCTGATATTTACTGCATATAATGTAATTATTATTACAGTTACTGTATCGACCATGCGCTACACTATCCAGCAGTAATCACAGGAGGGGCTTATGACCATCACCAGCACCGCGTTTTTACACAACGAGCGTATTCCGGCCGAATATACCTGTGACGGAGCCAATATCAACCCGCCCCTGACCTTTTCCGAAACACCGACGGATGCAAAAAGTCTGTTGCTGCTCGTTGATGACCCGGACGCCCCGGCAGGACTATTCACCCATTGGCTGCTATACGATATGTCACCGGCTACACTGCAGATACTCAAAGAAGACGCGCCGGAAACCGGCACAAACGGCACGAATGACACCGGAAAGCTCGGCTACGCCGGCCCTTGCCCTCCCTCCGGTACGCATCGCTACTTTTTTAAATTGTTCGCTTTAAAATCCATGCTGAACCTCCCGGAAGGCGCCAACCGCCAAGAGGTCGATACAGCTATGGAAGGCCAGGTGCTGGATTCCGCCGAACTGATTGGCCTGTACGAGCGAGCTGGTGAGTCAAGCAAAACGCTAGCGAACGAAAATCTATCCGATTACACCGACGACCGCAACACTTCGGACGGGCAAATGCTCGGCAACTCATAACTCCAAGGGTGCAAGAAGGCTCGCCGCAGCCACCAGCGGCTACCGCGTACAACCTGCAAAGCAGCGCCGTGTCAGCGATACTTGAGTCTTACATCCAATGAAACCGACGCCCGCCGTTCTCGTAAGTGCGTATGCACGTCAATCGGACTTGGTATCGTTATCCTCTCACCAGCCTCAAAGCTCATACAAACTCCCTATTTTGCACTCATTCTAGTGCATCACCCATCCACGCCAAAGCACAAGGACCTTAAGCCATGCCCTATTCAATAAAAGTACCGGTAGTCACTCCTTTCAGGAGTGTGCGAATTGCTTATTTCACCCCTGTAAATTACAATGGTCAGATATGAGCTTATCCATTGGTACACATATCTCGTAACCCAACAACCTTTCGAACTAAAACTGACTATGCCCCTAACTGATAGAGGCGGACGGGGCTACTCAGATGAACTTGTGGCCAAAGCCATAGAGGAATTATCTACGAGATAAAACTTCTTGCCATGTGAAGTAGTACACCAATAAAAAGCAATCCTAGGCCAAGCAAAAGCAGCCACACCGAACGAGCAAGTACAAGTAGGTGGGGCTTTTTTCGTAATTCCTCAAACATAGTCTCAAGCGAAGTAGTGTTTTGTAGTGGCTGAACTTCTGATGTAACAAGAGCTTCAACAACTGATTTTTCTAATTGCGGTATATCTGTAGTCAATTTTTGGCTATCTGCCAGTGTATTCGCTACCGATAAATAATCTCTAGCCTTTTGTTTATCACCGACCAAAGCACAATACCTTGCCGCAGATAAGTATGTTCCTGGCCATTCAGGGTAAAGCTTCAAATTGACTTCTACATGAGGCTTTATATCTCCTATGGCTCCCACCTGCTCTAAAGCCAGTGCTGCATAAACTCCCATGCCAAGAGTATCGGGTGAATTAAGCATGGAGAATCTGCTAAAGCCGGGGGAAGAATAACTCAGGTATAGAGCGTCTAGCTTGGTTGCTTTTGTCTGTTTGGTACGCTTCGTGGCACGAATGAGCATATAAAAAGCACTTATTCCGCCGATTAAGGCCGCAATTAAACCAGCCTGTACAGCACTGTTGGCAAGGGTTTTTAGTATTTCTGTTACGGATTGCATTACACATAGAATATAACGCTTTATGCACTTCCAAGCTATAATTTATGCAAATGAGCAATATTTTAAGCTACGACGAATATGCACGTATTGAAACTGAGGGATTCCAACGTCCATATATTGTTGAAGCAGGTAGCGGTAATCACAAACTTCTCGATGCCACCATTAGACAAAAGAACTAGGGGTTACACCCCTCAACAGATTAGAGAATTAAAAGAAACTGTTGGTAAACGTTGGTAATTCACTTACCCACCATGCTTACCACTATATTTTGAGAGCTTTTGCCAGTGACTATACTAACGCAAGTCTTTTTGCGGACTATCATCGAACCATACTGTTATGATAATAGACATGGAATTTACTAACACACTCAAATCAACCGCTTTGCAAATTATCAAGCTTTCTGAGCAACTATCTGGACGTACCCATACATGGAACCAAGAAGATTCTGCACCAGAACATGGTTACACGGATCGTGCAGGTTTTGTTATCTATGATGATATTGAATTGTTTGCAGATGTGTATGTCACCTCGAATAATGCTACTGCAGGTAAACTAAGAGCACGCTTGGCATGGTCACCGAAAGAAGTAGAGCCAGATTCATTCACAATAATTACTCTCGACTTCAAATCGGATGTTGCAAAAACGAAGAAACTGATAGATAAATCAGATGATTTGAATCAACGAGATATTGTAACCCTGCTAGATGACAACGAAACGACACCCGACCTGATACACGTAAGCCTAGAATCCAATATGAAGCCAGGCGGCAAGACCAGTGGTAAACGTTATGAATATACAGCCAATGAATTAGAAAATATGACTGAAAACGATAAAACAGAATTCATCAAAACACTATCTCAAGCATATGACTTTATTGCTGACAAAATCACTTAGTCGGTTAACTAACTTTGTTTGTAATCCGCAACCTCAATTAAGTCTTCGCCGTACTTTCTCAATAGCTCAACTAGTGAGCTAACTTCTGTATTAGCACCAAGAAGACTTTGTGGTATTTCTTTTGTACCGAGTTCTATGCCAAGCAAATTACCAGTGATAGCACCAGTGCTGTCGCTATCTCCATCATGATTCACTGCTAGTCTTAAAGAATCTTCAACAGATAATATCTTCTTAGAGCCAAGTAAACTACAATAAATCGCAATAGCTAACGCCTCCTCAGCTACCCAGCCTTGACCAAGTTCTTGGAGATTCTCGACACTCGGAGATTCGTTGGCTAGTTGGACAGCCTTTTCACAAAGCTCGGACACATCTTGTGTGCCAAAGCTGTCTAATGCAGCACGTATTGCATTTTCAAAAGCTTCTCCATGTAGCACAAGAGCAACTATTACAGCAAGTAAGCCGCTCGCATGTTGTGCAGTTTCATGACCATGCGTGATTGCTGCGTCATGAACTCCCTCATCATAAACTTTCTGCAACTCCTCCTTACTGGTGTCCTTGATTAAGTTGCCGAAGAAGATTCCGATTGGAGCAACCCGCATAACCGTCCCACAACCCTTACTATCATTCTGTGCAGGTTCCGCAGGTTTTGGCATCACTTTTAATGAGCTAACACATGTGTTGCCAGGTCCACGCTGACCCTGTGCCTCCACTAGATCAAACAACTCTTGACTACCCCAAGTAAGGTCAAAATAGTTTGGATTGTTTTGACCTTGAGTTTCAAGCCACTTTATATAGCTCAGGGCCGTGTAATTCCAGTAACCAGCAAGAATGCCTCTTTCTGCCCCACGCTTAAACGCACTGATTAGACCATCGGCTGCAAATAATGACATTTGAGTGTCATCTGTGACTACGCCTTTTTTGCCGTAAGCATCATCAAGCATCTGAATACCCTTAATCCTATTAGGTGTATCGCCATACTTAGCTACGATTTGGTCATACTTCATGAACTCGACCGGTGCACCTAGTGCATCACCAAGCGCACCAAGAATTAAACAAGCACGGGATTTATCTATTCTCGTGTATTTATCAGTGCTCATAGATGATTACCTAGCGTTTCTGGATGCAGTGCTGCATGGTCGTTCATGTCTTTTAGGTCATTAAGTGCTGTTTGAAATTCCTCAACAGTCTTTGCCGTATTAACCCCGACTCTACTTTCAGACTTACCAAACATGTGAAGTGGGTTAGATGAAAATGAGAATACTTGACCCGTACTTTTTAATATAATGATTGGTCCATTGCCGATTGTCATTTTTGAGTCATCTTTTGTATCTAGATATTCCCTGGTTTGCGTATCGATGTAAAAAGCAAAACCACGGTCTTCGATTCTGTCAGAACTGTCCGCCTCATTAAACTTGATTTGGACAAATTTCCTCACCTGTTCTTCAGTAATGCCTGAATCTCTGCCGCCAAATCTACCTTAATCTGACCTTTTACCGTCTTTGTAAGCTTGTATGAGGTCTTCAGGCGACACAATGCCAGTCATATTTGAGAACAACACACCACCATCATTGCCAACAACTAATGATCCGCCACCTCTAACTTCCTGCCATACTAGATAGCCGACACCATCAGCCTCCTTAATACCAAACGTGCCTGAATAGTTGGGATCGGTTTTTCGTAATAAAGCTTCTGCTTTTTGTAAAGCTTCGTCCTTGTTATTTATCTGCATATTTTAGTCCTTTCTCTCTTGTATTTTAGCACTATCTTGGACTAAATCGCTGCTCGTAATCTGGAACTACTTGCTTTACGTCTATGCCAATAGTCTTTGCAACCTCTGAAAACGGTAATCTACTAAAATCATTCGGCTGTAGATTTTTGCCCGTTTGATGCGATAAGACCGCTCGTAAATAATGCCAGGCATCACCGCCATTCCCAACGACTGCGGCAACAGTATCGGGGTATCTGCTACCCTCGGGAACACGTGATGCTACGCCAGCAAGCTCTTTTGTTAAAAAGGCTGCAAGTATGGGTGTTTTTTCTAAATCAAACTTACCTGTAAAGTTTTCCTTTGCAAAAAGTATACGTTCACGCCTATCATCAGGCACCTTTGCAAGCATTTCTGCCTGAGGGTCAGGATTACCCTGTTCTGGAATATTATGAGCATCCCCTGTCGGATTCTCTTGTACATCTACTCCATATGCTTCCTCTACAGCAGTACGTGCTTCTGTTTCGTGAGCTTCTTTCGCTTCCTGTTGTTTCTGTTCTTTTGTTACCCATATCGTCATATCGCCACGTTTCTCGGGTATCCAGCGACCATTAGCGCCATGTTCTTCGCCAAATGTATCTTTGTTCGGATTAGCTTTGATACGATCCTTTTGATAACTGTGGACATCTGAATGCACTGTATAGGCGTCAATATCATCACCAATGTATTCTAAGTCTGGTTGCTGGTCGAAAAAGCTTGCGAATCTCTCCGTTATACCCGCAATTGCATTTGTCTCCTCAACAAACGATGGATCGTTAAGAATCGAATCTGGATTGATTTTTTTGTATGTTCAGTAGCTGTCTCGGCCGCCCAAGATAAGTCATCAAAAGTAATATTATCGCCAGGCTTAGCTGATTCCATGAGCTTGTGTAGTGTCATCTGCATACTACCTACGAAAGCTTTGTTAAATAATGCCTGACGGCTACCGTCATCTTCTGCATATTGACCCGCAACTTGCCGAAGGAGTTCACTCATTTTATCCAAAGGTAGCGGAGTCATGGTGAGCTTTTCGATATAATCTGGCTCGGCTTCCATTGCTTCCAAATCATCAACGACTTCTTGCTGACCAGACAAGCCAAGGACTTCTTTGTCGCCAGCAAAATTGTGCTGGATTTCTTCAGGAGTCATTTTATAGACATCTGGCTCTCGTTCAAAGTTGTTAGGGTTAGGTGTTTCCATAATTAGAATTATAACTTTTTATTTTTGCTTAACTGTCTAGATTGTAGCATAATATGTATTATAAGTCAACAGGGGTTTCGCTCACTATAGTCAGGTATGCAATTTACCTTGGCTTTAACAATAAGACCGCCCTTATCGACTTCTCGTTCCTGCCGAGAAACAATAAGACGCTTTATACAAGGTTCGGTGAATGGGTGCTGCCGCTCGCCGGATTGGTGCTTGTCGGCTTCGCGGGAAATTCGGGATGGAAGCGTATTACCAGTCGTCGAAAACCTTGACCTCTGTTACAATATCACCTTATGAGTCTATCAATCGGTACACATATCTCGTAACCCAACAACCTTTTGAGCTTAAACTGACTATGCCACCGACGGACAGAGGTGGTCGGGGCTATTCAGACAAATACGTAGCAAACGCTATCAAAGAGCTGACTAGAAATTAAGTAAGTTGTAAGTTATTGGTTTTTAAGAAATGGTTCGCCTTGGTCATTAAAGCCCAGTGGGTGCTCTACTCTCTGCTTCCAGACATCTGTAGTAAGAGCTTCGGCAGCAGGTGAACCGGCTAACTCGTCTAAATCTTTATGGGCAGCGGTAATTGCTTGGTCAACTAGATTATTAGATTTAAGCATATCAGCGTCAGTGGTTAAAAACACTTGAGTAACACCATCTCGAGTGTAGACGTCTAACACTGTGAACCTTGTACTGTTATTGAATACAACTAAGCCCCACTGCTTTGCGTTCTCGTCAACAGCAGTCAGATCCTTGCCTTGGTTGGATAAAATTAAATAACGTATGTTACCGCTTGGACCACCACGAAATTTTGAAGCGTCCGTAAAGCCCTGCTCCACTATGTCGGTGTTTGGCTGATATTTCTCTATAAAGTTTTCTGGTAAGTTCGTGTCTCGGTATAAAAAGTTGAATTCCATAACGTAATTTTACCACCAACTAATGAAAAACAAGCAAGACAACACTTATTTTTTATATAAATCAAAAAACGTTGGCAAATTTTCTGTATCTATCCAACCTGACTTCACTACATTACCCTGTTCGTCAATTTCAGGAGCATGTATGCGACTTAAAATAATTTCATCAAAACGCTTGTCGTCAACTATTTCAGTTAGCTTGCATAATTTCTCTAGCTTATTGAGTGCTCCACTTCCATAGGCTGTTTTCACCTCGCCAATTAGCTTCCTGCGTGCTTCTGTGCTGCCCTGCGGTCCTGTGTCTTCATAGAAGGCATTAACTAATGTCTTGACGTCAACCAACCCGTGTGAACGATCTATGAAAGTACCTACTACTTTACGATATTCGTAATAGCCACGGTCTCCGTCCTCACGCTGGTCTGGATTAAAAGTTTCGAAATCTCCTGTAACAATACCCATCGTTACATGTTGAGTAACAGCCTCATTAAGACCTGTGCGGAGGCGTGTTTCTTTATTACGCAGTTCTGTACTAAAGCCTGTTCGTGGACGGTAAGAAGGTGGGCTTTCTGTGTCTTCACCAGTGAATGTTCCACCGGATAGCTTATGGGTCAGTTCGTGAACTAACAAGTTCTGCGTTGAATCGCCAAGCTCCTCTAAATCATGCCGTACCCAAACTTCGTCGTTGGCATTACTGTACACTCCAGCTGCATTATCAAGAATTGCAGCGTCAGCCATGCGTACTTTGGTTTGAGTGAGTGCACTTTCTACACGGCTAGCAACGGAACTGGGTATGTAGCCCAAATCAATACCGTGTTGCACTCCTTCACTAAACGTCTTGGTAAAGTCCGGCCATGCCTCAGTTAGTAATTTATGCGAGTCGCTTATATCACGTTTTCCAAGATATTTTGTTATCTCAGGGTCTTGCATGACTAGAGGTCTACGGTCAACCAGCGGAGGTGAATCACTCGTAGAGAGGAACGGATTTCCTTCTGTTTTTACTTTTTCACTTGCGGGCCACTTAATAGCTTCTATGCGTTGCGAGAGTGAGGCGACAGATGCATCGGTTTCACCGTCTGTGTCGATTGCATTTGTTAAAGCCCTGTAGCTCAAATCAAAATCCTCAACATCACGAATATTTAAGGGCTCTACTAGATTTGATAAAGATGTACGGCCGAGATTATGTCGCTTTACAATATCTGTTTGCCAAGTCTCACGACTAACTAAAGATAATTCCGGTGTTCCCGTCGGCGGTAATATGTTTGGGTTAGGCTGTAGCTGTTCGCTCATTTTTTATCTTGACTTAACAAATAATATACTAGCACATTATTGCTAATTTTGCAATAAGCATATTCAACTACTTAATTATGGTGGTCGCTTTTCGGATTGTCCTCGTCAAAGCGTGTTCTTTTTATCTTAAAATCCTTCACTTTACTAAGACGCATACCCATTCTCAATAGTTCGTCATATTGGAATAAATTATTTCGCCAATCTAAAGGAATTGCCTCTAGGCCATAGTATGCACCTGCAAGCTGACCATAGACGGCTCCAATAGTATCGGAATCACCCCCCATATTTACTGCTCTCAAGGCACCGTCTTCGAAATTATCAGTTGTCATAAATGCCCAGACAGCTACCTCAAGAGTATCAACCACGTAACCAGTTGGCTTTAATTCCTCAATAGACCTTTCTCTCGCATGTTGAATGATTGGTAGTAGCTGGGTATTACCATTACCCTGCTCATAAGGTTGAATGATTTCATTTTTGTTGCCAACACTGACAGCCTTATAAAGCAATCCACCAAATATGGCAGTCGCTTCTTCGGCTAACTCTGAAAAGTGGGTTTCTCTCCCACTTACAGCAGCTAGTTGCATAGTTGCTTCTAGATTGTTCCCAGCTGCCAACGAGGCCATCACGACAGGGGCAAGTCGCATAATACACCCATTTCCAGCAGAAGTTGTACGCTGTGCAGAAACTGGAACTAAAGGCTGCTGTTTGTAACGGCCTATAGCCGCAGAAACTTGTGTACCAATATCAAAACATACACCCGTGGAACTTCTATAACCCTCGTATTGCCATTTTGCGTATCGTTCCATAACGTCATACGAATCATATCCCTGCTGGTCCAATATGCTGTCTGCAAGACAGAGAGCCATTGAAGTGTCATCTGTCCAATAGCCAAGGGGTAAATTGAATGGGCCTCCTGCCTCAAGTGTTTCAACTGGCTTAAAACTACCTCGTTGCTTGAATTCCAAGGGCATTCCAAGCGTGTCGCCAATGGCTAAGCCAACTAACATACCCTTATGTTTATCTTCAAGCATACAAAGATTATACTATGGCCAACTTCGGTCAAAGAACTCGTCCTAGACCCCTCTCCGTGCGTTCCAGAGAGTATTAAAAGCCCGTTCACCTAAACGCTAATTATTATCAAGGGTATCGTCGGATATGGTTTTTTCCAGATTTTTACCCCTTAACGCCATTTACAGACACAACACTCTTAGATTCATATACGACGCAAACAGTTGAGCTAGGGATATGTACGAAAATTAAAACTGACCTTGTTAGCGTTATCCTTTGCGGTGGCTATGGTATTTGCAAATAGCGGTTCAGTCTTGAGGTACTTGTAGAAAGTAGACCTTGAAATCCTAACAAATTTACAGCTATCACTAACGTTATAGTTACGTTCAATATAAAACGTTAACTTGTCTACTGTTCTCATAGTGAATTTTGGTGGTCGTCCCACAGCGTTCCTGATTGCCATATTAACTCCTCCCGTTTTTATATTAGTGTCTATTCTAATTATCTCAAATCGAGGTTTCGTGGATCACTGCCAACCGCTCTAACACTCATTAACTCTTATAACCTATAATACTTATCAACCGTATGGGACAAGTAATAGCCAAAGATTCTATCAACGATAACGACTATGCAGTAGCTAGAGAGCTGCATCATCGTGCTACTGAGCTTCTTGGGGCTGTCTCACGACTCAATCAAGCCTATAACTACGATGATCCTTATTCTGAGTATCACGAGGTCATTATGCTCTTAAACCGTCCTTATGTGCTGATAGTGCACGAACTTGAAAAACTCTACACGCAAAATAAAATGCTCGTAAAACTCAATGAAGAACCAAAAACGAAAGCAACTTGGACATTATTCAATACCATTGAAAGTAGCGACCAAGACATTTATGCGTATATTCGAGAACACAAAAGTACAGAGGATTTTGCTCATCTAGCCCAAGCAAATCGCCTGGCGATTATTGCAGGTATAGAAGCCCCGAAATTTACACCTGAGCAGAAGAAGATTATTGAGCAAGCAGATGAGGCATTCGTAACATTTGCGAAACGGCACAGTGAGTGGAATTCTAGACGACCAAAGAAGAAGAGCAGAGGCCACCACTATATTTTGGACTACAAACTGAAATATGAGGTAAATGGCAGTATCGTTATTAACGATGTGCTGGTGCTCAAAAAGACCCAGAGTGGTTCAGCACCACGCAAGCTCATGGAGCAAGCATTAAAGCACCCCTACGAATTATTCAAACCAGAGCTGGGTCAATTAAACCGTAACCTCAGTAGCGTATTAAGCGATATGGGAATCACGGGAACGCTGAAAGAGCTGTTCTTTCCTATCGCTAACAAAGACGGTGTGAAATTCCGTCCAGTAGTAAGCTATATGACAGCAGAAAAAGAACGTATTGATACAAATGAGCTGGAAAAGAAACTTAAAGAACTAGGTGCAGAAACAACTAACATACTAAATGAAGGAATTTCTGATGAACCTGCGGAACCTTTGAGCGAAGAAATGAGAACACTTCTATCACAAAACCCAGAAACAAAACGCTGGCTTGATGAATTGGATCAAAACGAAAAAGAACGAAAAATTCAGTAAATAAACGACTTTGGTTCGACTTAAAACGATACCAGTAATTATTGCTTATGTTTGAAATATCCTCGATGTAGGTTCGCAGGAATCCACCGACTTATAGCGAACTCGTCGGTGCTCCATAAACCTAAGGACAATAACAATGAAAGACTTTAAGAAAGAAAGTCGCAACCAAAATAAACAAAATGGTACTGGACACATAAATAGTGCTCTCGGCCACCAAACACCGATTCATGACACGACTTTACAGCGTAAAGTTTCGTCTAAAATCGAAATAACAATAACACGTCGGCAGCTAAACAAAGCCAAGTGGCTTTTCGAGCAAGCTGGCAAGCGTAAACCCGATTGGTTACGCCAGAAGTTCGGTATAGACCAGCGTCGCCGTAAGACCTTGAATGTTGAGCTGAAAGAAGCACAACTTGACGAGGTGTACTGCGGTCATACTCAGAACAAGGAAGACTGGGACGGACTACTGCATGAACTCTGGCACCAGATAAATGGAGTACCGCCATGCAAATAGATTTTAGCCATAACTTCCCAGAGGTTAGTAAAAGTAATAGCGGTACATACTTCGTTAAACTTCACTTCCCAACTCTTGGGTTCTATGTGAACGGTATCCGTGTGGTGCCGTCCAAAAAAGACGAGGGCAAGCTCTTGGTCTACAAGCCAGCAATACTTAACGCCGACAAGGAGTGGAAGTCCAACTACGATTACGAAAAATCATGCGAGCTCTGGTTGTACTTACAAGAACTAGCCTTGAAAGCAGTAGATGAGTACAACGACGCTCCAGAGGTCTTTGAAGATATTGAGGGCATGGATATTGAAGCGGAGCTAGGCAAAGCCATAGATGAAATGGAGGGTAAGTCTAACTAAATCTCACATAAGTATACCTATTTGATTACTACAGCTATTAGATAACTAATTCTATATAGGTAACTAACCTATAGGATTACCAACACTATGAGATAGCTAACTAACCTATAGGATTTCTGTTTAAGAGATAGCTAAGACTTAGAAGATATGCCATGAAAAGAAAGGAACAAACTAGGCCGCCAGAAGAACCAACATTTGAATACGTGGTCGTAGAGGACGAATTCAACATCTTAGACGCAGTGTTCGACGAAATATTTGAGCAAATAGAAAAGGAGATAAATGGAACAATATAACGGATTAACATTGACATTTACTTACAATTAACTAATAATGGAGATAACATGGTTAGCTATAAATTTCATACAGTACAGGAAGTTGCAGGCATACTGCAAATCCACTGGCAAAGCGTACTCACTTACATTAAAAGCGGAAAGCTAGAAGCCGTAAAACTTGGCCGAGGTTACCGTATTAGTGAAACCGCTTTGCAGAAATTTATAGCTACCTACTCCACAAGGAGAAAGCAATGAAAAAGGCAGCAATTTACATGCGTGTCAGTACGGCACATCAGGAAGAAGAACAAACAATTGAAAACCAAAAAATGGAAATACTTGAAAGAATGCATAAGGACGGCAATATACTACTGGCTGACTGCGTATACAAGGACGAGGGTTGGAGCGGTGCGATTATTGAACGACCCGACCTAGACCGAATGAGAGCAGATGCTCGTGAAGCTAAATTTGAAGTCTTGTACGTCTATGACAGAGGTAGATTATCTCGTAAGTTCGTACACCAAGAGATTATCCTGGAAGAACTTCGTGAGTGCGGGATTGAGTGCATAAGCCTTCACGACATTAACGGGCAAACTACCGAAGAAGTGCTTATGGGTAGCGTTATGGGTATTTTCCACGAATACGAGCGTGTGAAGATAACCGAACGTATGCGTATCGGTAAGGTTCGTAAAGTGCGTGAAAATAAGAAGTTACTCGGCTATCAGCCTAAGTACGGACGACTACTTCCCTCGCATTAAGTCGGGTCCTGACGCAAGGGACGGTTACTTTGAAATTAACAAACAGCAAGCTAAGGTCGTAAAGCAAGTATTTGAATGGATCGCAGCAGGTGTATCAAAACACGAAGTGAAGCGTAAACTGTTCAAAATGGGCGTCCCCCCACCTAAAGGCAAACGAGACCAGTGGAGTGGTGGTACATTAGACCGAATGGTGCGTGATACCACCTATATGGGCGACCATTACTACAATAAAAGTGAGAGCGTCCCTACTAAGAACCCTCGTAACCCAGAGCTAAAGTACCGCAAAATCACTAAAGGTAGTCGTAAACGCCGACCAAAGGAAGAATGGTTTCATGTTGAGGTCCCGGCTATCGTTAGCCCAGACCTATTCCATAAAGTCCAAGTCCAACTTGAGAAGAATAAACGTGTAAACACTCGCAATAATAGCGTAAATAAATATCTTGTAGCTGGCTTAATTGAATGTGCTTGCGGTAAAGCCCGAACTGGCCGATCCAGTAAGCAACGGCAGCATGTATTATCGCTGCACAGACCGCCTGAGCAAATACCCATTAGACCGTGAATGCCACGAAGCTGGTATAAACGTGCCCGTCTTTGACGAACTAGTATGGCGTAACATTAAAGAACTGCTTTTGAACCCTAATTTGGTGGTTGAGCGAGCAAAACGTAGACAAGCTACCTCACCACTTCAAAACCAGCTTAAAATGCTTAATACGAAGCTAAGGAAGCTAGATGACGAACAACGCCGTTACGATAAAGCCTACGGGCAGGGCGTAATGTCTGAACGCCGCTACAAAGATGTGATGTACGAACTCAACGATAAGCGTGAAGCGTTAGTAGCCGAAGTCTCTGCACTTGAGGACGAAATGGTCAATCAGAAACCAGTAACACTTGAACAATATTTTGACGGAATCATAAAACGAGTAGAAAACTTGAGCTTTACAGAGAAGAAAGCCATAATTAGGAAAGTCGTAACTAAAATCGTAGCTACAAAACAAGAAGTCAGAGTGTGGGGACGTGTTCCATTGTTAGCGACACCCGAAGGCGAAACTATAAATAATAATGAAAATTCAATTTTCGCAACTCATCTGTTAAATGAGAGAAAGGTTGGTTTAAATGTTAGCAATTGGCATCGTGGGGCTGCCGAATGTCGGTAAGTCTACCCTGTTTAATGCTCTGACCGACAATAATATCTTGGCAGCCAACTATCCATTTGCGACGATTGAACCGAACACTGGCATCGTGCCGATTCCTGATCCGAGATTACAGGAGCTCGCCAAACTATACGGCAGCAATAAAATCTTGCCTGCTACGGTTACGTTCGTTGATATCGCCGGACTGGTCGCCGGCGCCAGCCAGGGAGAGGGCTTGGGCAACCAGTTCCTGAGCCACATCCGCACCACCAATGCTATCTGTCAGGTAGTCCGAGCCTTTGATGACAGCAACGTAGTTCACGTAGACGAGCAGCACGACCCGAAAAAAGACATTGATGTCATCAATACCGAGCTGGTACTCGCCGATCTGCAAACCGTCGAAAGGCGCCTGCCGAAGCTTGAAAAAGAAGTGCGGGCCAATCCGAAGCTGAAGCCGATTCTCGACACACTACTCAAGGTCAAAACCCTCCTCGATAACGGCACTCCCCTGTCCCGCGCCACTGATATCGATATGGATCACATTGCCGACCTGCAGCTACTGACCGCCAAGCCGGTCATTTATTTGTTCAATGTCGGCGATGACGACCTGAGCAACGATCAGAAGAAGCAAGAACTTACTCAATTGGTCAGCCCCAGCCAAGCCATCTTTGTTAGCGCCAAGCTAGAAAGCGAACTGCGTGGCCTGGATGACGATGACGCCCAGGAGCTTCTGGCGAGCTACGGCCAGCAAGAATCAGGGCTCATACAGCTGATCCACGCCGCTTACGACACGCTTGGACTGCAAAGCTACCTCACCGCCGGCGAGAAAGAAGTGCGAGCCTGGACAATCAAGAAAGGCTCGACCGCACCGCAGGCCGCTGGTGTCATTCATACTGATTTTGAAAAAGGCTTTATCGCCGCGCAGATTATCGACTATAACGACCTCATCGTCGCCGGCTCCGAAGCAGCTGCCCGAGCAGCCGGCAAGATCCGCACTGAAGGCAAAGACTACGTCATGCAACCCAATGATGTCGTCGAATTCAAATTCAACGTTACTAAGTAGCGGCTAGCCTATCGCACACAGTGTAGCAACGGCCTATCTATTAAGCGCCGGCTCCTGTTAGTGCTACATTAATACCTGTTTCGGCGAATCTTGGGGAGAAAATGCTGCTTCATCGTGAGACTGGAGCGCGCATATGGATGAGCAGCGCGCCAACGGTTTACCCCTACCTGACTAACATTGCTGCTAGCCGGCTGTGGTACCCAGGAAATTTGCACCTGCTCTTCGAGGGCGGGAGATCGTTCGAACTGATGAGCGAACTGATGGTGGCGCAAATCCATGACGCGCTGCTGTACGTAGTTGGCAAGCTGCCTGAGCCGCTTTTGCCGGATAGTAGTAAACCTCAAGGTTTTATTGAATGTCATAATACAGACCGACGCATCGAGCAGCCGGGCACTGAAATCAACCTCCGCAACGGTGTCGTAGCGAAGATCCTCAATCGTCAGGTACAGCGGCTTCTTATCGATGAGTAGCAGCCGACGATCGGTCGCTACAAGTGTCGCAAAGCCATTTTCGTATCTACCGTTAATTAAGCAGACGATTTGTTCATCAGGCACAAGTACATGCTGGAGTTCACGGACCTCGGCGGCACCCCAATACTTGACCGTCACCCCAATCCGCTTGAGCTGCGAAGTAACGTATTGCGGCGTCACCATAACCCCCTACCTCCTTCCTGGCATTCATATAATGCGCCGAATAATGGCTGTTGTCAGTAATTTTGGTAACAGGGGTCGTGTGATAAATAGCACACCGATGGATGTATTCACGTTCCGTAATCAGGGCTTGTAAATTATAATTAAGGCCGTGCTGGCGAGCAAAGCGCAAACCGCAGCCTTGGTGGAAATGTTTCGCCAAGGAACAAAACTTACCTACAAAAAAGGCGAGTACATCATTCGTCCGGGTGAGGCGCCAAGCAGCGTGTTTTATATCGAGACCGGCCAGATTAAAGCCTTCAATATCAGCAAATACGGCGAAGAAAATCTCCTTATTATTCGCAAAAGTCACGAAATATTTCCGCTTATCTGGGCAATTACCGGCCAGGAACGTGACATTATCTACCAGTCAATCTGCGATACAGCACTTTGGCGTATCAGCCGCGACGCCTTCCTGACCTTCCTTCAAGAGCACCCCGATGCCCTGCCGCCGCTGCTGGACATGGTGACTGAGATGTACCGTATTCATTCCGAACGCATCCTTAATCTGGAGTACCGCACCGTGAGAGAGCGGCTGATTTCTTTTCTAATTACCATGTCCAGCCGCTTTGGCACCCAAACCTCGGACGGTATTCTGATTGATGCCCCGCTCAGACACCAGGACATCGGTAGCTCAATCAATGCCAGCAGAGAGACCACCTCCCGCGAGCTGTCACTACTGGAGAGTAAAGGGCTGCTCAAGAATAATCAGCTGTACATCACGCTAATTGACATCGATAAGCTGAAGTCTGAACTGTAAGCCAGCTACTGACCCATCGCCTGCTCGATTGCCTCCGCCAGACCGGCGATGTTTTTAACACCAACGTTCTTCGTCAGCACAGAAATGACCAGTCGCTTGCCGCTTGGGAATTCAACAATTGCTACGTCGTGATACTCTACCAGCTCACGGAAGCCGACTTTGTTATACACCTTAGAATGAGCGAAGCCAGCCGGCAAGGCATTTCGGTACATCTGCCCAAGCAATGAATCCATCATGGCGCTTTTTGAAGCGGGACTGAGCTCCAGGTTCTGATCCAGGCGCGAAAGGATGATTGCCGCGTCCCGCGCCGTTGTCGTGAGGCCGGTCATTGAGGTGTTCTGCAGTCCGTACTCGCGCATGATCTCTGTTAGGTCATTTTTCCCAAGCTCTGCCCACAGCTTTTCCGCACACGGGCTGTGCGAAGAGCGAATCATTTCATCCAGACACGTCCGGCGTGACCATTCCCCCCAGTACACTTCGTTCGGGTCATGCGTACCATCATCAATCTTCTGGTACCCGACGTAGGCTACATAGAGTTTGTAAATACTGGCAGCAAACATTGATTCATCAGGGTTATGCTCGGCAACGACATCGCCGGTCTCGTCCATGATGACGACCGAATAGGCTCCGGTATGGCTGCCGACCCAGTCAGCAACCACTGTTTGCAAATCTGGAAGTTCCGGCTTGCTGACCACCAGTGTATTAGACGACCCCTCACGCTCCTCACCAGCTTCTTTCTGCACCAACGCCGCACCCTGCGGCTGAATCTGCTTATCAATTAAGCGGTAAAACTGAAAAGCCAATAGCCCCAATATCACGACAATCAGTAATGTCAGGCGCCGGATCATCTTCTTGCGCCGGCGCCGGAGGCGGGCTTTTTGTGATGGTGGCAATGGATTTTGGTCGTACTTCATTCCCAATGTAGCGTTATTGTTTCCAACATCTTCATTATAGTATCCCGATCGGGCAAATTGTTATCATCGTAGTAGTGATCAGTACTGATGTAGTTCTCTGTTACGCTAATGCAATATAGCTCGTCGGCCTCTACGTGCATGCGGCTGATGGCGTGGAGACTGGATATAGGTGTGGCGACAACCAGCTTTTTAATACTGATCGGCTTGAGAAAATCCAGGGCCGCATCCAGCGAATAGGCGCTGCCGAGTCCGTCGGCCACTATGATGACACTGCGGCGCCGAAGCAAGTCACGGTTAATATCCCCGCCCTTGCCAAGCAGGCGATTCATACTCCGCAGTTTATTCATTTTTTCCTGCTCGATATAGTGATAGTACTCGCTGTTAAACTCCTTGAGCTGTCCGGACGAATACATTTGGTTTTCGGTATAGCCGCCGTCCTGGCTGATTGAAGCCACCGGCACCGGCTCGCCAGGCAGTTTAATTTGCTCCGTCAAAAGCAGAGTCAGTGAACAGTGCAACTTCTTGGCGATTTCCGCACCGACCACAAACCCTCCAGGGCTGAGCGTCATAACTACGCAATTATCGGTTCGATAGCGCTTCATAAGCTTGGCCGCAAGCTCTTGCCCGGCCTGGACCCTCGACTTGAAATACATACTAAGAGTGTACCAGAAATCAGCCAGGATAACGCCGGTGTCCGGCTGACCTCCCCTAGTGCTGTTTAAGCTTTTGCAGTAAATAAAAGCGCTCAATGTTGCCTTTGGTGCCGTGGACGGCTGAATCGGCTT
>CAYZZS010000003.1:53342-93275 GCA_964483035.1 uncultured Candidatus Saccharibacteria bacterium
AGTAAATAAAAGCGCTCAATGTTGCCTTTGGTGCCGTGGACGGCTGAATCGGCTTTATCCTTGATGACGAAGTGCTGCTTTGCCCATGACTCGAATTCCCGGAGAATCTCCCGGCGCATCCGATCATTCTTAATAACCCCTTTATGCTTGGCAGCCGCCCCCGCTTCGAACTGCGGCTTGAGCATGGCTATGATGTGCGTCTGCTTACTGCTGAGCGTAGCAATATGCGGCAGAATCTCCTTCAGCGAAATAAACGAAACATCAATAACGACAATATCCGGGACAGCCGACAGTGTATGAAGGTCACGGATATCGGTCTGCTCATGCAGCTCAATTTTCGGATTGCCCTGCAACGTTGGATGCAGCTGCCCCGTACCGACATCGACGGCAATTACTTTTTGGGCGCCGTGCTGCAATGCGTAATCGGTGAAGCCGCCGGTACTGGAACCGACATCAAGCACTACCTTGCCCCCAAAATCCAAATGAAAGAGTTTGGCCACCGAAGCCAGCTTCAAGCCCGCCCGCGAAACATACCGCTCCTGCAGATTCAGTTTGATAACTGCGTCATTAGAGACAGTCATACCTGGCTTTTCTGCCTGCTTGCCGTCAACCGTAACATGGCCCAGCCTGATGTAGTTCTCCGCCTGACTGCGGGACGGCGCCAAACCGCGCTGCACCATCACTAGATCAAGCCGCACGCCCGAGCTCCAGCTTTGCCACTATTTGACCATAATTTTGTGGCAGAGCCTCGACCAGGTATACCGCATCTACCGAAACAGTACCGCTGGCATCGCGACCCCGTTTCTGCGTAACGTGCGGCACGAAGTGTTCACCGACGTACCGACCGCGCAGCTCCCAGTCCTGCTGAGTAATAAAGTGTAGCGCCGCCTCATGCAGCTCCCGCAACTGCGGTGTCAGCTCCACGAGCCGCACCGGTAAATCCTTGTGAACCCCAAAGTACGCCCGCTCACCCACCTGAGCCGTAAACGGGCTGAATCGCATAAAGAATTTCCGGAGCGCATGTTCGGCAGCCCTCAGGTCATGCACCTCGAACCACGGCAGCAGCGTCAAATGCAGCGGCCAAATCGTAAAGCGGTCGCCCGTCTTAACCGGATCAACCATAACCGCCAGCAGGACTTCGTGGATATTCGCTTCTGGATTCGCGCGCCCGGTTCCGATCATGTACTTATTTTACCCGTTCGCGGTAGGCTCCGGTAGTTGTGTCGACACTGATAACATCACCTGTTTTAACAAACGCCGGCACCTTGACCGTAATCCCGGTCTCTACAGTGGCATCCTTCATAACCGAACTGGTCGTATCGCCCTTCACCACGTCTTCGGCATAGGTCACTTTAAGCGGCACGTTCTTCGGCAACTCCACATTAATAACCTTGCCATCGAACAGCTGCGCCTGAACATTGTCGCCCTCTTTGAGATAGCCTGCCTGCTCGCCGATAATATCAGCGGGAATCTCGAACTGCTCATACGTATCACCGTCCATAAAATGGAACAGTGCACCATCGCTATACAGGTACTGGACATTTTTGTTCGTCACATCTGCTGGCTCAACCTGCTCACTCCCCTTAAAGGTCTTATCTAGCACCTTGCCATCGAGCAAGCTTTTGATACGCACATTCACAATCGAGCCGCCCCGGCCCATGACTTTCTGTGAGTAGTCGATTACCTTATACGGCACTCCTTCGTGCTGAAAGATCGTGCCCTTCTTTAGATCAGTGATGCCAAATGCCATTTTTCACTCCTTTTCAGGTTAGTTGTTTGAGCAGGTATCTGCATGGTAGGGCAAGATCGTCTCGTTTTTGGACCTGGCCCAAGGTATATGCCTCGGCGCCATCCCCTTCGTAAACGTCCATATCCAAGCTTTCGACTTTCCCTTTGAATACATGATACACACCTCCGCCCGGATGATCTGACTGCTCAGGCCCGAGCTCGATACTTGCCATAAACTCCATGCCCAGCTCGTCAAACTCCAAGGTAAGCTCTTCGCTCAACTCCCGCCGCATCGCCTGCTCCGGAGTCTCGCCTTTCTCAACATGGCCACCGAAAAATCCGAGCAAACCAGGACTGAGCGGTGCGTCCTTACTGCGTCGCTGAAATACCATCCTCCCATCGGGAAGATACAAAATCGCTACCGAACCCTGTGCCATTAAATAATGGGTTAGTTATTGGCGACAAAGGGCAATAGTGCGATGTGACGAGCGCGCTTGATCGCCTTAGCAAGCCGGCGCTGCTGGCTCTCGCTTAGACCCGTCTTCTTGCGGGTTTCAATCTGTCCGTAGGTGTTTACATACCGCTGCAAGGTCTTGAAATCCTTGTAGTCAAAATATGCAACGTCTGTCTTTCGTTTAAAAATCTTTGCCATAATAATTCCTTAATGGAGACAAGCCTACGGTTTTTCTCATCGCGCGGTGTGCCGAAATAAATTCGTCACGCCGGCTGCTCTTTTCCCTTTGAGCCCGTGGCTGCCCCACTCCTTTCTCTATCTTGTTAATTACTGTTCTTACGAATTCTACTTAACTGTGGTTAGGTAATTGCTAATAGTAGATCTGCTTGAAAATTATTTGCAGTTACCTGCTTTACTGCAGGTGCTAGCACTTCACACATGGATGCAGTGCACTGAAGCTTCTGACATAGCAATGCGCCTTGAACGAATCCGGCATACCTGGCTTTGCCAGGCAACAGGGATTCGTGATGTGAATGTGCTAGAAGGGGATGTCGTCGAGGTTGATTGGTTCGTCACCGATATCCTCGATAACGATATCATCCTTCTTCTTGCTGCTTGCGGCAGGCGCTCCGCCGGATGCCTGTCCCTCACCCCCGCTATCACCGCCTCGTGAATCCAGGAAGGTCACGTCATTAGCCAAGACTTCTACTTTACTGCGCTTCTGGCCGTCCTGCTCCCAGCTTCGGCTTTGCAGCCGTCCAGTCACCAGGCATCGCCGCCCCTTGCTCAGGTACTGTGCTACTCGCTCGCCAAGCGCCGCCCAAGCGACAATATCGATGTAATCAGTAGCCTCTTGCCACTCGCCGTTCTGCCCCTTGTAGCTGCGATTTAATGCCAAGCTAAAACTGCAGACACTCTGACCGCTCGGCGTTTGCCGCAGCTCCGGATCGCGCGTTAGATTCCCCATCAGTATTACTTGGTTGATGCTCCTGGCCATCGGTGACTCCCTCTCGTCGTTTATGCTACGGCACTACCCTCGTAGCCCACAGCTGATAGCTGTATTGTACTATGCTTCGTCTTCTTCGTCTTTTGCCGCGCCTTCGTCTGCCGACTCACCGCGCTCGGCGGCTTTCTTGGCCTTCGCTGCCTCAGCCTTAGCAATCGCCTTCAGGTCAGGACGCGTAATCAGGAAACGAATAACCTCGTCGGTAATGTTCAATACACTCTCAAGCTTCGCGACATTTTCCGCCGGCATTTCGACCGTATAGAAAACATAGATTGCGTGCTCGCTCTCGTTGATTGCGTACGCCAGCTTGCGCTTGCCCCAGTTATCAACGTTGGTTATTTTGCCCTTATTATCGGCAATCAGCTTCTCCACCTTGCTGGTGGCTTTCTCCAGATCAATCTCCAGATCCGGATGGTACAATACGGCAATTTCGTATTGGTTCAAGGTAAAACCTCCTTTGGTTAATCCTCTCTGAGCCGTGACTCTAGAAGAGGACAGCCTGCGCGCACCAATGGCCGCAAGCCGAGTTAATAACTTGGTAATTCTACCCTATTTACCTCTGTTTGTAAAGCTCTATGCTGTTCAAGTCGCAGACGGAACTCCAGGGTCCGAAGGTAATCCGCCGCGTAATTCGCCACGTGCCGGCGGGCTACTAGCCAGGCACAAATTTTCTTGCCCAGAAGCGATTCTTTCATGGCCCGCTCAGCTCTGGCAGTTCGGAAATACCCTTCGACCGGCTCGGCCGAACGCTCCATGCCCTCGTTTAGTAGATTCATGCCCAGCTTATACCACCGGCGAGCCAGCTCCGGGCTACGACGGGCCATCCGCGGCTTGATTGACACGAATTCCTCAACCTTGTCCGCTACAGAATCGTAATCCTCCCAGATGGCACAATCCATGAGGAACTGACCGATCTCCGCCTGGGATTTACGTTTTTTCTCAATATGGAATACATCGGGCTGACACAATCGTCGCCGTTCATCCTCACTGAGCGGAACGATTGCCGTGGTATGGATGCCCAACTCAATACCGAACCGCGGCACATAGCCCGCCAGGCCAAGAATCGTCTGACGCTTTTCCGCCTCGACCCCGTCTGGCAGAGGTGTTCCGGCAAATCGCTCATGAAACCTTCGATGCAACCACACAGGGGTATGCTGCAACCGCGAAAAGCAAACGGCACGCGTCCCTGGCGTGCCGTTCATAAAGCTCTCATTCTCAAAGTTGGCATGATGCTTATCCCAGCGCCACGCCTCACTTTCCTCACTGCCGACCAGCAGTGGCAAGGGTGTTCCGGTGCTAGCTTCCATGGGTGTCAGAAGTCTTCCGTCATCCGTTTCTGACACTACTACTTCACCAACCGCATAATACGGAATTTTCAGCTCCGGCACCGCCTAACCCTCCAACACTCTTGTATTTACTATGAGCATAGGCAAGCTGGCAGGTGCGGACAAGCATTAAATAAACAACAGTCTCTCTAAGTGTCTATTGAATCAATGGGCGGGCGGGCGGCTCATCAGGCATATCATCATAAACGTCGCCGTCGCCCCCGCCACCACCACCGCCGAAGACTTCATCAACGCTACTGACTAACACTTCCCGAGGCTTGGAGCCCGAAGCTGCCCCGACAATGCCCTGCTCTTCCATGGCATCAATTAGCTTGGCAGCCCGGGCATAGCCGATACTTAAGCGGCGCTGCAGCAAGCTGGTACTGGCCTTGCCGGCATCGACAATCACTCGCACGGCATCCTGCCACATATCGTCATTGGCGTCACTGGCGCCAAAATCCGCCACTACGCCGCCCTTACCGTTCAGCTGCACTGGCTGACTAACCACTTCGTCGTCATACTGCGGCGGTCGCTGCATCCGGATAAAGTCAGTCACCTTGTTCGTTTCGTCATCACCAATAAAGGCTGCTTGGACCCGCATCGGCTTTGGCATCTCCGAGGTCTTAAACAGCATGTCACCCTGACCCAGCAGTTTCTCCGCGCCAATTTGGTCAATGATAGTGCGGGAGTCCACCTGACTTTGGGTGGTAAAGGCAATACGGCCCGGTACGTTGGCCTTAATCAGACCCGTAATAACATCGACACTTGGACGCTGCGTCGCCAGGATAAGATGAATGCCGACGGCCCGCGCCTTCTGGGCAATCCGCACAATCAAAGCTTCGACGTCACGGGCAGCCATCATCATAAGGTCAGCCAGCTCGTCGATCACGATGACGATATACGGCATACCGGCTTCTTTCTTGCGGTTATTGTATTCGGTGATATTGCGGCAGCGCTCGTCCGCCAGGGCCTTATAGCGCCGTTCCATTTCCGCCACCGCCCACTTGAGCGCGCTGATACACTTCTCGGGCTCGACAATAACCGGAGTTAACAGATGCGGAATATCTTCGTACGGCTTTAGCTCCACTTGCTTGGGGTCAACCAGGATAAGCTTCAGATCCGACGGCGAATTCCGATACAGCAAGCTGGTTAGAATCGTATTGATCATTACTGATTTACCGGAACCAGTCTGACCGGCTACCAAGAGGTGGGGCATCTTTGCCAAATTGCCGACCACCGATTCGCCGCCGATATCCTTACCGATAACAAAACCGAGCGGACTGTCCACTTCGTACCACTTCCGGGACTGCAGCAAACTGCTGATACGGACTGTCGCGGCTTTACGGTTCGGCACCTCGATACCGACCGCCCGTTTGCCGGGAATCGGCGCTTCCATACGAATGGAGTGTGCCGCCAAATCAAGCGCAAGGTTGTTTTCAAGCGCGGTCAGCTTAGTCAACTTTACCCCAGTCGGCGGACGCAAAGTAAACTGTGTAACGCGTGGGCCGATGTTCGCCCCTTCCATGTCGACTTCGATATTAAAGTTGGCAAAGGTTTCCTTAATCAGCTGAGCATTGCCCTCTACGTCACCGGCGTCGGCCTTATCCTGTTTCTGATTTAGCAGATTCAGCGGCGGGAACTGCCAATCCGGATCATTCGCAGTCGTCAGTGCCGCATGATTCTCTTCGGGCGCTAGCTTTTGAGCGGTGTTCTTAAGGGAGGTCAGCCGCGGTTTTTCCCCGGATGCCCCTGATCGCTCCACCGGCACACCCTCTTTTAAGGTAAAGTTGGAAGGCGCCACCTTGGCCTTGAGACCTGCTAGCCCCTCGCCCTCGTCTTTATTGCCGCTGATAAACAAATCCTTGACTCTGAGCAGTACCCGGAATGGTATGCCAAAGGCCAGGAACAAGGCTACTCCGGCCAGCAAGAACAGTGCAATACTTGCCGGAATCTTATCAAGTGCTCCAAGAACCACGCCGCCCACCGCCGAACCCAACGTGCCGCCATTGCCGCCCTCATACTCTAAAGTTCGAGCATCTCGAGTGACAAACAGCGTGTGCAGAAAAGCGGCTACCAGCAGCAGCAGCGCCAGCATGCTGATTGATTTACTTAGCGGCACCCGATGGTTTTCATTCTTGAGTTTATGCACGCCAAAGAATACCAGCGCGAACGGCGCTAGGTACGCCACCCACCCGAGCGCCCAGTACACTCCACCGAACATCCCAACCGGCAGATTACCACCGGTACCAAAGCCGCCAAGCAGCAAGAACAGGGCGACGATAAACATTAGTATCGCGCCAGCTATCGGCCAAAAGACGGATCGCTCTTTCGGTGCCTCTACTTTTTTCTTTCTGCTGGTGGTCTTTTTCTTTTTCGCCATGTCGAAGTTCTATTATAAAACAATACCTGCCAACTAGCTAATGCCTAATTCATGCTCCTTAAGGATGATGTCACGCTGGATGCCAAGCAGCCGCTGCTCCAGCGCCGACTTTTCCGCAGACCCTTCGGCAGATACCATTTCACGCCGTGCCCGCTCGCGCAATAGCAGCAGATGCAAGTAAGTGGCATCACCCTGCGAGCGATCCACAAGCCGCCGAACTACTTCAATGTCAGGTGAGCTCAGGGCTTCCGTGCGAGCTTCATCAGGCAAATCGTCCGGCAGGAGCTGTGCGATCTGATAGTTTCTCTCTACCCACTCCGAGTAGGAGGCGTCTTGCTGCATTGATCCCGTCTCGTCGGCTGGATAGTTTTGTTTTTCGTATGGATTGGGGTTTGTTTTTCCTTGTTCTGCCATATTTTTATTATAGCAAAAATTACAACTTTTGTCAATACTGCCCTGGTCTGCCTATGCGGCAGTCCTACACATTATCAGAGACAGCTGCACTTAGTAGCGGCCTCTTCGGCGACGGCTCAATCGGGCGGTGTTCTCGTCAATCCTGGGCTTTAACTTCGCCATTTCCCGCTGCAGCTCTTCGCTTAATTTGAAGTACTCGTCGTCGCCTATGAGCAAGAAGTGTTTTTTATTATTAAGCTCGTCTTGCTCGCAGGCATACTTATGAATCTCCTCCGGGAGACAATGATACAGAGCAGCAAACCGCTCAGTAACTATAGGATAGCGGCCGTCCTCTGGAAGCGGCCACTTTTCTGCCAACTCGTCGGGCGCTCTAAACTCCTGCCCTTCGGTAAACGAAGTAAATTCCTTATGCATAGCCTTATGACATCAACCTTACCCGCTAAAGTCAACCGCTTATCAGCAGCAGCTAATCAATACGAGCATCCTGGTTTAGCAGCTTTTGGCGCATCATGGCGTACCGACGCTGTAGCTCCTCAGCCTCGGACAACTTACTCTCCTTCTGACCGTTTGTAACAGTCTGCGTCTTCTCGCCGTTTTTACCGATAACATTCACTACCGGAATAACAATCGGTGAGCGCTGTGTGTGCTCGTAGAGGAAGTGAGTAACGTGGTCCTTAAGCTCCGTCTTGAAGCGGTCCAGGTCCACGCGCTTGAAGCGCTGTTGCACCGCCCGGCGTAGCTCAGCCCTGAACGCATTCATGAGCTCCTCGTTATCCCGCATATAGATGAAACCGCGACTGATGATATCGGGACTAGTCAACAGATTACCGCTCTTGCGGTCAACCGTTAAGATGACCGCCACCAGACCTTCTTCGGCTAAGATTAGCCGGTCCTTAACTACCACGTTATTGACGATCGAGCCGGCCTGGTCCACGAGGATTGTTCCGTGCGGCACTTCACCGATCACCTCCATACTGTCAGGCGTAAAGGCGACCACCTGGCCGTTCTCGGCGTTGATGGTGTTTTTGCGCGGAATTCCCTGCTCAACTGCCAGTTCGATATGACGCTGCTTGGAGCGGTATGGGCCGTAAACCGGCATGAAGAATTTTGGCTTGGTCATGTTGATCATGTCAGCAAACTCATCACGGCTGGCATGTCCGGAAACGTGCAGCGGACCGATGCCGTCAATCTCATGGTTACGGTGCTCATACACATGCACCTGTCGGCGCATCAGGTCGTCGACCATCTGCCCGACCAGCGCGTCGTTGCCGGATTCCGGGATTGGTGAGCTGGACAGCACAACCGTATCCTGCTCCTTGAGCTTGATGTGACGATGCTCGCCCGTGGCCATGCGCTGCAGTGCGGAACTTGGCTCACCCTGGCTACCAGTACAAATTACGACAACTTCGGAGTCCTTTAGACTACCGACGCTGGCCATTGGCACAAACATGCCTTTGGGAATCTTCATGAATCCGTGCCTGACGGCCATCTCCAATGTGCTGACCATACTGCGTCCGTCCATGACGACTTTGCGGCCATGATGCACAGCAGCGTTGACGATCATCTGAATACGGTTCATGTTAGTCGAAAATAAGGCGATAAAGATTCGCCCCGGCGCGTTGTCCATGATGTCGACAAAACTTTGCTCGATAGTGCTTTCACTCGGCGTGCGACCCGGCCGTTCGACCGTCGTACTCTCGCTCATAAGCAGCAGGACACCTTCGTTGCCTAGCTGGATTAGTCGTTCTGTGTCAGTTTTTTCATGGTCCAGCGGGTTCGGGTCAAGACGGAAGTCACCGGTATTGATGAGACGCCCGACTGGCGTATCCAGTACCACAATAGTACTGCCGGGAATCGAGTGCGTCACAGCCACCAGCTCCACGAAGAAGCTGCCGATCTTCAACCGCTCGTGCAGTCGCTCTTTCATAACTACCGTCTTAAGCTCAAAACCGTCCGGCAGTGGCGCCCCGAAGTTCTCAAAAATCTCTTCTACGCGGCCGATAGTAAAGGCCGACCCGTAGATGGGTGCTGGGAACCGCGGCACTACATGCGGCAAGGCACCGATGTGATCCAGGTGTCCGTGCGTAATGATATAGGCCTTGAGCTTGTGGCGGATTGCCTCCAGATACGTCAAATCGGCGATACCGTAGTTAATACCCGGCAAATCAACACCCAGGTCGCTGCCGCAGTCAATGATAACCGCGTCATCCATGTACTCCACCAGGATGGTGTTTTTCGAGCCGCCGCCATCCATGCCGCCGAGACCGATGACCTTCAGGCGCGGCTGATCATCAATGACATTAGCCCGCCGTGTCTCCTTGGACTGCTTGGGCTGCTGGGCCGCAGCTGAATACTGATTGGCGATACGGTGCGCGTCATCCTGGGCGCGCTTCAGCGCTCGGATCGCTTGCCCACGAGAGACGCTGCGCACCGGAGCAGGGCTGGCAGCTGAGCTTGTTCGCTTCTGCTTGCCATTACCGTTATTGCGTTTCGGAGGCTTTTGCCTGCCATTAGCTTTCTTACTATTATTCATTCGTTTTATATCCTTTCACTGCATTTGTATAAATTTAGCTTGCTTGCTTAAGTTGCTTTATGATTTCGGGAATAGCCATAAAATCATCGATTAACGTTTGGCGCATCCCGCCGTTATAGAGCGCTGCCGCCGGATGATACAGCGGCAGGATGACCAGCGGAACCGTCTCTGACTCACCTGAGCCAGACCTGTCTACTCCTGAATCACCCCGACTCCCGGCAGCATCTGCCAAACTCACCCGTATACGCTTCGGCTGGCCGTGAATCTTGCTGATTTGCATGCCTGGCAGAAAGCAGTTCATACTGTGACGCCCAAGCGTCACTGCCACCACCGGCCGAATAACCTCCAGCTGCCTACGTAAGTACGGAAGGAACGCCGCTTTCTCCTCCGGGAGAGGATCGCGGTTGTTTGGCGGACGGTATTTAACGATGTTCGTGATATAGATATCGCTACGCTCTAATCCGATCATCCCCAGCATTTCGTCTAAAAACTTGCCGGCTGCACCGACGAACGGAATACCTTGGATATCCTCGTTCTTCCCTGGCGCTTCGCCGATCAGGACGATGTCAGCATCGGGGTTACCGTCCCCGAATACCAGCTGAGTGGCCGTCTTGGCCAAATCCGGACAGATATTACTCGATAGAATATCTGCCTTAATCTGGTCAAGCTGCTGCTGTTTATCGATGCGCATATTATTTCTTAAGTGCGAGAACGAACCGGCCCAGATACTTCAATCCAAAGTAGATGCCTGCAAACGCCAGGCCGTAGTATGCCCAGTTGCCTCGATCAATAGCTACTGATGCGAAAATGTACGCGGCGCCGAGTGCCAGCAGGCCGGCAATCAGCAGCTTCGACGGATGAACGCTTGGCTGCTTTGCTTTTGTTCGCTGCTTCATTCCCACTCCTACTTCTTGTTATTACGCTCACGGAGAACCGCTTTCATGCTGAGCTGCAGGCGGCCGCGATCATCGATAGCCACCAGCTTGACCGTCACCTTATCGCCTTCTTTCACGACATCAGACGGCTTTTCTACCCGCTCTTCTCTCATTTCGCTGACATGCACCAAGCCATCCTTGCCTGGCAAAATCTGTACGAAGGCACCGAAATCCATGACACTGACAACAGGAACGTTCTCGTAAATCTTGCCGACTTCCGGCTCTTCGGTCAGGTGACGGATAAACTGGATCGCCGCGTCAATCGACCGCTTGTCTGGGCTGGCCACCATGACCGTACCGTCATCTTTAATGTCAATCTCAGCTCCGGTCTCGGCAATAATCTTGTTAATAGTTTCGCCGCCCTTACCGATGACTTCACGGATTTTATCCGGATTGATCTTGATTGCTTCAACCCGCGGTGCGTACGGACTCATTTCCTTGCGCGGACCCTCCAGCGTTTCCAGCATGTGCTGCAGGATGTGCAGCCGGCCCTCACGGCCTTGCAGTAGCGCCTGCTTGAGCACTTCGACTGGCAGGCCATGCACCTTCATATCCATCTGTAGTGCCGTAATACCCTTTTCGGTTCCAGTAACCTTAAAGTCCATATCACCAGCAAAGTCTTCCGCGTCAGCTATATCGCTAAGGATATATGGTGTATCACCGTCCATTATCAGCCCCATGGCAATACCGCTGACCGGCGCTTTGAGTGGCACGCCGGCATCCATCAGCGCCAGACAGCTTGCACAGGTTGCTGCCATAGAAGTTGAGCCGTTCTGGCTCATAATTTCAGTAACCGATCGAATAGTGTATGGAAATTCAGCTTCGTCCGGCAATACCGCCACTAGCGCCCGCTCAGCCAGGTATCCGTGACCGATCTCACGCCGACCCGGACTGCCCAGCCGCTTGACTTCGCCCACGGTATAGCCCGGAGCATTGTAGTGATGCATGTAGCGGCGCTCGCCGTCACGCTCCATCGTATCCACAATCTGGGCATAGCTAAGCGGAGCTAGCGTCACAATATTCATAGCCTGAGTCACGCCTCGGGTAAACAGACTGGATCCATGTGCCCGCGGCAAGAACCCGACTTCGCTGGACAGCGGCCGGATCTCATCTAGCTTCCGTCCGTCAGGCCGGATCTTATCCTTAATGATTCCCTTGCGGACATCCTTATGCAGCGCCATGGTAAAGGCTTCGTTGTACTCGTGCTTGACCTCTTTGTATGCTTCTTCGCCAAGCGCTTCGGCAAAGTGCTGGTTCATAGCTTCACGCAGGGCGTCTACGAGCTGATTACGCTCCGGATACGGCGCGTGCAGGTTCTTACCCAGCTTGCCGTCCACCCACTTCTCGACGGTTTCCTGAATTTCTTCGTCCGGCAGTACGACTTCGTACTCCAGCTTAGTTACGCCAACTTTCTTAACTAGCTCGTTCTGTAACTCGATTGCCGGCTGAATAGCCTTGTGGGCATACGCCAATGCTTCGGCCACTACCTCTTCGGAAACCTCCTTGGCACCAGCCTCAACCATCATGATTGCGTCACGGGTACCGGCCACCACAAGATCCAGCTTGCCGTCCAAGTACCGCTCCGCCTGCAGGAAGGCGGTATATTCGCCGCTTTCGGACATACCGACACGTACACCGGCCACCGGACCGTCGAATGGCGCACCGGTCAGCATAAATGCGGCGCTCATGGCGATCATGGCAATAGAATCAGGCCGGAACGACGGATCCATACTAAGTACCGTAGCCACGCCCTGCACCTCCTGGCGGTAGCCTTTCGGCCACAATGGGCGGATTGGCCGGTCAATCAGGCGGCCGATAAGTATCGCTTCGTCACTAGGTCGGCCTTCACGCTTGATAAAGCGGCTGCCGCTGATCTTGCCGGCTGCGTACATCTTTTCTTCGTAATCAATGCTCAACGGAAAGTAATCCATGCCGCCAATCGGCCTGTTGCCGATCATGGCGGTGCCAAGTACGACCGTATCGCCGTACCGGGCTAGAACGGCCGCGGACGACCGAAAGCCGACTCGCCCCACCTCAAGGCTGAGTGTCTTACCACAAAACTCAGTTTCTACCTTAATAATATCTTTTCCGGATGGGTTGATTGTGTTTCCCATAATCCCTTTCTATCCGAAAGATGCCAAAGCAGAGTGCAAATATATGCTCCCCCTTGTGCTATCCGGGTGCGATATATCTGGGCTCTGCCGGCATTCACGTCTGTTTTCTACCTATACAGATACGCGCCTTGCTTTCGGTGTTAATGTGCACAAGCTTGTCCCGCCGCCCTGCAGCGGGAATATAGTCTATGCAAATTACTTACGAAGACCGAGTTTTTCAACCAGGCTCAGATACGCCTTGCTATCACGGTCAGCAAGGTACTTGAGTAGGCGCTTGCGCTTCCCGACCATCTGGAGTAAGCCGCGTCGGGCCGCAAAATCCTTCTTGTTGCGCTTAAGATGCTCTGTCAGCTCTTTGATGCGTTCCGTCAGGATGCCAACTTGCACGGCAACCGAACCGGCATCCTTATCAGACGTACGCAAATCAGTGATAATCTTGCTCTTTTTCTCTGTAGAAATCATGGAATCCTTATCTTGCTTTACTTGAAGAGATTGATGGCGTTACGCGATATTCTATCAGATACAACAATAATACGCAAGTATGCTCACAAAGTAGTCAGTGCGCCTTGAATCGCTGATATCTCGAGTGAACCCACCCCTACCGCATCGTCGAGCGAAAAATTACCCACGCTTGTGCGGCGTAAATCCGACATATAGGCACCGGTTTCAAGCTTTTCACCGACATCCCGCGCCAGGGAGCGGATATACGTACCGCTGGAAACACGGGCCGTAAACCGGACAAACGGATATTCGTACGTAACATTCTCAATGGAATAGATCGTAACCGGACGCGGCTCCAGCTGCACTGCCTGTCCGGCACGCGCCAGCTTGTAGGCCCGCTTACCATCCACCTTGATTGCCGAGTATACCGGCGGAATTTGTTCAATGGTGCCGACAAATTGTTCAAGGGTACTCTGAACTTCAGCCTCTGAAGGCTCGTGAGTACTTATTTGAGACTTCTCGCCTTCCGCATCATCGGTCGCACTCATCTCCCCCAGCCTGAGCTCCACTTCGTACGTCTTGTCCAGCTTGGAAAACTCCTGAGCGCGCTTGCAGTAGCTGCCGAGCGTTAAGACCAGCAGACCGGTCGCCAATGGATCCAAAGTCCCGGTATGCCCTACTTTCGGCTTGGCGATACCGCCCCGCTTGAGCGTGCCGCGCACTTTTGCTACCACATCGAAACTTGTCCAATCTTTCGGTTTGTCTACCAGCAGTAATCCGTCCATAGCCTGTAGGGTAATTAGTAAACAGTGATTAGTAAATAGGCAGCCGGAAATGCCCGCGCCTGTTTATCCTTCAGTAAATGACTGACGCTATCTATTGCGTAAACCGCTTTTTCGCATCGTTAGCTAGCGGGCGGCATCATAGGAGGCGGAATCGGCGGCGGAGCCGACGGCGCTGCCTGAGCGTTTGTCACCGCTGGGACCGGCGCGCTGTTCTGCGGCACAAAGCTTGGCCACTGCATTGCCTGCTCTACCGGTTCCGCTGGCTGAGGTGCCGGTGGCTGAGACGGCGGCACTGGCGGGGCCGGCTCGGGAGCAATAACTTGCGGTGCAGGTTGCGACGGTTCGGCCGGGTGCAGCTCAGGACCAAGCGGCATGGCATTAAATGCTGCCGGACGTTCCGGTAAATCCGCCGCTGTCTCGGCAATAATATTCTCTACTGCCGCACGTGCATCTTCAACCGTTGGCACAGCTGCCGGCTCAGCAGTCGGCAAACCCTGTCCAAGCGGGGTATCCAGATGCGGGCTTTGTACTTCTTTTTCAATATTGGCTAGTGTTTCATTGCTGTAGTCAACGACTTGCTGCGGCAACGGCTTCGGCTCTTCTGTCTGCGGCGGTGCAGAAGCCGGCTCAGACTGTTTAGACTGCTCATCAAGAGTAAGCGGCTGCAGAGTAGGTGCTTTTGTAGGCAGCGGCTTACGGTTAAGCAGCTGACCATCGGTATTTGACGGGTTCATGGGATCAATCGACGGCACGGCGCCGGTCGCATACGAGGCTGTCAGCGTACCGCCCAGTGTCGGAGGCTGTAATACTAATTGCGGCGGGCGGCCTGGCACATCTCCAAAGCGGAACTGCTCATCGTCATCTTCTTCATCCTCCACCTCTGCTTCCGGCTCACTGGCCGGCGCAGGCTCTTGTTTCGACTCTTCAGTGCCTGCAGGCTGCGGAGCAGACGGTGCCACGGTGTGAATTCCACCGTCTTCATCAATACGGATATTATCGGCAGGCGGTTCTGTGTCAGCGCTGCCAGGTGTCATCGACTCCGGTTCATCGTGTTTGATCTCCAGTGTGCCGTCATCCGGCTTTGGCGGATTCGGAGCAGCCGGTGTACCGGCGCTGCCTGAAGCCTCATCGCCGCCCTCGGGAACAGGTGGCGCTGGCTGATCAAGCTTGGCTGTCACCAGCTGCTGATTGGCGCCGGCTGACATCAGCATACCGCTGACCTCTAGCGACTGCGGCGTGGTCTTGGCATTTCGGAACCGATCAGTTTCCGCAACAATACCAGTCAGTAACGCCGTGGCAATCTGCTCGTCGAGCAGGTCTTTCTGCAAATCATCTGCCAGCAAAGTCAGCATTTCACAGAGTGAACTCGCCCCCTGGTCCAGCCAATGGATACTGCCAAGCTCCGCCGCTTCGTGATTGTTCACCGATATAACCGTTGCGTCGTGCAGTATTCGGCCATGAGCCGTAATCGCCTGGTCCAGCTCGGACCGCTCATGTACACCTAAAGCCATGACCACATCAACGTTAAAGTCACCTTGACTGAACTCCAAATCCTTCTCGCTCAGAGACGTCTTGTACGGTGTAATGAAGATTTTGACTACCTTGTCTTCAACTTTGTAGCGCAACTTATCAGCCTTAGACTTATCAAGCGAAATTATGAAATCGCGCAGGGAGTCTGTGGTTTTCTCTAGCGTCTTTTCTGGCTGCAGGAATGAGATCACCGGCGGTACTTCACCGCTGAAAACAGCCGTTGCGTGCTTGCCCTGCTTATTGAGCAGCAGCGTAAGGCCAATGGCGCCGGCCAGCTGGTCGACTGACGGGTTGGAGCTGACTGTCACCAGTACGTTATTGGCCGATTTCAGCCGAGCCAAAACCTGTTGCTTGGGTCTGTTCCCGTCACTAGTACGCGGTTCCTGATCTTCTATTGGCGGCATAGCTTTTTTACTCTTTTTGTTTTATTCGTATGTTATGACTGCAGTCTACCATAAATGTTCGCGCTTGTCCAATCAATAGTCGTGAACCCATTTCCCCTGTTACTAATCGGAAAATAATCAGCAATTACACCAGAAGCATGACATCTTTACAAACAGAGGCGAATCAGATATAGTACTTCGTCGAACATCACATAATAAGCCTAATCAAGGAACAATTCATGCCTATTATTAAATCCGCAAAGAAGCGTGTTCGCGTGGCCGAAAAAGCCACCATTCGCAACGTCAAGACCAAGCGCTCCATCAGAGCCGCCATCAAGGCGCTGCAGGCTGCTATCTCTAGTGGCGACAACAAGAACACCACAACCGCTCTGAGCAAAGCGCAAAGTGAACTGGACAAAGCAGCAAAGAAGGGTCTGCTACACAAAAACACCGTTGCTCGCAGAAAGAGCAAATTAGCTGCCAAGGCGAAAGCCGCTGGCACCAAGCCGGAAGCCAAGAAAGCCGTTAAGCCAGCTGCTGCCAAGAAGACGACAGCAAAGAAGCCGGCCGCCAAAAAGCCTGCAGCAAAGAAGACAACTACCAAGAAAACGACCGAAAAGTAATACTATAAGCAACAAAACCCTACATTAACCGCTTCAACTTGAGGCGGTAAATTTTATATGTGCCAAGGAGTAATTCGTTGGCGATACTAATGGCTGATTGTTTTTGTGCTTGTCGCCTCGAATAGCCGTCAGACATATATTCCTTCTCTCGAGCCAGCACAACTTTGCTTATCTCCGCCAAAAAGCTGGACTTGCCATGCGCGGCATTCATTGCTTCCCCAATTGCTATACCAGCTTCCTGCTGGGCCTGTTCACTCCTGGCGCTATAACCAAGCGTATAAAGCTGGAGTGGCACCGGATCTTTACCGGAAACACTTATAGCATAGAGCAGGTATTGCTCAGCGCCATATGATCCTTTTTTAAGGTTATCGCCATATCGCTCACGGGGATCAAAAGCGACCAGCTCGCCCTCCTGCACCGATTCTGCCGATATCTGTGTGATAGCCTCATTCATCCATCGGGGACCAAGCTCGCCTACAGCGGCATGCTGCCACTCGTGCATCGCTGTTTCCGGTCTTGTTACGACAACCCAGCTTTCACCACGAACATGATACCCACTTACACCTCTCAGCAACGTGTCAAATTCGTCCCCAATATAATCAGTGACCGAATCAATGTCTTGAATTGCTTGTTGTGCTTCTTCATGCATCCACCCCTGCTCGATTCCGACAGCAATTCCTTCTTTGAACGCACTCCGGCCTTTGGTTAGCATTTCTTGCGTTTCGGGCTTTTGCTGCTGCTCATCCATTCGATTGTTGTGCCAACGCAACACTTCCAGCAGCTCTTCATCTGTAGTTCCGCGCACCATCCAATCAATCATTGACCCCGATCGGCTGTCCAGAATTTCTTTCGAACTCCAACCGATAAACTTCCCCATCAGCGCATCCGGCATCTTGCCCGCTGTCAGCAAAACATCAGTTACCCGCTTGTGTCTGGTCGGGTCCGATTCGCTCAAACGGGCGCGCACCCCATCCAGCATTGCTTTCTTCTCCAGACTCAACTTTTCATCGGCCTGCTGATAAACCTCCAATCGATAGGCGTAGTCATCCTGGTGCATCCTATCCCGGGCCCCAACTTCCGAGCCCGACATCACGTGCTTACCCAGCATGAAATTCGCGACTTTCCTGAGTCGTCCCATCCGAGTTGGATCCTCTTTAATCGCTTCAGTGTCAGCCATCCACTCCAAACCTGATTCTATACGTGAAATTTCGGAGCGAACACCAGCATGAAAATCATCATGTAACACTGTCTCGCGTCCCAGAATATGAGGAGAGCCCCTACGCTGAGGCATGGCAGATTCTTGAAGATTAATCGGTAGCTGTTTCATGGGTATTTATTTTAAGTAATGGCAATAAGTAAACATTAGCATAATTTTGTATTTTATGCAATATGCGTGCATTAATTGCCTAGCTCAAGCAAGAGGTTCTGAAGCGCCTCATCGGCATCGATTGCCGAAGATTTTAGCCGGGCATCAAGCTCAGTCGAGCGACGCACCAGGCTCCGCAGCTCCTCGAACCGGATTTTGCGCGCTAAAGCCTGGCTTTTACGCACCACGAAGGGGTTGAGTTTGGCGGATCGGGCAATGTCATCCACGTTGCGCTCGCCGGCCGTCTTGATAATCGCCAGTACGTGTAGCTGCCAAGCCAGCATTGCTAGGATTTGCTGCGGCTCCACCTTCAGTGCCCGCTGCTCTCTATACAGCTGCAGCGCCTGGCCGCGCTGGCCGCGAAAAGCCGTGTCCAGCAAATCAAAAATACTGCTTTGCGGCAACGGCTCGGTCAGCAGGTCAATACTCTCCTTGCTGATCTGCGGCTGGTAACTTAACAGCTTATCCAGCTCGTTTGAGAGCAGCTGCTGGTTCGGACCAAGCCGGGAAAGCAGATACCGGGCATCACCGGAGGATAGCTTGCCGCCGCGAGCCGTAGCTTCGCTCATCAACCAGGACATCAGGCTGCGCTCATCAAGCTCATGAAACTCAGAAAACTCCGTCAACCGCTTCAGTGCCTTGAAATACGCCGTCCGCTTATCCAGCTTCGGCTCGACGACAATGACATCGGTCTCTTCAGGGATGCTCGGCAGCAGTTGTTCAAACTGCTCGGTAAACGCCTTCTGCGCGCTGGGACTCCGCAGTACGACCAGCTTCCTGCCTGCTAAAAACGGCATGCTCTGTAGACTTTCCGTCATCCGTTCATAACCCACCTCTTCGCCGTCCAGCTTCTCTAGCCCAAAGTCGCCGTAATCTTTTACAAACCGGTCAATCAGACGTCGCAGCTCGACCTGCAGCATAAAGGCATTTGTCCCAGTAAGCGTGTGAATCATCGGAACTTATTGTACGCTGCCGGACCCATTAGCGCGAGTCGGCTTACTTCTTATTTCAACAGCGGTGTGTTACAAATGAGATGCATGGCGAATGTAATAATCGTCTCGAACCGACTGCCGGTGAGCGTGAAGAAGGTTAATGGAAAATTGGAAGTCTACCCCAGTTCGGGCGGACTGGCTACCGGACTATCTTCGTACACTAAGCGCGGTAAAAGCCTCTGGATTGGCTGGCCGGGCATCGTGACTGAAGAGCTCAGCAAAGCAGATCGCGAAACCATTGCCACTGAGCTAGCTAAGCACAATTGCTACCCGGTATTTCTGACCCGGAAGCAGCTGGACGGCTTTTATAATGGCTATTCCAACAGCATACTCTGGCCCTTCCTGCATAATCTACCGCCTGACTTCAGCAACGAAGCTAAGCTCTGGCGAACCTACAAAGAAGTAAACAGCATCTTCGCCGATGTCGTACTCTCTCACACCCAACCTAAAAGCGTCGTCTGGGTCCACGACTATCAGCTGCTGCTCCTGCCGGAATTGCTCCGCCGGGAGCAGCCGCGGAGTGATATCGGCTTCTTCCTGCATATTCCCTTTCCCGATGCGGCGGCGTTTGCCAGCTTGAATCGCGGCCCGCAGCTACTGCGCGGTATGCTCGGTGCCGACCTGATCGGCTTTCACACCACCGCTTATGCGGAGAATTTTCTGGATAGCTGCCATAAACTGGACGCCGGCCTGCCATCCGAAGAACATGTGATTCTCCCTGACCGGGTGGTGCGTGTCACCGACTTCCCGATGGGTATTGATTACACTAAATTCTCTACCTCCGCCAAGACTACAGCTGTGCAGGAGCACGTCAAGCGGCTGCAGCAGCGCTACCAGGGCTACAAAATTATCCTCACCGTCGACCGACTTGACCCGACCAAAGGACTCGCCGAGCGACTGGAGGCCTACCGCGCCTTCCTGGAGCAGAATCCGAAGCTGCACGGTAAAGTCAAAATGGTCATGCTGGCCGTGCCGTCGCGCACCGAAATAGACGTCTACCGCGAGCTGAAAGAGCGCGTCGAGACACTTGTCACGGAAATCAATGACACATTCGGCACCGAATCCTGGGAGCCGGTGCATTACATGTTCAAATCCGTACCGTTCGAGGAGCTGTCTGCCCTGTATCAGATTGCGGATGTCGCCTTCATCACGCCTATCCGCGACGGCATGAACCTGGTAGCTAAAGAGTACGTTGCCAGCCAGCAAGGTAAGCACGGCGTGCTGATTCTCAGCGAAACTGCTGGTGCCGCACAGGAGCTGACCGATGCCATCATTGTCAATCCTGAGCGACCACAGACACTGGTCCGGGGACTCACCAGGGCAATTGCTATGCCACAGCGGGAGCTGCGCCAGCGTCTGACACGCATGCAGCGCAAGCTTTCCACGCACACCGTTCATAAATGGGCGGGCAATTTTGTGCAATCCCTACAGCAAGCTGGTCCGCCAAAACTAGCCTATACCCGCACCCTAAACCCTAAACTAAAACAGCAGCTCACCGATGCCTACGCTCAGACAGCCAAACGCTTATTGCTGCTGGATTACGATGGCGTCCTTACTGGTTTTAGCGCCACCCCTGACAAAGCCAAGCCAAGCAAGAAACTAAAGCAACTCCTTGGTAAGCTCAGCTCTGATCCAGCGAATCAGCTGGTTATTATTAGCGGACGTAGCCGTCAGAATCTCGAAAACTGGCTGGGCAACCTTCCAGTTACCTTGGCTGCCGAACATGGCACCGCCGTCAAAACTCCGGGTGAGCCGTGGAGCCAACTGATTGCCGTACCACGCGGTTGGAAACAGCTGCTGCTCCCCATACTGCAGCGGTATGCCGACAAAACTCCTGGTGCTTTCGTCGAAGAAAAAGACTTCTCACTGGTTTGGCACTACCGCAACGCCTCACCGTACTATGCCCAGAAGAACATCGCCATCCTTAAACGGGCGCTGGGACCAACACTGCGCCGATACGGACTTCAGGTATTCAGCGGGCACAAAATATTGGAATTCAAATCCCCGGCTGCTAATAAAGGCACGGTGGTAAGCAAGTGGCTGACAGACGAGCCGGACTTCATCCTGGCCATCGGCGACGACTACACGGACGAGGATATGTTCTTAGCGCTGCCGGATAACGCCTACACTATCAAAGTCGGCCGCGGCCGTACTGAAGCCACCTTCCGGCTGCAGTCTTCAGATGACGTGCTGAATCTTTTGCGGCAATTAGCATAAGCATTGTTGTATAATTGCTGTTATTAAAAGAGGTGTTACTACATGAATCCGTTTATCAGATTACTCTACGCTATTTTGATTGCCGGCTGCGTCGTGACGTTCATTGCGGTGGCCATCAATTCACTCTACCCGCGGCCTGGGTATCCTGAATACCCGATGGGGTCTTACAGCTCAGACGTGTCCGAAGAGGAGATGCGCCAGCAACAAGAGGAATACGACCGGCAACTTAAGCAGTACCAGGATGACGAAAAGTCCTACAACAGGAACGTTACGCTTATCCTGCTGCCGCTGACCGCCGTGGTCTTAGGAATCGGTCTTTGGTTGCTCGACCGTAAGGATGTCATCGGTGAAGGCATTGCCCTTGGCGGAGTTGGCACGGCAGTTTACGCTATCATTACCTCCAGTATTGCCGAGGAACGTGTATACCGACTGGCGGCCGTCACGCTGCTGCTCGGCGGCGCCCTGCTCATTGCCCACCGGCGCTTCCTGACACCAGCGGCAGCTCCGGCTAAGGCAAAGACTGTCCGGAAGAAACGCTAAATACAAGCGTAACCACCAAACAAGACAGGGGCGTCATGCCCCTGTTTCACTTCTGGTCGGGTGGCGATTGGCAATTCAGACAAATATGCGTCCCCCTGCCGGCGATCCGTGTTTTGGTAATGATGGTGGCGCAACGCGGGCACGGCGCACCCTCCTTCCGGAAGACCCGGGCAAAATCAATGTAGCTGCCTTTCTTCCCCTCGGCATTCACGTAGTTCTTATCGGTCGAACCGCCCTTCTCGATGCTCAGCCTCAGCACATATTGCAGCTCATGAAACAACTTTGTCAGCTGAGCTTTTGGAATGTCCTTAACTAGTGTCGCAGGGTAGATTTTCGCTCCCCACAGACTTTCATCAGCGTAGATATTCCCCACCCCGGCAATCACCGTTTGATCAAGCAAGGCGGCTTTGATATTCGAATTCTTGCGCCGCATAAGGCACTCAATAAACATCATGGGAGTAAAGTCATCCTCCAGAGGCTCCGGCCCGACTTTCTTCATGAAGTCGATATTCGGCACTTCTACCGTAGGCAGCAGCCGCATCCAGCCGAATTTGCGCTGATCATTGAAGAATAACTTGGCACCGTCCGTAAATGTAATCGTCACCCGAGTGGATCGATCGGGCAGCTCTCCGATTAGGCTATCGTTCGGATGGCCGGCACCAAAATTGTGCTCACCCCGAAACACCAGCTGACCGGTCATCTTTAGGTGAACAACCAGAGTGTACTGACTGCTAAGATTGATGAGCAGCACCTTGGCGCGCCGCTGAATGGTATCGATTGCCGCACCGATTAGAAATTCATTCACGTCAGCTGGCGCATTCGGGAACGATTTCTCGGTATCGTGCTCGACCCGGGCAACCACCCGGCCTGGCAACAGTCGCGACAGACCGATACGCACTGTCTCTACTTCTGGAAGCTCTGGCATGCTTATCAGTATAGGACGACTTGCAAGCACCGGACAGTGTACACTTAGGTGTATGGACTCGATAAAAGATCTGCTGGCCGGAGCAAAGCGCAATGAGCCGCCAGAAATTGCCGCCATCAAGGATTATATCCAGCAGCATTTCAACTCGCGCGCCGGCGTGCTCCTGCAGGAGCGGCAGATCGTCATATCCGTTCCCAGTGCCGCTCTAGCCGGTACACTCCGTATGCATCTGCCACAGCTTCAGGAGCTGACCGGTACTGACAAGCGCCTAGTTATCCGTATCGGCAAGTAGCGCGTCTAGCTCGCGCTTTAGACTCGCAAAGTCATGGTACTGGATTGCTTGCATACCGAGTGCTCTCGCAGCCAGAACATGGCGCTCCAGATCATCAATATAAATCGCTTCTTGCGGTGCTATACCCAGATCATCAAGTGCGTGTTCAAAGATCGCCGGGTTGGGTTTCACGATGCCCAGCTCTGAGGAAACGACAATCGTATCGAACAGGTCACTGAGCAGATGCTGCTCAAGCAGTGGTACCAGATGTTCATGATGGGCATTGGTAATCAGTCCCGTCTTATAGTCACCGCGAAGCTTATTGAGCAGGCCTACGACCAGTGGATTGATCTGCTCTGAGGCATACATGGCGTTAACCTCATCAATACTCGCGCCAGTTGCGTCAGCCACCTTGCGCACGAATTCAGCCCAGCCGATTCTCCCGGCGTTGACATCATCGGAATAGTCTTGGAATGCCGAATCCGCCTGACGGTCTTGTTGTATGAGCTGCCAGTACTCATCAGAGATGATGACGCCGAAAAAATCAAAGATGACTGCCTTGATCACGACCCCAGTGTGTACCATTACGGGCTATTGCGCAACAAGCGTCAGGCAGCTTCCGATTTTACCTCAAGCTCTTTAGCCTCGGTATTAAACAGAACCGTCCTGCCTAAGATTACCGGGATGCGGCCAGCTGACCTCTCTCTCGCAATGTACTCGTCAGTCGCCTTCTCGACCCTTGAAATCCTATGTAATCCGCGGTTCAGCTTAGAATCCATGTCCAAAATTTGCACAATGTCTTCCTGGGCTTTCTTTGCCTCGTCAGTCGTCACCTCTGCCTCCAGCAGTCCGACCGCTTCGGCAGATGCGCGCTGCTGTTTGCGTATCATTGCCAAGGTAAAAATTCCGTGCACCGCCAGCATGCGGGCGTTTTCTTCATAATTATCGATGCCTTCTTTGCCGGGCATCGCGAAAGTTCGCCAGGTTTTAGCCGTAATCGGCAGCACATAGTCAGGGTCAGCCTCTACCGCAGCCTTAAAGACCGCCCGGAAAAACCGCTGATGCCGCCGCTCCTGGCCTCCAAGCACCGTAAGCGCCCGACGGCCGAAATAATCAACCATCTGGCCGGTATTGTAGTGGTGATCAAACGTTAACCCTTCCTGTGGATCCGTAAATGCCACAATGCCAGCAAGCGTATCAGTCGGTACGTGCATACCGGTCATGATCTGCTTTACCTTGGCATGCCAGCTTAGCCGAGGGTCAATCGCACCTGAGTGGTTCCCCCAGTTGTCGATGAGATCGGAGTGAAAGCTCTCCTCTGCCGTCCATCTGGGCAGCCACAAATTAAACGCCTCGCTTGTTCCGTCCACGGCCTGCAATATTCGGGCATGGTACCAGGAAATATTATCCTCCGTCGCTTTGCCGACATGCAGGCCCAGCCCGACAACTGGCGCCAAATCTATGCCAAGATCACGATATTTCGCAATATGCTGCTGATAGCTCTCGCGCTCCGCCTGGACAAGCTCCGGTGTCACACCGGCATCTTCATCCAGCCCGGCGAGTCGGTTTAAGATACCTAGCGGATAGAGCGTACCAGTCTCGACCGGTAATTCCTCCCCAATCTTTTGTCCGTCTTTGGACATATGAACTTCATAAGCCTCAGCAATAGCTGGCTCGACAGCTGCCCGAAGGCTTTGTTCGCGTGCTGGTAGCTCTGGCATACATTTATTGTATACCAGATGCCTGGTAATTCTTTCAGGAGCGAGGCACTTACAGCCTGGTGCTGCGGACCAGTTGTCGGTAGTCAGTAATTTGATCCTCGAACAGACGCTGGATGCCACTGCGATTGCCGGCGAGCGTCCCTTCTCTGCTGGAGCACGAGACTGCCCATTGCCGGCTGATCAACTGCTCACCCTCAAACACTTCGAAGACAAAGCGGCGGCCCCGCGGACATGCGCCGCGCTCGTCTAAGGCATCTGCCGCTTCGCGCTCATTGCCAAACCCCTGACTATTCAGTGCCAAGAGGAAGGCTTCAAACGCCGAGCCATTATTGTTGAATGATTGGGTTTGATAGACTTCCGACTGGTAGCCGCGTATCAACTCCAAGCGCCGCTCATTACGATTCACGGAAACCCGAACCTCCCGGTACTCGTCGTTACCGACTATCCTGCCCCCCTGGGTCATCCGCACAGTAATATTGCGGTCCAGATAGCTCTGAAGATCAATACCCCGCTCCCGTGTTTCGGTGTCCGAATCATCGCCGCCACTAAAAAGCAGTACGCCGAAAAAGATCAGCGCTGCAATCACCGCGAAAAAAATAATGAACCGGACAATGCCAAAATCACTTCTCATAACTCTTATTATAGCATAATATCAGTTATTTTTCAATATATGACAGCTGTACTTGGGTTAACTTAAGTATTTCGAATCAAAATCCGAGTGGTGCAGAATTTCCCGGATCGCTACCCTGGGCCGACCCTCGTCCTCTAGGACGCTGTAGATAATCCTGGTCCGATACGCGGTATTGCCGCTTGACTCTGTGTAGGGGTTCTTCTGAGGTGAGAATCTACGCAATGGCACCGAAGGCTGCCCATCTATGTTTACAGTTTGGTTGATCAGCTTCCTCGAACCAGGCCCCTTCGGATCTTCCAGTATAAGCCTGATTTGAGCGTGCAACGCTTCTACCAGCTGCGGTTCATGCTGATAGCTCTCGGCATACTTCTTTATCATTTCCGAAATCCTATCCCCCGTATCCTCCTGCAGGACACATCCGCTCGGTGAATCTTTCATAACACATAGGATGGCATCTCCGAACTGTTTGCCCTGACTGGCTTCCGGTAATAACGGAGCAGTTGTCCTGCCATTCGTCCCGCGGTCTCTTTTGTGCTTTTTCCTGGCTGCCCCGCCGCCGTTACGCTTCATTGACCTGCTTGGCGCACCTGACAATTTCGGTTTCTTTGACTGGTTGTATTGATCTATACGCTCCTGGGACGGAATTCTCCGGGCATTCATAAGGTAGTTGGAAAGCGTATTTTTCAGGTCCGTCATCAGATTCCGCTTCCAGGCGTCGGAAAACGCTTGGTACTGCTCACGGATACTCGGCGGCCAGATGCCAGCATTGCTACTAAACACAGCCTGGGCATCGTACTCTTCGTCACGCATGCCTCGCGCTAGCCGCATCAAGCCCAGAATTGCCGAAACTTCCCTGCCCAGCTCGCTTTCCTTATCTCGCAGAACGCTATCAACGAATACCTCCTCTAGCCTGGGATCGCTATCTCTTAGTACCGTATCAGCCCTTTCCCTGATATAACGTTCGGATGCTTCATCAAAAAAATCCGTAGCAATTGACGTCAGATAAGAGCGGTACGTGCCGTCTTCGCTTTCATGTATGTCTTTCAGCCAGCTGACAAAGGATACGAAATGCTCCGGGCTCTGTGCAATATAATCCCCGGTTGCCCGAATGACGTTCTTATTGGCACATTCAATTTCATAAAACGTACCATAGGCTGCAACCTCCAGGTCGGCATAAATGGCTGTCTGCAGATGGAATGGGTGGTCCTCACCGACATATTTGTTCAAGCCGGAATTTCTAGCCGCTTTATGACTTTCAGCCAGCCGCCTCCTCTTAAACTCCTCAGGATCATCATATGGAACTTGCATGTCATCGTCCGTCCAATAAACTTTCCGGAGTGCGGTATTCCTGGAGCGCATCAGGGCTTCTGCTGTCTGCTGCGGAACATAGCGCAGCATGGGCTCGTTTATGAGCCGGGATAACCTGCGGCTGGATACATTCAGCGGAGTGCCGGGAGTATGTCCGCTCTTACCTAAATGAAATTCCAGTACGCTATAGAAAAACTCCTCCGACAGACTTCCGCGGATCAACTCGGCAGCTTGTGATTCGTAGCTGCGAGCCAGCTCATTCACCTTCTTCCAGCCGGAGTCTATCGTGAGGCAGTCGGCTTCATACGATTCTATGACACGATCGAACGGCACGAATTGCTCGCGCCAGTCTTGCCGGTTAACCTGTTCGTAGGATTCCAGCTCCGGTGCTGTGATGGTTAGCTCTGCCTTTTCTGCCATAACCTGCCTAGGTGTCAAAATCTATATTTAATTACTATTTATTACTGTTGTCAATCTGACTGCGCTACGGCACCGAACAATCAATGCTCGAAACCGCTGCCTACTTTAAAGTTTCCAGATATATCCGCCGCTTCAACCTGCCGTTCCGGGCAGCTTTCTGGCGCCGAGCCTCTTCGAGCGCACCGGCATGGATACCGAGAGCCTCCCGGAGCGCAATCAAAACCTCCTTGATGTCCGCCAGCTCTTCAACCGTAGGCTCACCCTCGAATTCCTCTGTCTCTTCCTTTAGCTTTCTAATCAGCTCACGAAGATACTCGTCACTATCTAGTATACGAATGACTGGCTTGCCGCCATTCGCTCTGATGTTATCCGGCACCTTATCCCGCACTAACTTCTCGTACCCCACGACAACCTCCCGTCCGGGCCCGCTTAGCTTCGACGTGTTATGGTGAGTATATGCCTGAACTGGAACTGGGCGCAAGCTTCTCACTTCACCGTTGCTCTGAGCTTGGCTTAGACAAAAAGGCGGTGCTAAGAGCCGCCCTGGAAGATTTGGGGCTTAGGCGGTTTCGGCTGATGAGTTACTGGAATATTCACGAGCAGCGGCAAGGTGAATATGATTTCGAAGAGTTAGACTGGCAGCTCGACATGATTGCAAAGTACAGCGGCAAGGTAACGCTGGCAGTCGGCAAGCGCCAACCCCGCTGGCCGGAATGCCATATACCCGACTGGGCTCTAGCGCTACCGAAAGAAGCCTGGTACGAAGCGCTCTATGCTTATCTGGAAGTTGTCATTAACCGCTACAAACACCACCCGGCGCTACACAGCTGGCAACTGGAGAATGAAGCGCTGCTCAAAAGCTTCGGATACTGCCGGGACAACGACTATAATCGCACCCGACTTAGGCAAGAAGCTGCGCTCATAAAGCGCCTTGATCCAGACCATCCACTGATCATGACCCTATCGGACAGCTGGGGCCTGCCCTGGCGTCGCCCGCGACCCGACCAATATGCCATGAGCCTCTACCGCGCAACCGCCAATAAGCGTAAGGCGATTAAGCAATCTATCCGTCCGGCGCTTTTTTACCGTACGCGGGCCTGGCTTATCCGGCTTATTTTCCGTCGGCCGGCTTTCATCCATGAACTGCAGGCCGAGCCCTGGACTGGCAGCGGCATAACCAAAGCCTCGCTCGATGAGCAGTTCCTAACCATGAATGCAGACCGTCTCAAAGCCAATGTCGGATTTGCGGCGCGAACCGGCATGAATCCGATTGACCTCTGGGGCCTGGAGTGGTGGTTCTGGCTTAAAGAAGTACATAGCCAGCCTGAGCTATGGAATACCGTGAAGCAACTGGCATCAGAGACGGCTAGCGGCCTGGCTACGGCGCGGGATGGATGATATACGATTGGCCTGAGCGTAGCTCTTCCGGGATAATCTCGGCAAGCGGCCGGTCGTTAAGCTTCAGCTCCTGCCCCTGCTTATTGATCCGGACATTCACCCACGCATGGCTGTCATTATTCTGCATCGCCCACGCAACTGCTTTACCCGACAAGTAATCCTGCACCTCTGTCAAATGAGGATAATGGAATTCCATATGCTCCAGCCCGACGATGTCTCTACCAACCCGCTCCGGCTTCGGCTCCATGATCTCAACGAGCGAGACCTGCCCGAACCGGCCAACCGTCAGCGGCCCGACCAGTTTAGCCACGGCGATAGTACGCCCCTGCATATCGATGGCGCTGATTTGCTCCGACTGCGGTTTGAACAATTCCACCCACCGCTCATAATCGGCTCTATCAGCACCCTTCACCGCCACATGGTCCGGTTCGTCAAACCATGCCTGAGGCACATTGAACCGATCCGCAAACACCCACAAATCCCGCGCGTATTTGTCCACCTGCTCCCGAAAATTCAGCTCGCTCATTTACAGTTCGCCCCAGTTCTTGCCAATCGCGGTCTCGACGGTCAGCTTAACCGGGAGCTTGTAGGCACTTTCCATGGTTTCTTTAAGCAGCTTGGCTGTCTCTTCTGCTTCTGCTTCCGGACACTCCACCAGCACGCTGTCGTGGATCTGCAGCAGCATCTTGCACTTCGTTCCTGCCAGCTTCTCGTGCACTTTGACCATCGCCAGCTTCATGATGTCGGCGGCACTGCCCTGGAACGGCATGTTTACCGCTGCTCGAATGGCCGCTTCGCGCACCGCGAAGTTACCGGACTTTACGTCCGGCGTCGGACGGCGGCGTCCCATGATTGTCTCGACATACCCAGCGTCCCTTGCCTGCTGCTTTACCGACTCGATGTACGCCAGCAGCTTCGGACGCACCTCGAAATACCGGTCAATAAAGTGCTTGGCCTGCTCATACGTCAGCCCTGTTGCCTGCACCAGCCCGTGTGTACTGAGACCGTACATAACGCCGAAGTTAACGACCTTGGCGTCACGGCGCATGTTCTTAGTGACATCTTCCGGCTCCCGACCGTACACCTCTGCCGCTGTGGTGGTATGCACGTCCACGTCGCGGTTGAACTGATCAATCAGCCGCTCATCCCCGGACAGATGAGCAGCAAGTCTAAGTTCAAATTGCGAATAGTCGGCACTGACAAATACGTTCCCCTTCTCGGCCTCAAACGCCGTCCGAATCCGCTTGCCCAGCTCGCTCCGCACCGGAATATTCTGGAGGTTCGGATCAACTGAGCTCAGCCGCCCGGTTGCGGCGATTGTCATATTAAAGACCGTGTGCACCCGGGAGTTTTCATCAACCATCGTCGGCAGTGTATCGACGTAAGTGTTCTTCAGCTTGGTAACTTCGCGGTAGTGGGTGATGAGGTCGATAATCGCATGACTGCTGCGCAGCTTATCAAGCTCGCTGGCAGCGGTTGAGTAGCCGGTTTTGCCGCGCTTGATACCGGCTGTCGGCAGCTTGAGCGTATTAAACAGCACATCCGCCAGTTGCCCCGGCGAGCTGATATTGAACTCCTTACCGGCTTCGGCGTAGATCTTATTCTCCAGATCAGCAATCATCTCATCGATTTCCTTCGACATTTTCTTGAGGTACCCGGTGTTGAGCCGTATCCCCTCATGCTCCATGGCGGCAATCACCGGAATCACCGGCATTTCTACCGTCTGGAACAGGTGGGCGAGCTGCTTGTACTCAGGCTTTGCCAGCTCCTTACTCAGCAGCGTGTGGAGCTTGTGCAGCACGGCGACATGGAGCTTGAGGCGGTCGCCCTCCTCCATCTCCTCGGCCTCAATCTCCAGATTCAGCCATTCGCGCGCCAGCGCCGCTAGCGACTGGTCACGGATAAGCGCATTCAGGAAAAAGCCGGCCACCTGAACGTCAAAGAGCGTATGTACTGCACCCGTATAGCCCCATGACAGAAAATGCCTGATAAGCGCCTTGCTGTCATGTGAAACGACCGTCTTGGAAAAAAACCGCCCAGCCTGGGCGGCAAGCACCTTTTGGTAGGTACGCTTTGCCAGCTGCTCCCCGGTCAGAATAACGCCCTTGCCCTTCTCATCGGCAATCGCCAATTGCCGCAGATTTCTGCCCAACGGATCGTCGTACTGCCCCAGCAGGTAGAAAAACGTTTTCGTCGTTATGCGTTCCAAATCGGCTGGCGACGAAGCAACTGACAGCTTAGCCAACTCCAAGCCGGAGGCCTGAATAGCCGCTACTTCCTCATGCGCGGCCACCTGCATCACTTCCGGCAGCTGCCGCAGCAGTGATCGGAACTCCAGCCTTTGTAACACCTCACGCACTTTCTCCGGTTCGCAGTTCGCTACGTCAAGATTCTCCAGATCTAACTCGACTGGCGCATCGGTCCAGATTGCCGCCAGCTCTTTGCTGAGATAGGCCAGCTCCTTGCCAGCGACCAGTTTCTTGCGGACACTCTCTTTAAGCAAGTCAATGTTCTCGTAAATTCCGTCCAGTGTCTTGTACGACTTGAGTAATTCAATAGCCGTCTTTTCACCGATACCTGGCACGCCAGGAATATTATCCGAGGAATCGCCTTTTAAGGCCTTTAAATCCAGAAACTGCGACGACTCCAGGCCGTACTTGGCCGTAAAACTCTTGGGGCTGTACAGCTCAATGCTGCTTAAGCCCTTCTTGAGAGTAAAGGCATGGACGTGATCGTCCACCATCTGCAACACATCCAGATCGGACGTCACCAGCATGGTTTCAATATCCTGCTCGGTAGCCTTCACAGCTAGAGTGCCCATAATGTCGTCAGCCTCGTAATCATCCAGCTCATACAGCGGCCAGCCAAAGGCATCCAGCAATTCATGCAAAATAGGAATCTGCTCATAAAAATCCGGCGGCGCTGGTTTGCGACCAGCTTTGTATTCCGGATACAGCTCCAGGCGGCGGCGAATATTGGTTTTTGGCTTGTCCCAGGCCACGCAGACATAATCGGGCTTTAGCTTTTTCAGCACCTCGAGCGCCATACTGGCAAAACCGAATACGCCACCGGTAGGTATGCCGTCTTTAGTGCTTAAGTTCGGCATGGCGTAGTACCCGCGGTAGAACACTGATTTGCCGTCAATAATGGCTAATTTTTTCCGCTTCGCTGGTACTACTTCTGTGCTCATGCACGTAGTATACCCCTAAGACAAGCTTTGACTTAAGTGCTTATTCTACAGATTTTGCTCATCGCATTCCCGGGAGCGTACGTCCCATTGCTCAGCGCGCTCCGTCCGGCCATTGATTGGCAGATGTCGATGAAACTCCGTCTCGCCTGCGGACGGCGGCAACGGCGGGTCAAGCCGCGATGCATTATCACCCCAGCTAATAGCATCGACCACCTCCCCTTCGTCATTCAGCAGTTCTACATAACCCCCTTCGTGCCGCAACCCGTCCGCCAGCTCAAGCTCTGCCGTGAAACTAATGTGTGCCGGCAACTGTTCACCCTCCGGAACGACATACAGCGTGCCGTTCCCGGCAGCAAACTGCCAGCCGCCAATATCCGCCATACTGCGCCCAAAGTTATATATCCGAAGCGACACGACCCTACTCACTTCAGGGGTGCTCTCGGCAGTACAGTCAAGTTTCAGGCGCTGAAGCGCCACCGCCGTCTCGCCAGCCATGGGCTTCGACCGGGCGGATTCAGGGTCAGCTGAAAAATGCGGCGCAGCCTCCGGCCTAGGCGCTGGCTCAACTGGCGCCGTCGCAATACTGTTGCCACTCAGCAGTACGCTGGCATTGATTGCCGCCTGAGCCCGAACGATCCAGTATGATAAAACCGCCCCGAGCAGCACTGCCAGAATCAGCAATCGTACCAAAAAGCTTCGGTGCATCACAGCCCTCCTACTCTCCCTCCTCTGAATAGCCGCCAAATACCAGATCAAACGAGCCAACTCCGGCGTGCTCTTCGGTAATCGCCTCAGGATCAATATCGAATACCACGGCGTAAGCCCCTTCCGTATTCTTGGTGCCAGGATTGCCTTCTGCGCCAGGAGCCAACTCACCGCACGGCAGGGGCACCTCCTGGTCCATTAGTGACTGCATCGTCGTGGTAAGCTGGCTGCTCTCACACCCTTCCTTGAGACTATAAAAGGTAACGGAGAGATGCTCCCAGCCGCTAAACCCAAACCCGGTATCAGGCTCCACCGGCGACGCGGGCACGTACGCCCGCAGCCTCAACGGTACATCGCCGTCATTACGGAGATAAAAGTATTGCCGCTCCGACCCCACTCCGGGCACCAGATTAGCGATGTGAAACCCCGGCGCCGTCTTCTCAAATGTGTCACCGTCCCAGAGCAGCAGTTTGGCATGCGCGGTAGAGATTTGATTATCAGATAACGCTGCTTGACCACTGAAGGCCGCATAGGCGACGCCGCCTGCCAGCACTACGACCACGCCAATGATCAGCATGGCTCGCACGAGCGGGCTAAATCGTCGTAACAGTCTCATACATCCTCCTCTTGAAGCCCCCGCACCTCACCGGGAGCCTGTCTCTTATCAGGATTGACGCACCCATTGTGTCAAGAACAACTAACGGAGTAAGCGAGAAATATCGCACACCAGCCGCCTTTGTCCTACGCAGAGCACATACCGTATACTGCTTATAGTAATTGCCATGAAGACAAACAGCTCACCACTAGCCCAGCAACCGATTCCCACCAACGGCCGCCACTGGCACTACCTGTACCAAAGGCGCCGACGCCGCGTCTTAGGCATCAGCGGCAGGCACGTTGCCCTAACCCAGATCATCTCCCTGGCCGGCTCTATCTTGGCGGGTGTTCACCTGGAAGAGCACAAACACATTCTGGCAATGGCTATCGGCGCCTTCATCATATTGCCTGGGGTACTCGATCTTGGTAGCTCGCTGGGTGCAACACTGAGCGCAAAAATTAACCATAAACTTGAGGATCCAAAGGCTAACGTCTTTCTGGTCTACCTGCGCAACGTCGGCGACGCTATGCTAATTGCCGGCTTGGGCGGCTTGATCGTGGCATCGATTGGCGCTGGTATCGCCGTCGCCTTTGGCGGTCAGTTTATGCAGATTTTCCTACTGGCCATGGGGTCGATACTGCTCAGCGCTGTCATCGGCTTTCCGATAATCGGCCTGCTTAGCGTCATATTTCGGCACTTTAAGATCAATCCTGACGACGTGGTAGGACCAATTGAGTCGTCATTCTTCGATATCCTGACCGTCGTCACCCTCACTATCGTCATAGGATGGCTGACATGACCCTGACGCCCACTCAGTACACCCGGACAACCAGTGCCCAGGCTAGCGCCTATGGCACGGGCTACAGTGTGCCACTGCGCAAACCGATCAGAAAGCCAGCTAGTGCTCGGCCTCGAGCCAAACGCCGGAGCCGCTGGGCACGATTCCGGACAGTACTGTTCGTGGCAGTAACTACCGGCACGGCCTCGGCTATTAGCCTGATTGGCGGCATGGGACTTCAAGCGGTTCAGGAGAAGGTCCTGCCGCTGATACCGCTACTTATCGCCCTACCGGCACTGAATACTATGGTCGGGGATTACGCCGCTATAATTGCCGCTCACGCCACCGACCCGAAAGAGCGCGACAAAGGCCGGAAAGAACTGGCCGGTGTCGTTAGCCGTGCACTATGGATTAACATTATTGGTGTCCTACTGCTAAGCCTCTTCCTGGCTTGGCGGCGCGGCTACCTATTTGAAGCGGAGTTTGCCGTCAAATTCACGCTGTTTATCGTCGTCTCGATGGCACTTATCGTCACCTGCATGTTCGGGGTGACAACCGCCCTTGATAGGCTGCTTGGCAAGCACCGGATCAATCCTGACGACATCATGATCCCTATTGTCACGTCCTTTACCGATGTATTTATGCTTGGCCTCGTCGCCCTGGCCGTCTGGCTGGTGTTTTAGCTGCTGCTTAGCTCTGCCTTTAGCTGGGCAAGCTTGAGGTCACTGCCCTGCATGGCAAGGATAGCTTATTAATTGGACCGCTACCAAAGGGGTTGCGGCCTACCCCATTTATTTACTGTCTTGTACAATAGAAATGATGAGTAATGAGAAGTCCCAAATAATTATTGCTTTTGTCGGCATGCCCGGCTCCGGTAAGGGCACATGCGCCGAATACGTCGCGGAAAAACACAACCTCCCTATCGTCCACTTTGGCAACATGGTATATGACGAAGTCCAGCGCCGCGGCCTGGATAACGTCAAAGATGAAAAGTACGTCCGCGAAGACATGCGGGCCCGCGAAGGCAAGGCAGTCCTGGCTAAGCACGCCAGCCGTAAGGCAAAGGATTACTTTGACGCCGGTGCGCAGGCCATCGTGTTTGACGGGTTGTACAGCTGGTCCGAATACAAGTACCTATCACACATGTACGGCGGCAAGCTGGTCGTAATCGCCATCACCGCCCCGCGCCGCATCCGCTATGAACGGATTTTGGCCCGTGAGGACAGTCACCGTAAGTACAAAAACATCTCTCAGATTAAGGACCGCGATATTGCCGAAATTGAAAACCTGGAAAAGGGCGGTCCGATCGCATTTGCCGATTACACCTTAGTTAATAACCGTACCAAGGAAGAACTGCTTGCCGAGCTAGATGGCATCCTAAGTGAGATCGGCATCGGGGAACAGCCTGACTCTCCAGACCCATCTAATCCAGCCAATCAGCGCCCGACCATCGAGCCGCTCCCGCCTCGCCGCATGAGCCAACCTTAACCGTACTTTCGCATCTTTTTTCATTAGTGTTATTGCCTTAAGCAAAACGCACTAATACCCTCCGCGTACAACTAACGGAGGCTGGTATGCTTTCTACTGTCATAAGCATTTGGTATAGCTATCTGTTCATGCTCGGTGCTTAAATGGGCACTGGGACAAGTCAGGAAAAAGCGAAAAAGGCAACGATAGGGTTCTTCTAGCTCTAACATGTGCGCTATCCTGGGATATATAATTCAATGAACTAAAAACACCGGAGTAAATCCGGTGTTTTTAGTTGCCACTGACTGGGAAGGTCAGCCCGACAAAATGCATTTCATTACTTTATGTAATCGTGCAGCTTTTTGGCGTCCTTGTGCTTGCGGAGCTTAGCTAGCGCCTTAGCTTCAATCTGGCGGATGCGCTCACGGGTGACACTAAACTCTTGCCCGACCTCCTCCAGCGTGTGGCTCTTGCCGTCTTCCAGTCCGAAGCGCAGCTTCAGAATCTTCTGCTCGCGCTCGGTCAGCGCGCCCAGCATGTCTTTGACGTGCTCCTTAAGTAGCTGCTCGGAAGCGGACTCGACCGGACTCTTAGTCTCTTCGTCCTCAATAAAATCACCGAGCACCGAATCCTCTTCGTCGTCCCGCACACTCGCGTCAAGACTGGAGATATCCTGCTTGATCTTCATGATGTGCTCAACCTTTTCGACCTCGATCTCCATGGCCGCAGCAATCTCTTCATTAGTCGGCTCGCGGTTCAGTTCCTGGGTCAGGCGGCGCTGGGTGCGGAGCAGCTTGTTGATAGTCTCCACCATGTGCACCGGAATTCGAATCGTGCGAGCCTGATCAGCAATAGCTCGAGTAATTGCCTGGCGAATCCACCAGGTAGCGTAAGTAGAAAACTTAAAGCCCTTGTCCGGATCAAACTTCTCGACCGCCCGGAGCAAGCCGGTATTCCCCTCCTGAATCAAGTCCAGTAGATCCAGACCACGGCCAACATACCGCTTGGCAATTGATACGACAAGGCGCATGTTCGCCTCAGCCATCTTGTCTTTAGCCCGCTTATCGCCGGCAACCACCTTTTGTGCCAATGCCAATTCTTCCTCGGCATTCAATAGCGGAATCTTACCGATTTCACGCAAGTATAGCCGCACCGAGTCGTCGGCGATGTCATCCATATACGTCTTGTCGTCAAGAACAATCTCTTCCTCGTCCTCAGCCACCCACTCGCTACTGAAGCCTTCGCCTCCCGCCTCCGGAGTTTCGGTTATCTCGACATTGGCATCAGCCAGCTCGGTATACAGTCCGTCCAGCTGTTCTGTGTTTTCCGGCACGTCCGGTATGACCGCAAAAATCTCTTTTTGCGTGATGTGGCCGTCTTTCCTAGCCTTTTCAATTAATTCTTTCTTAGCCTGTTCAAGCGTTGCTGCTGCGTCATCCACCATGGGCGCCTCCCTTGTACTTATGTAGTAGTGTGTCGTATGCTTTGGCTTTTTCAAGGAGTCGGGCCGTGGTCGCTTCGTCAGCCGACCTTAGCGCCTCCGCCAGTTCGGTCTTCTTGGTTTTTACATATCGTTCTATCAGGCGGGCCTGCATTCGAGTGGCTTCGTACTGAAGTTCCAAAAACTCGAGACCCTGATAGAGTTCCTCATACTGCAATAACAATATTCTAACATAATCTTCAAGTTCGCTCAATGTACCGTGCGTCAGTGCGCCCTGTGCCGCTTGCGCTACAGCCGCTACCGTATCTGGTGCCGTAAAGCCTGTATCAGGGTTGGCTGTGAGTATCAGCAGCAGCTGCCGGGCCGCCGGCTCCTGCAGCATGTCATCCGTCAGCGACTCCAGCTGCCCCCGCAGCTCCGTATGCATTAAAGCCAGCCCTAGCAGATGATCCTGTAATTTCTTATATTCAACTGCCGCGGCCTCTGGTCGTTTGCCTTTCGGCTGAACAATTTTATAGGTACGCTTACCTTCCTTCATCAAACGCAGCTCGTCCTTGATAGCCTCTTCGTCATAACCCAGTATCTGAGCCACTTTCCGGGCATAGACCCCCTGCTCTCCGGCGCTCTCCAGCCGCTTGACGCTGGCTAATACCACCTGCTTGAACTGCTCCCGCCCCGCTTGGGTCGTCAGATCGGCCCGCTTCTCGTACTGCACAATCAGCCAATCCAACACATCCTGTCGGCTCTCTATAGCCTGCTCCCAGTCTTTTGGATTTTTCTTTATCAGCTCGTCCGGGTCTTTCCCTTCCGGGATGTCGATAATACTGATATTCACTCCGGCTTTCGCGGCCAACGGAATTGCCCGCTCGGTGGCGTTAATGCCGGCACTGTCCCGGTCAAACGCCAGTCGTATATCTGTCGTGAAGCGGCTTAGGGCCTTTAGGTGCATGTCGGTCATGGCCGTTCCGGCAGTTGCTACTGTCTCCCGGACACCCGCCTGATGACTCGCGATAACGTCCAGGTTGCCCTCGACTATAACTGCCCGGTCTTTCCTGCGGATCGCCTCTTTGGCTAGGTGCAGCCCATAGACATGGCGGCCCTTGTCATAAATCAGCGTTTGCGGCGTATTGAGATATTTTGGAGCGTTGGGGTTGTCTTCGAGCAGCCGAGCTGTGAACCCGATAGTCCGGCCTTGCGGATCGTGTAGCGGAATCATGATTCGGCCGCGGAACATGTCCTGCAGCCGCCCATAGCGCTCAGTAGCCAGCCCCGCCTCTTTCAGCTCCTTATCAGCAAACTGCTTGGACCTGAGGAACGTCACCAGCGCCGAGCCGGTATTTGGCGCATACCCCAGCTGGAAATCCAGGGCCACTTCCTTGCTGAACTGGCGCTTCTTAAAAATGTACTCCAGCGCGCCCTGATGCTTGGAAAAGTTTACCTGGTAGAATTTGACTGCCAACTCATGCGCGGCATACAGCCGCTCTTTGCGCTTAGCGCTCTGTCCGGAACCGCCCCTGCGGTACTGACTCAGATCAACGCCGGCTTTTCGTGCCAATAGCTCGAGTGCCTCGCGAAAATCCAGCCCTTCGACCTCCATGACAAAGCTGAACATGTCACCACCCTTGCCCGAGGAAAAATCGTGCCAAATCTGCTTTTCGGGACTCACCATGAAGCTTGGCGTCTTCTCCGCGCTGAACGGACTGAGCGCCTTTAGGTTGCGCCCAGCACGCTTCAGCTCGACATACTCGCCGATAACGTCCTCAATACTGAGCCTCGCCTTAACTTCCTCTTTGGCATCCATATTGACCAGTTTACACTGGTGTGAAAATAGAAACTAGATAATAGAACCAGGAATAAGAAAAGAGCCGGCAACCCCGACTCTTTTACTGGCTCACTAGTGCCGCAGTGTTCAGCCCTAGACAACGATCATGACAAGCAGCAGCTTCATCCCGGAGGACAGCACCCCTGATGGCATCAGATGGACAACCTGCATCAGCGGCGTGTACTGCCACTTAATGATAATGACCGCTATCAGATCCCTGCATTTTTTGTACAATGATTCGGACTGAAGTCCGGCTAGTGAGTTCATGTTTATTTTTGTTATGTAATTTGTTTGTTTAGATTTGTTTTTGTTTGGACAAATCTTAATGCATTATATGTTAATTTTGCATTTTTGTCAAGTATCAAGCTTAAGCTTCTAGTCTGTAGCTGGCTTTTTCTGTATGCTTTAGGCATGCAACCGCAGAATCCGTACCAGCCTGGTCCCCCGCCCCAGCAGCCGCAGCCGAACCTGCCGCCACAGTCGCCTCCGCACCCCGCACCCTCACCGACACCCCAGCCAGGCGGCCAGGCGCCGTACGATTTCTTTATGGGTGGACAACCTGCCGCTAACGGTAAATACCGCACTCCCGGCGCAAAGCCAAACATACTTTACGTCATTATTGGCGGCGCAGTGCTACTAATTATCGTAATCCTTGCAGTTGTTCTGCTTAGCAGCGGTGGCGGTGCTGCAAAACAGCAGGTCCTTAGCGTGGTTCAGAAGCAGCAGGAAATCATCCGTATCGCCGACATGGGTATTAAAAGCTCCCGCGGATCGAGGGCAGCAAATCTGGCCATCACCACCAAGCTGGCGGTCACTACCTCGCAACAACAACTGACCACTGCAGTTAAAGGCAAGTTCAGCGATGAAGAGTTAGCGCAAGCCAAAAACACGTCGATTGACCAGCGACTAAAGGAGGCTGAACAGGCCAGCCGCTTCGATGAAGCGTTTATTGAGGTAATGGAAGAAAAGCTGCAGGACTACAAATCCGCCCTGCAATCAGCTTTTAATTTGTCCGAAAGCAATACGACGCGCAATGTACTGAACGGCAGCTACGTCCAGGCGCGAATTCTGCTGCATGAGCCGGTTGCCCAAGAGCCGGAACTGACGCCGCCTACCCCGTAACAACCAGGTCGTAACTGTGCCGAATAAGGTCTTGTACCTCTGTCCAAGTTAGCTGGCCGCTGAGTACAATCGTGTTCCAATGTTTCTTATTTAGGTGATAACCAGGCATGACTTCTTCGTACTTTTCGCGCAGCACTTCGGACAATTTGGGATCGCACTTGAGGCTCAGGCGAACCGGGTCATGCTTTTCGCTGATAAGTGCAAACATCTTATCCCCTGCCTTATATACGGCAACGTCCTCGCCGAACGGATAATCCAACCGGGCGTTCGGCATGCTTAAAATGTATTCTTCGACAGTCTTGTGGTCCATTAATTCTAGGATACTACAGATAAGAAATGTTGTAAATTGTAGGTTTTTATTGTAGAGTAT
>CAYZZS010000004.1:0-4035 GCA_964483035.1 uncultured Candidatus Saccharibacteria bacterium
GTCTATCCCTGTTATGCTATTTACATTTTATAAAAAATGTACTTTAGTATTGACATAATGACTTTTTTTAGTGTCATCTGCCCCGCCGCTATAATTTTGATTCCGCAATGATCACGCTACGAATATTTGTGTCGTATCGATACTGCAATAATAGCACACAAAAACTACAATTGCAATAGCAATTATGCTAAATCTTTGTACGGCAACGGTGGTTTAACAGGGGTCGGAAAAGAAACTTTTGGGGCAAACTGGGCATGCTTTTGCTCTCGTTTTCGGTCTGAGTAGTGTATGTATCGTTGGGTAGTCTGGACGTTTTCATGCCCTAATGCTTCCTTGACATCGTATATATCAGCCCCGGCTTCATACATGGCAGTTGCGAATGATCTTCGGGTAATGTGCGGTGAGACATTTTTATTAATATTTGCTTTTTTTGCAGCCATCCGATAGATATGTTTGATTGCTCCGGCTTGAATAGGAACGCCGTTGGTTTTCCGCCAGATCGGGCCGCTGGTAATGCCCTCCATCTGTATATAGTACTGCAGTCGTTCGGCGACAGTGGGGTCAAAGTAGTACGGGGTTGGCTTGGCCCCTTTAGCAATGACATAGAACCGATTACCAGTAGTGTTCTCCACCGTCATCTGTACGATTTCCGACACACGGGCGGAGCTAGTAAACATGACCAACATCAGCAGCCTATCTCGCTCTCTCGTACAAGCAGCAACAACCCTGCTGATTTCATCTTCGGTTAAAAACTCTACCCGTACCCGTTCCCGCTTGGGGACTTCGTACATCTCCAGTTGGTTGCGGGCATACCCTTTCTTATTGCAGAAGATCAAGAAAGCGCGCAGCGCATTCATGAATGTTGCGTTGGTATTTTGCTTAATCCCCGCCTGTTTTCTCATGGCGAGATAGTGTTCGGCTTTCTCGGGGGTAATATCTGCCGGTACGGTAATACGTTCCAATTCGAAGAACTTGGTAAGCATTGAACGATAGCTTGGTAGCGTTCTCGGTGAATAGTTCCGTACATACGCCAGATGGTTGATGAATTCATTCAGTATATTTTCTAACATTGGTTACTCCTCATCACACTAGCACCCTGTCCCCAATAAAAAACACACCCGTTACGGTGTGCTAACTAATGCAATAAAACCTCAAAGATTTGTGTGTTTTTCCGTTGTCTACCGATGAAGTAATGATGTTCCACCGACATATTACTCTGGTTTTATACAGTAAAACAGCAATTATTTCAAGTATGTTGCAGAGTTAGCATATTTTACCCTCATAGTTTTTTTTGAGTGGTTTGTTTAATAACTTTGCTAATAGCAGTATTCATACAAGCTTTTCATTCCTAACCTATTCCTGTTTTTTGAGCATAGATTCAGGCTGGTAGTGTTTTTTAATAGTGTCGAAAAACTTGTAAAAGTACATAGGCATCAGCGAACAAGCCTTTTGGTTTTCCCTCCAAAAGCACCCCAATAATGAGAGACAGTTGTACACCTGTCTTTTGTCCGCTACCTATTCCCGTCCCCGTCGCATGAGTTCGAGTGTGGCTCCAGACCTTCGCCCGCCTGGATTTAAAGTGTAGGCGTATAAAGAGAAAGAAACACTTAATCAGGCTCTCTCTACTTTCGCAGAGTCGGGAATAAGCGTTTGTGATGAGTTCACTATAGCACGGTGCTGGGGAAAATAAAAGAACCCCGGCGGCGGCCAGGATTCTATAGATAAATACTAGCACATTTTCAGAGGTAAGGCAATCACCAGTTCGGATCGATATACCGCCCTTCGCTGTCGTAATTTACCTTCGGGTTTACGCCTTCGTCTTTATAGCGGAACTTGGCTGCAAAGCTTAACCCTTCTAACACTAATTGCTCATAAAGCAGTTTTTTATCTTCTTCACGCCGCTCTCGGAGGCTATCTGCAATCTCAGCATAGCCTTCTAGGTCATTCTCCATGCTCATACACAATCCTTTCCGCCTCTTCAATTACTAACTTTCCTACGGCCTGAATCACCCACTTATGCGGCGAATTCTCAGGGTTATAGTTAGCTGGTATTTCAACTTCCTGTATGCCCTCCTCCACCGCAGCCGCTCTGACATCAGCAAACGCGTCATGGCTCTCTGGAACAAACATGTAATCAGTACACAGATTGGTGTACATGCCGTTTAACATGTCATTCGGATAGTAGAGAATGACGGTGTTTTTATCATTAACTGGATGTTCTTTGCCGTTGACTTCTATATTCATACTGCAACCTTTCCTATTGCCCGTATCATCGTTTCGCGGGCTGGTTTTGGTGGTGGTTCTTGGGTGGCATGAATCTCATCATGCCATGCCCGGCATTGCCTTGATTTGTTCTCCGGCAGTTCCCGAAAGCGCTTCTCAATGCCAGTGGTGTACTCCCGTTTCGGCCAGTAATCGTGGTGCGTATCTTCATAGCACCCCGCTTCCCAATACTTACAATCCGGATTGGGAGTACACTCCATGTTCTACTTCCCCAAGCGGTTTTGCAGCCAAGCCACGAAGCCGGATGGAATACCTACCGACAGCACGACTTGGATGATGTTTTCACGCACGTACGTAACTACGGCCTCTTCCACGCCTGGAACTGCCCAGATAGTCACAAACAACCCGATAACCAGTCCTATCATGGACTGTAAGGCGGTACGAAGTCCTTTGCCTGCTGGTGTGTTTTTCATGTTTACTTCTTTCCCTTTCTTATTAGGAGCCACCCACGCCGCCAACTTGAATAGTCGGTTGCCTAGTTTTGAGCGAAGTTTTCGCATGATTACTCCTTATTTGTTAAACCAAGCATCTTTAACCGCTTGGACAAGTATTTTCAGTGCAGCCGATATACTTACCTCTTTGTCATCGCCCTTGGCTGCGAGGCGGGCGGTGAGTCGCTCGATTTCAGCGTCTTTAATTCCTAGTGCTTTCTGGAGTTCAGAATTGGTGGATTCCAGCTTGCCAACTTGCTTCAGGGCGTTGTCCCTGGCTTGATACGCTTTGTGCTGTTTGTCCCGTCCGTTGCCCGCTTCTTTGCTCTGAAACCAGCCGTAGACATAGGCATTGGTAAGGGGCTGTCCAACATGGTTCTTCGACAGTTCTTTATCTGAATCACCTTTATGGGCGTTTTCTCTGCCGTCGTACCCATCACGAAATCCCACGCCACTGGCGAGGATACGGGCGGTGTTGAGGTCTACTTTTTCCACGTTCACTCCTTTAGCTCTTAATAATCCGGCAACTCTGGTTCTCGGAACGTAGCGCTTCCTAATAGCGTCATTCCCTAGCCCTGAGCCGTTGCCCGTTGACCCGTTCTGCTCTAAGATTTCCACGCTTAAATCAGTCAATCGTCCGGTAGCGATGCCGATATGCCCGTATTCATTCGTAGCTGTGGGATTGAGTATCACAATGTCTCCCTGATTTGCTGCGGAGCCAGCTACTTTTCCAAATTTCTCCAAGATTCTTTGATGAGGATTCGTCCAGTACACAATTGCATCACCATACGAGCCGTTAGGGATGCCGAAACATTCAAGTAAGTATTGTTTAACAAGGTCGGCGCACTGGTAGCCATAGAGTCCGTCGATGTCTACTCTTTTTCCGAGCCATTTTGCTTCAAATTGCTGGTAAGTCATTGTTTTCCAGACATTAAATTCCAAAGCGTCAAGAAAAGAACGGCGAGAGATAAAATTGCTGAGACTGCTCTTCCCTCTAGTCTGGTGTAGTACTTGGACGTATCGTCACGTTTTTCTAAGGTAGTGACCCGTTCATCCACCCGATGGAGCTCATCTTTGGTGGCGGAGTCCTGAATATTTCGGGCTATAAGAACCTTAAGCTCAGCAATGTCTTTAGACATGTAGCCGATATGAATACCGACTTCTTTGATGGTGGTAGGTGGCTTGAGTTCGTGGCTCATATTTTTACAAATAAAAAAGCGGCTCTCCAAAGAGAAACCGCGTTTTACTTAGCTCTATTATACCACGCCAGCCACCAAATTGCAGAGCATCTAACAACTGCTGGTGGCTTGGAGGTATTATA
>CAYZZS010000004.1:4135-79232 GCA_964483035.1 uncultured Candidatus Saccharibacteria bacterium
CCAGCCACCAAATTGCAGAGCATCTAACAACTGCTGGTGGCTTGGAGGTATTATAGCACTTAACGCCCTCTGGCTATATAGTAGTAGTCTCTTGTTCCACTGTTTTTGCTTATATTCACTACAAAACCATCCTCGTTCCATGTTGTGACTTTTCCTTCTGTGATGGTTGTACCAGTCGAGCCTGATAGTAGTACAGAGAGGGTTGTGCTGCTGGCCATCGCGGCATCAGTATTTGACCCACTCCTAAGCATTGAGCTTGAGTAGTGATATGAGCCGTGAGACACCCCATAAGCCGTGCCTGCGGCAGCAGTGTTAGTGTTTAACAAATAAAACTCGACGATTTCAGGCGCAAAATCTAAACCATCTACTGTGTAGTCTCCTGTCGAGGTAAACGAGAGGAAGCCGATTGCAAACTTTAGCTCAGAAGTTGATACTTTCTTGCCATTACTATATATATCTCCGTCAACATCCAAAGCACCATTTTCAGGCATTTTGTTAATGCCTACAGCAGCTTCCCCGCCATTCTGTCCGACAAACATGATCGGCTTACCAACATCAACTACCGCAGTCGTCGTAACCGTGCCAAATTCATCATCTATGTGGAATTCAAAGAGGTACTTCTTGGTATTGTCGAGGCTCACGACGAAATCTGCCACTTCATACGTGCCATCTTCGTTATCCGTGAATGTTTTTGTAACCCAACTGCCAAACTCGCCAAATTCTTCCTTGTAGCGATACTCTAGGCTTCCAGTTTTAGGGGCGTTTTTAGCACTTCCGCCAATAACAAGCGGCGTGTATGTTCCCTCAATCTTAATGGTGGTATCGCTGCCAAAGTTATTTTCACGGGTCAGAGTCGTGCGGATAGTCGGCTCGGCGTAATCATAGACGGTCACATCTTTTGATACTTTAGTAGCGTTGTTTCGGGAGTCGTAAGCAGTAACCTCGATAGTGCGGTTGCCGATAGTCAGCACGTTATTAAATGAAGCGGTAACGGTGCTGTCGTCTGAGTAGCTCTCAATTTCGGACATTCCGTCGTAGGCTATTGAATAACGATCTTCACTCGCCCCTTTGATAGCCGTCATTTTATTAGCACTGGATATGTCAACTTGCAGGGTCGATTTGCCTTTGACCAGTACTTGATCATTGCCTGTTATACCTACGGTAGTAGCGTCAGAATCCTTAAACGTAAATTCTGTATATATCGGGTTAGCCTCTGTCAGCGTCAGGACTCTTGAGACTGCTGAGTTGGCCTTAACCTGATTGTTGTACTGGTTGATATACAGCGTCAGCTTATTGGAGTTCGGAATCATGTTTTGCATGGTTTCGATTTCTCCAGATGTCGGAGTCCACGTGGTCGAATCGCCAACCGAGTTAATCGTCTTGATTACCGTACCGCCAGAGTTGGATTGCCGGATCGTGATGGTGTGCGAGAAAGATGAGGACTTGCGGTTGGTGATTATCTGGATAGGCTCACCGAGCGTATAGCTGGTTTTATTGGTAGACACTTGCGAGTTTCGAGGGATGGTTGGCAAGCTCCACGAACCAGATGCCGAGCGGTTGCCTGTCCCGGTATACCAGACAGACATATTGGCGCTGAACGACTTTGTGCCATCAGCATTATGGGTAACCCACTTAGAGCCGGATTGAAGCTGGTGATTGCCTGCGCCGGATATATTGCCCCATGTACCTGAACCAAGCGAACCGCCGCCATCAATATGGATGGAGTTTATTTTAAGCGAGTTAGCGCCCCACCACCACCCGCCAGTAATCTGAATACCAGCCTGCCAATGGATGAGGGTGCGGTTATTGGCAACATCCTGCGTGCCTACCTGCCATGCCATGTAAAAGCGTGAACCGCCATCATACGGTGCGTAGATAATACCGCTGTCCATTAGTCATTCTCCTCGCTTAAAGTCCACGCCCAGCCTTTGTAAGTGCTGTAGTTTATCGGCACGATTCGGATAGGAGCCATGCTTATCTGCTTATCTGCCTTCAGCTTGGATACGTTAGTTTCATCATCGTTAAAGCCAAAGATTCTATCACCGCCAACAGTCCGGCTGTGTACTTCAAAGCCTAACGCGCTAATCCTCGTAAAGTTATTGGCAAAAGCGCTTGATCGGACAGTAATGCCATCGTCAGTTATCGCCACGCTGGAGTTCATTACTTCTCCATTGGCCTGCGTCCATTCCTTGCGGGTTTTCCCCGGCGCAAGTATCAGGTCAGTTACCTGTAATTCAGCATCAGCATCGGAATAAATCTCAATCTCGTAATGGTCATCAAGCGGCAGAATTTCCTCAATTTTCACAATATCCCAGTAGTAGGAAGTCTGATCTGGTAGCTCAATGGTAAGGGTTTCGTTACGGTTGGACAGCTTAATGTAGGCTGTGCCAACGGTATTCTTTTTGACTCTAGCTGATATTGAGTAGTAAGACTTGTTTTCTTCGGGGATAAAATCGACATCTTTGCGAACAGTGACCCTTTGGCTCACGCTCATATCACTAAGCGTAAATTGATTCCCAGATACCGCCCCAGCAGCCAGACTTTCGTTTGAGGCTTGGATGGTCAAAGTCCCCTCACTGGATTCATCGGCTGACCAGTTTTCAGGTACTCCCGATGCGTCAAAAGCGTACATGACAGAGTTCTTTATCAGGTTGACTCCACCAGATCCTTGGACGGTGGCAATGATGCTTTCGTTATTCTGGGCCAGTTCCGAGTACTTGGTATTGACCAGACCATCAAGGTTATACATGTCAGATACCAACGCATTGATAGTCCCTGCCTGCTGGTCAACTTGCAGTCTCGTTCTGCGGATATTGCCTCGTAATCGTGAGTTTCCGGCTTTGGAGTAATCCGTTTCGGTTAAATCAGGCTTATTGGTATATAGAGTTTCCTTAATACCGCCATCCAGTGTTAGTTTCGTATTCCATACCACTACTGACTTTTCTTCGCCATTATCGTCCTTGATCGTAAACCTATCACCGATCTCAAAATAGCCTAGTCCTTCGGTGGCGATTTCAAACGGATACCACTCTATACCCTCAATCTGGTCGAATATAGAGCTGATAACATCGTCCCTGCGCTTATCGACTATCTGGTTGTTGATGAGCTTTATTTCAGTCACCCCTCTTGGAGTGAACGGCACGTAACCGGAAAACTCCGATTCTTGAGCGAGGTACATATCATTGAATACAGCCGTAATATTCTCAGGCTCAGCATCATCACCCGTAACATAGAGCTTCAGATTCCAGTGAATCAGGTCAGTGTCATAAGTAAAGGTAAACGGTGTTCCGGCAGTAATTTCGTCATCTTCCAATATCCCGCCATCATAGCGCTCCAAAACAACTCTCGCCTCACCGTTATCTATATCCACACTCTCAAAGTAAAAGGTGTAGTCCTTGCCGTTTTCTAGGTTTAAATCAGCGAGTGGCAGGTTGACCGATGAGTTAGCTGGCGTGGCTTGCGTTCTGCCTACTGTGGCCTGTGACAAGCCAGGACTCCACGTCCAGTACCCATCACCCTCATCCGGTACGAATGGTGCTCTGGTGGTAAATGTAACCACCTCACCGTAGCCCGTACCAATCGAGTTAATGGCATACGCCCGAACATAGTACGTTGTTTCCGGCTCTAGGCCAGTCATGCCTAAGCTATACATGCCAAGCCCTGCGGTGGGAGCGACTATCCGGCGGTGGTCAGTTGTCGGGGTTGTTTCGGTATCAGAGAATACTATCCCTCTCTCAAAGACAGTTTCTGTGCCATCTAGCGTGACCTCTGAACCGTTAAATTCACTGGTAATATCAGTGGTGTTCGCAGCCTCGCCCGTCACTACCGTTGGAGCTGATGGGGTTTGTGAGGTCTGGAATGTGATGCTGTTGCCATAAGACGTTCCTGCTGAGTTGGTAGCATACGCCCGAACATAGTACGTTGTACTGTCCGTCAGGTCGGTTAATTCAGCAACATACGGAGAGGACGTGCCGGACACTACCTTTTTGCTGTCTGCAGTGGTGGGGTTGGGGCTGGTGCTATAAACCACGCCTCGCTCTGATATAGTCGCTCCGCCATCCGTAGTAATCGCACAGGTAATATCTGCGGTAGTGGCGGTAATATTGGTGGCAGAGGTGGTCGTAACCGTTGGTGCTACGGCGGTAATCGAGAAGCTAGCGGAGGTTGTCCACTCTCCCCACAAGCCTGAGCCAGTAGTGTCTTTGCCCCTTGCTCGCCAGTAGTAGGTTGACCCCCGTTGTAAATCGGTGGATAACTCATACTGTATCTGATTGCCAGAATAGAACGGGTCGGTTTTACTTGTGGACAAGTTGGAAAACCCTGTATCAACAGCCGAGAGCTTATCCAGTAAAGGCGTATCGAATGAGTCACTGGTATGCAGTTGCACCTGATAAGTAATAGTGTCATTATCTGTGTCCGTGCCAGTGAATCGTAGCTTTGGTTTAGTATCACTTGTCGTGGTGGTGGGAGAGTTGAGCGTAACACTTGGCCTGCCCTGCGTCTTATAGGTTATTTGCGACCCGTAGGCTACCGAGCCGCTCCCCCAGATGGCGTAAGCACGGATGTAGTAAGTCGTATCCTCACTTAATGAGGAGAGGGTTACGTCAAAATCACCCGACCCGCCAGAGCCGACTTCCTTGTTACCTGATGTGGTGGGGTTTGTGCTAGTCCCATAGACCACGCCATATTCAGTAATGGTCTGTCCGTCTGGGTTTGAGGTAATCCCGCTTCCAGTAACCTCTATCTCATCTATAGCATCACCAGAGGCCGTACCAGTACTGACGACGGGAGGTCTGGGCAGGGTTGCAAAGGACTGATTCGTGCCATAAGACGTACCCTTGGAGTTGATAGCGTAGGCTCGCCAGTAGTAGGTTGTGTTTGGAGTTAAACCAGTGAGAGAGGTGTTAAATGAGCCTGTCGTGCCGGGAACGGTCTTTTTACTATTAGACGTAGTTGGATTTGAAGAAGTCCCGTATACAAAGCCCCTTTCAGTGATAGAAGCGCCATTAGCAGCGGTGACATTCCCTGATACGGTTGCGCTGGTAGTGCTTATAGATGAACTTGAGCCAGAGGTTACGCTTGGTGCGATTGCCTCGGTGGTCATTTTCCTAGCGGTAGACCATGCGCCAAATGAATTAGAGCCTTCAGGGTCTTTGGCTCGCGCTCGCCACCAGTAATCTATGCCACCTTTTGTCAGGGCGTTTTGGACGGTATACGTAACTTCCACGCCGGAGTCATAAGGGTCAGTGCCGCTAAAACCGCTATCTTCAGCAGATAAGAAGCTATCAGGACTGGAAAAGCCTGAATTATCGTCTATCTGTACTTCATACGTGACATCTTCACCTTCGGGGTCTGTTCCGGTGAACTTGAGAGCTGGCTTATCGGTAGTGAGTACGGTGTTGTTGGCGGGGGAGTTGAGGGTGGTGGTTGGTGGGGCATTGAGGGATGGGTTGATAGAGCCAAGTACCGAATTAGATCCGGTTACCTTCAGCCTCACCGAACGAATCAGAGCTACCTCGCTTTCAGTCAGTGAATACGTATCGCCAAGTTGTCCGTCCACCCAGCTAGTGCCGTCATTTGAATATTTAACGCTCAATACTCCGCCTGATGAGACAGCCAATTTTACAAACTTAGTAGCTCCGTCTGGCCCTTCCTCTATGACGTATGAACTATCACGAGTGCTAACGAAAACCCATTGGCCGGAAATATAAATGTCGAGAGCATCCGTCTCTACGACTTTTATCATGAGTCCGTCATTTGATGTTTCTACGACTAACTCTGAAGCCAGCAAATCAAAGGTATCGGTTGATACCATCGTTGCGCCACTTGCCAGTTGATAGCCACCACCATCATGACCACTTGTTGCCTGCGTGACCGTTCCTGTAACCGACCAATTCGTGTTGCTCCCTGGTGATGTCGTCAACGGGTCAGCTAAAGTAGATATTTTAGGTGGGTCTTGAGTGAGCCAATACCCACCAGTGTTGTCAACTGAGTTCGACCCAATATATGAGTATCCTTGAGCGCTCTCGTAGGTTATGACATTCGCCCCCATATCGACGAATTGACCGTAAACTGTACCCTGTAGGTCTGTGTCACCTAGTATTATGGCGCTAGATGCACTAAGCGCAAGCCTGTTTGAAATCGAACTGCCAATCATGACTAGTTTGTCAACTTGCACGTTGCCATCAAAATTAACTGTATGCGCCGCACTGTTCTTACTTTGGATGATAAGGGAGCGGAAAGTAGGAGAGCCGGTGATGTTGGCTGTGACAGAATTAGCAGATGAGCCAAGGTTTATAACTACGTCGTTGAGTGTTTTGCCAGATGTTCCAAAAGTCCTAGTAGAGCTAGTGTAATTCAACTCTATTTGAGATGTTCCGGCATTAACCGACGAGTTACTGGAAAATCTCAAATCACCACCAATCGCCAAACGACCAGCACCCATATTTAGCGTTGCAGCATTATTTTCTGACCCGTAGTAAACACCTATCCAGCACAGTCCTGATGTATTTAGAGAATATGAGTTGAGGTTTAATGTTCCATAACGCAAGTAAAACTGATGCAAAAGCGGTGTGTCAACGTTTAGGGTCAGGGTGAGGCTGCCATCCATTATGTAAACGACGTCACCGGCTACTGGAGTACCAGCACTCCCCGCCGCTCCATCTTCAGTCGCAGCCCAAACAGAACCATTCCAGTTGCCGCTAGCTCTCAGATACCGATTCGCCATTACTCAGCCCCCGAATAGGTGACGTTAAACTTATTCAAATCTAAGATGTTCCTTGTGGTTGGAGTGTTTATGTCCTCCTCATTTCGCAAAAACACGTCATCATTCTGCGGTTGGCGTGATAAAACGAGCGAGTTAATAGCGCCGTACTTTTCGCCTAGTTTATAACGCAATAGGTTGTCGTAGGTCAGTATTTCGCCTGTATCCTGCGACTGCTCAAGCAAGAGGTTTCCATTAGGCAGGATGCGCCCGTTCGTTCCGGTCACTTCGCAGATCTCTCTTAAAACGTCTCTGTAGGTGGTGTCAGGAATATCAATGTAGTAATCTTCGGGGATTTCTAAAGAGCCGTTATAGATTGATTCGTTTTCCAGGATTACGCCAGCACCAGAGCAGACAGCTTGCAAATACTGAAATAACGACACAGGAAAATTAGATACCGAGGTGTACTCTTTAGCAAATCGGAGCATGTTGTCGTAGCCCTCAAGTTTTGTTTGGTTTGTGTCTGCCAAGTATTCTGTTTTAGTGATCAGGAATTTGCCTTGCAAGACATATTCGTATTCTTCTGAAGGCAATTTAACACCATAGTAGACATCTATAGTTGTGTTAGAGAGTTCATCTTGCTGCCCTTCCACAAAGGCAACGAGCTTTTTCATGGAAGTGTTTAGCATCTTGCCAGTAGCGGTAATCGTGAATTGCTTCAGTTCACCGTCCGAGGGGATTATTCTCTCGTCCTCAAGTCGCAAGTACCCAGTAACTTCTTTCACTGGAGCTGTGATGGCTTGCTTGAAGTCTGCGGATACAACTAACACTAACTGCTCCTTGAAACGGGAATTAGATTAACCTGAAACGGCTTGTACCGCCCTTTGGTTTTTTCGTCTAACTCGACTGAGTAATCTCCTGCGTAGTATTGGGCAGTTTTGGTAGTCTTTGATTTAGGGTCGAAATAAGTTACGCCAAAATAGGGCTGATCGAGTTTGGCAACAATAGAGCTTATGTCGTCCTCTAGCAGCTCGCCGCCAAATTCAAGTTCAAGCTTTGGGTAAATACCAATTAACGTAGCTCTGATGTCGCCAGCCATATTTCTCTCTGCATCTCTCCAGAGCTTGGCATGAGTTACCTTATAGCTTTTTAATCCAGGTACGGATTGGTTGTCTATTTTAAGTAAGGTGGCATCGCTGACGGCTGGCATAATATTCCCCAAATAAAAAAGCGGCCCCCTAAATAGAGAGTCCGCGTTTTACTGGTGGTATTATACCATTAAATGATGCAGTCTGTCTCGTATTGTTCTGATGATTGACCCTCGAATGAATACATCATGACTTTGTAGCGATTATTCGACTTACAGTAAGTAAACCGAAATTCACTGCGAATCATAGCTCCAAAACTATTCTGTGAATCTACTACTGAGTCAACAGTAGCCACATTGTCTTGAATGAAGTTAATGCTCCAACCGTCTAAGGGGTCAAAGAAGCCACCCTGGAATTCGGCGGTGGACGGTGCCTTTAAGATTTTCAAGACATTCTCCTTAGTAAAGTCTCGCAACTGAATTTTGTCATCTTCTGAGAACGTATTACTGTCCTTTATTCGCTGTGCTTCAGCTTCAGCCTCTTCACGCTTGCGCTCCTCTTCTGCGCGCTTTTGCTCTTCCTGATCCTGTTTCATCTGCTCAGGATCTATCTCAGCACCCTGCTCCTGTGCAGTCTGGCGCTCACTGGCGGTTGCCCCGTAGTCATTAGTGTCAGTTTGTCCACCTAATATCACAAGCCCGATAAAGAGAATGATAAGTACCTGAACGGCTATATGAAGCTTGCGGAATCGTTCCCATACCTTTGAAGCTATTCTAGCAGTCCGTTCAAAGATCGACATTTTTCTAACCCTATTAGTTAAGTTAATTGATATTGTGGCACATTATACAACATAATTTGTTAGATAGTCAACACATTTTCGTTCCTCATGAAAGCAGCGTCGTTAATTCCTCCGATTACACGCTCCATCAGCGTATCTTCGCCAAGCTTCACTGTAAGGTGTATCGGCTGCCCATTACCATTAATCTTGCTGGCTAATTCGTCCATCCAACCTGTATTTCTATCTAGGGGCAGTACTGCCTCACGACCCGCCTCACCAACTAAAGCCATTGTTGGTGCGGATATAATACCACCTGTCGCTAGTTTTGGTATTTTTGGAATATTTATACCCTTTCCGCCGACTTCTGGAACCCAATCTGGGATCTTGACCTTATTCAGGCCAGCAATGAACGAATTTATGATGTCGATCATGGCGTTAAGAGGGGCTTTTGCAATTGCTGCGAATCCACCAAAGATGTTTTTGAAGATTGATTTCACTCCATCCCAGGCTTTACGCCAGTTGCCGCTAAACACACCGCTAATAAAGTCAATAAGGCCATTGAATATCCCGAATATCGACTTAACCACACTGGCAATTGTTCCTAGTACTGTACCCATTACTCCAGACACAAGTTGACCAATGAATGAGAACGCTGGAGACAGTACCTTTAGTAGAAAGTTCGACACAGGCACTATGAAGTTGTTATATATATTGAGCGCAGCCTGAACGAGTCTAGCCACAAAGCCGACTACTTCGTTCACAAGGTCTTTCAGGTGTTCATTCCAGAGGTTACTAAGCTCTTCTAGAAATGGTCGGATAATTGGGGCCAAAACATTATCCCAAACAGACTGGAACAACTTAATTGTGTTATCCACGAATTGACCAATGCCGTCTAAGATACTGGCTCCATATTTTTGCCAGTTCTCCAGTAATATCCCTGTGAAGTCAGCCCATATCTGGGCTGCTATTTTTAGTGCAGGGTCAATTGCGTCTTTCCATATAGAGTTGAATACGCCTACGGTGCTATCAATTATGACTGGCCCCCACGTATCAATAGCCGCTTGCACGTCTAGCCAGAACTGCGTCCACAGCATAGTTATGTTACTCAAGCCAAGCATGACATTGGGTTGTATTGCCGCCCAGGTCTCGGTTAGGTTTTGCCACGCAGCCAGGCCGAGCTGCTTGATAAGCTCGATGAAGAACCCTATGGCGCTGCCAGCCGCTCCGACAAAAGCTTGAACAGGTGCGCTATCCCATGCTCTTTTCAGGACGTCGCCTACTTTTCTCAGTGACTCAAGAATTGCCTCTACCTTGGGAGTGACCTTATCCAAGCTCTTGCCAAAGTCTCCAAAGTCCAGCCCACTAAGGTCAGGAATACCTCCACCAGCGCCACCACCACCAGCGGCCGATGCATCTGGCTCTTTTAGGACATTCATTTCATCAAAGGCGGCCAATCCAGCTAGTTCTTTTTTGAGTTTCTTGGCACTTCCCGCAGCGTCATTCATGCCACTAGAGGCATCTGCTGCGCCAGTACCGATTGCGCCAACAGATTTTGCTGCGTTTTGAGTTGATTTAGTCATGCTGTCGGCTTGTTTTTTACCAATGCCGAACAATGAACCAAACCAGCTAACAGCCACCATCATTACTTTTATGAAAGCGACTATGTACGGAATAGCTGCACTTACGGCTCTAGATATGGTGTTAAAGAACCCCGCAATGTTGGCTTGCCCAATGGCGTTCATAATGTCCGCCAGTCCTCGAACAATAGCCGTTCTCAGGTTAGCTATGGACGTTGCGACGCCGCCAGTAGAGTTTCTGGCCTGCTGCTCAAAGCTTTGGAAGCCAGGCAGCCCCTCTTTGTCCAGTCGAACCACAGCCATCATAAAGTCATTCATGCTGACTTTGCCCTCACGGAGTGCTGCGCCTAGTGCGTCGGCACTCGCAAAGTTCATAGCGGTAGCAATCTGCTTGAGCTGTGCGGGCATTGCCGACATAGCAGAGCGCCACTCCATCATATCCGGCTTGCCCTTAGTGTAGGCTTGGCTCAACTGCTCAAGGGCAGTGCGTTGTAGCTCCATGGGTGCGCCACCAGCGAGAATGGCATTATTAAGCGCCAGGAACATACTAGTAGAAGCGGCTATGCTCCCGTTAGCACTCGTAAACCGCTGAACTGACATAGCAGCGTCATCAAGGGCTGTCGGCAGCCCTTTTAGTTTGTCTGATAATACCTGTATAGATTTTTGTGATAAATCAGCGCTAATGCCTAAGTTTGACATTGCGCGAGGAAAGTTATTGAGCGTGTCGAGTCGTTTAACTGCGTCAGATCCTAGAGCGGTGAGCGACCTGAACGCTGATACTAGGGCAGCAGATATAACACTTCCTAGCGCAACGGCAGCCGCTCCAATCTTCTTGAATGACTTGGGCATACTCTGCGATACGTTTTTTACAGTCTTACTAATTCCCTCCAACTGGTCATTTATCTCAGCAACTTGTTTCTTAAAGTCTGCTGTTTGTGCATTGATAATGACCACTAATTGATCGAGAGTTATGGATGGTGACATTACTTCTTCTTTCCGTATTTGATTCGTGCTATCCGCTCGAAAGCCGTATCACTGGTGTAGACGGTTTTTTGTGACTCGTCCTGCGATAGCATTGGGCTTTTGGGGTATTTCTTTGGGTTATTCACGCCGACTGCTATGTAATTGCCAAGAATGTGGTTTAGGTGATCTGTTTGCTTGGCTTGTCTATCGAGCGAATCCTTATAGCCATCAATGCATCGTGAGAATTGACCAACTGTCAGTTCCCAAAACTCGGCTACATGTATGCCTATAGAAAAGGCTAGGCTTTCTTGCTCTCGCCAGAAGTCGGTGAATCTTCCGCTTTGATAGCCTGGTTCATTTCCAGACGCATCTTGTTCGTGTCCACCTTTACTTTTCCTAAAAAACCAGCATCAGTCACAGCCTCGACAACTAGAGCCAATGATTCTGCAATACCTTTGTCCTCAAGCATGGCGTCAGCTTCTTCCTCTGACAAACCGCCAGCGCGTAACATGAATAAAATTGAGTCGAAACTCGGTAGGCCGTTCTCTAGCTCGTTGAAGGTATCGAAGAACCTTTTTTTGTTTTCACGTTCTGCTTTAGCGATATTTGATGCTTTGTAGTTGAGTTCTGACATAGTTGTCTCCGTTTTCCGTCGTCACGTTAGTTTATGGTTGGGGGTTAACCCACCCCCAGAGGGGTTTATGAGCTTGAGCCTTCTTCGTAAACAGGCTGACCTGTTACGCGAAGCGTAAAGTTTACTCGGTCTAGTCCATCAGGTGTTGCTTCACCGAAAGTTCGAGCAGATATGTATGCGTCGAATGTCAGTGTTGCGCCGCTGGTGTAGCCAATAATCCATGTTCGAGTCTCACCAGAACTAAATACGCTGTCGATTATCTCAGCCTGACCGTCATAGACGTTGTTAGCTTCGATTTCTACAGAACCGTTATCTTTCGAGCCTTGCACGAACTCTTTGTTTCCGCCGGGGCTGTCGAGTGTGGTTACATCGACTTCCTCGGCTTCGCTGGAAAGATCGCCGATTCTGGCAATATTCTTCAGTAGTAGGTCTGCTTCTGAGCCTTCACCCTGCATCGTCAGGGTTGTACCCATTGATCGTACTCCTGCCATGATTTTCTCCTTTATTTAATGCCGATAAAGCGGCTGTTTATATGACAAATATTCGCGGGGTCTGGTACGTCCATCGAAAACGACAGACGATAACCTATCCCCCGCATTTTTGCTTCAACCTGAGACAGCAGAGTGTCTGCTGCGGAGCTGGTTTTTGCCCAGACATCGACGGTTATCTCAATGTCTTGTTTGGCTATCTCGTTATCGAGATTCAGCTCTGCCGCGTTATCTGACACATAAAAGGTGATTGCTGGCACTTCTACGATGGTTTTTTGCGACCTCTGTAAGACATTAGATGTAATGCCTTTGAGTGCGTTATAAACCTCTGATTTCGGTAGGTGCATCTATAAACCTTTATGTGCTTTTACTATCTCGGTGGTGATGAGTTTTTTGGCTTTGTCTTTGTTTTTTTGCAGAGCAGGCTTCAGGTATGGCTGTGCCTGCATTTTGCTTGTACCTAGTTCGACATACAGGGCATATTCCTTGTTAGTGCCTACTGTCGCTTCTGCGCCGCTTGGTATGGCCTTGCTGTTGGTGTTTATTGAGTCTCTTAACTCGCCAGTATCAACAGGTACGATATTTTTTGCCGTACCTTCGACAAGCAATCCAGCCAGATTGACACCTGTTAGGATTGCCTCCCTTGTTAAGGGGTCGAGCTTGTTGAGCTTTGCCTGCAACCGTCCAAGGTTCTTTATTTTTACTGTTGCCATTTTCTGCCCGCTATCTTTTTGTGTGAGTCGAATTGCCTAACCTCGGCTCGGTAGTGGATGCCGTCATAAGCGAACAAGTCGCCTGTCTGCATATCCACGTCTTTTCCACAGGTTATCAGCACGTCGATTCGTTCGGTCAACCCCATGTCAGACTGCGCCTCTTCGAGGTTTCCAAACCTAACATTTGCCTTAAAGGTGCTAATCGGTGTTCCCGACTCGTCTATCCAGCCGTCCGTAGAACTCGCAGTCTTAGCCAGCTTGGTCACCGTCTTGTCGTAGAAGTGATCTGCGATTTTGTCAGTGAAGTTAGCTGGTAATAACATGGATTCTCCGGTAGGGCTGTAGCAGCTTCTCGAAGCCGATAAATAGCTCTTGGTCGTTTACTGATGCTAGGTACTGTTGAGGCCGCAGATGGTAGCTGATGGTCTGACCGTTATCCGACACAGACGATACGCTGTTGTTATCTGGGGCTTCAGTGTGAGCGTGGACATCAACTACGATTTGGGCTATCACCCGCTCTAAGCTACTGGCTATTTTTGTTTCGTTTAGATAGAGCAGGACACGATCTGCGACTGTTTCCACCAGCAAGTCCAGCAAACCCCCTTCCGCAATATTCGGATTTAGGGTGGTTACATAGTCTGTGATAGTGGCTTTTTGGTCGTCAGTCATGTCTGCTCTCCTTTTAGCTTTCGTTTGATTCAACACCTGCTACAAAGATCAGATCGGGTGCAACAGCCTTTGTGCCGTACCAGAATGGCAGGTAAAGAGACATGTCTGCGCTAAGTGGGATTCGCTGTGGTTCGTACTCATTAAGCACAACTGGTTGTGCGATTGAGCCGTCGGCCATAGCGATGTGACTGGCGCTTTGACGGATGTTGCTGTAAACACGGACACCGTGGTAGTAGCCAACTTCCTCGTCAGCAGCACCCTTGATGTTGTCAAGGTAGGTGCGGATTTTGCCGAACTCTTCAGTGTTCAAGAACACGCTAATCATTGAGCGCGGTACACCATCGACCCAGTCGTTCTTAACGTTCTGGACTTTTTGGATGATTTCTTCTAGGCGCCCTTCAGGGTTGCTTGCCACGAATGTGTGCAATGCGCCCTCAGCAACAGCCTTGTTGAAGAATGCGTAGTCGAGTTCACGAACTACGGTATCGCCGTGGTCTTTAGTACGAGTGCTGATTAGGTTAGCAACAGTGTTCGCCTGTACGTCAAAGACGGTGATCTCCTCAGAAATTTCACGCTTGTTTTCGTAGGTGTTGACTGTCACCTTACCAGTGTTGGCAACTTTGTTACCTTCGCCGTTAGAGCGAGATGTACCGTAAGCCTGTGACTTTGATGTTGCGTAGCGCTGCACCTCAACGCTTCCAGCTCGTGGGTCACCACTTAGGCGCTGGTTTTTGACAAGACCCGAAAGAGCCTTGACTTGGATTGCTTCGATAAGACCACCGTAAGCTTCTTTCAGCTCATCTGGGTTTAGTCCGGCCTTATCGATAAAAATGCTATAAGCATCTGTTCGTGCCATCTTTTTCCTCGTTTACTTGTTACAGCACGATTGAACCTTCGTATTTCGGCTCGTTGTTCGTGCCTTTTGATTTATCTTTTGGCGTTTCGCCCTTGAGTCGTTCGTTAACGCCTGCCTCAACTGCTTTTAGAAAGACCTTTTCAAACTTGTCGATGTTGTCCTTAGTTTTGTCAGGGTCAACGTCAACTAGAAAGTCCACTACGTCAGTTGAGATACCTTTTTCCTGTAGAGTTTCCCTCGCGTCAGCTCGGTTTTCTCGTAAGGTGATTTCGCGCTCTTTCGCGGCAGTCTCCTGCTCACGCTTTTTGCGCTCCTCGGCTTCCTTTTCCTCGGCTGACAACTTGGCTTGTCGCTCACGCTCTTCAAGTTCTTTAGCTAGTCGCTCTTCTAATTTCTTTTCAAGCCTAGCCTCTTTCTCGGCAAGCGTCTTTCTTAGCTGCTTGTCAAAGTCCTCTTGAGTAAAAGTTTTAGCCTTGGGGTCATCTCCCTTTTTGTCATCCTGCTGACCATCAGGATTAGGGTTGTTTTGCTTGTCTTGTTCAGACATCGCTACTCCTCCGTGTTACCGCCGTCGCGTTAGTAAAATAAAAAACGACCCCCGATGAGGGTCGTGAAATAGAAAAAACGCGCCCCAAGGCGGGAATCGCGTTTTATATGCTCACATTATACCATATTTATCAGTAGTCTACGATGCTTCCATCGTCGTCATAATGAGTTGAGTAGTAATCCTCATAGCTTTTAACTACCTCCGGTAGAGCCTTGCCCTTATCGGTAAGCTTCAATCCCTTGGCAAGATCATCATAGTCACGATAGTACCACTCTTTGTTGGTCATGAAGTACGGTGTGGACATGTCTGTATCCATCATTTCAGTCTTTCTGCTAGATACTGGCCCATTGCTTTTGCCCATATAGTCCTGCCTCCTAAACGATAGCTCACAAAGGCTTCTGCGAAGAACTCACGCGGATTGCGCATACCATAATCGGACATTTCACCCAGTAGCGTGGCTCTCGATTTGCCAGAAATACCTTCTGCAATACCTATTATGTCATTTTGAATACTCCTTGCCAACTTGTCACTCATAACATCCTTACCCATTAGATGGTTTTCTATGACATGCCCCATCTCGTGAGTGGCAGTATAGCGAGTATATTTTCGCTTAGGCACTTTCATCTTGAAGCCATTACTGATTTCATTGGCTAAGGAGCCAATATATGACTGCTTGTCTCTAAGGTGCTGCGTAGACAGCATAATGACAGCATTATTTCGCTGCGTCGCACCCTTAGCCTGCATATTGCTTGCCTTCAACTCTATGCCATTCGGCCCTAAGCCTTTGCGTAATGATGGATAATCTTCAAGTATGCTATTTATTTCGGCGACACTATCTCTGAATATAGTGCTATCAAGTCTTGCCGTTGTTATTGCATTGTATTTTAGTCCTGAATTAAGCATAACGATTGCACCTGACGTACTGGCCGCCATACCTGCCGATGAACTTTCTGCCATTCGTTCGCGCCACTGGTCGTAGCTGATATTGCCGATGTAGCGGTTTCTGCCAGTATTAGGGTCGCGCATGATTCGCGCATCGGGTTCATACTCTTCGCCTAAGTACGCCCGTGTTGTAGAGCGGCAGTTAGGGTGCTGTGGGGGGTAGTTTTCACTACTGGTAACTGGAAAGCGGTTGCCATCGAGTGCTTGGCAAATTGAGCTGGTTCTAGTGTCAAGTGTGGCAACATAAACAAACTCTTTTATGCCAATACCTTTGTAGCTCTCAATCGAGGCGAGCGTATTAAAGTGGTTAGTCTCTGTCCTGACTAATCGGGCAGCCTGAAATCGGGTCACATTATAGCGATCTTTGAGTTGCTTTATTGTGCGACTATGGCTTTGCCCTGTGATTACGGCTACAGCTAGATCATTTTTTAACCCACTGGCTAGCAATTCACTGTTTTTCCATATTCTCTTTGAGTAGTTCTGGCCGTGAAACTTGGTTTTGAGAATACGGTTAACGGCTCTGGTGTTGATCTGTGCGAAAGCTGGCGCAACACCCGTGCCTTTGGATAGGTTATACATGGCATAGTTGTAGGCCGTGTTGATTGTCTGGCGGTGGGCATTAGTCTGAATTGCAAGGTGTAATTGAGCGGCTTTTTTCGACTCTAGCCACATTTGGGCTTCTAGAAGTTCTAGGCGGGATAATCTGAAGCCGTAGCCCTCTGGCAGCTCGGCAATCAGTCCGGCAGCTCTTACGGCCTCCTGAAAGCGCAATATATCGCCGCTAGGAGCTATTTGCCGGAGTTTCTGCACATCCCAGCCGTTTTTCTTGTAGGCGGCTTCATAGAGCTTAAAGACTGCTGCTAAGTTCGCTCGTCTGGCGTCGAGGTAAATGCGGTCAATGGCTCTGAGGTGCGGCAAGGCTTGCTGTTCAACGTAGGCAAGCTGTTCGGCTGCCCGCTTATCCCAATAGGCGTTAGTTCGTTTTCGGAAAGCCATTAGCGCACCTCTATGTCTATAGTCATCGCGGCATCTTCAACGACTAATCCGGTAATTGTCTCACGGACTTCAATATCGGTTATTTGCTCTGTTGCTATAAGGTCGACTACCGAGTCTCCTACCTCCAGCTCAATATCCCTCTTTTGGATTTCCAGCTCGATAGTGTTGATGTCGATACCAGACAAGAAATGAAGTGTCGCTTCGTCTAGAGTAGAGGATGAGAAACTATTATGTATCTGTATATAATGTCTCTGGGTAAGGAGCAGTCGCTCAAGGCCGCTTACTGAAGATACCTTTTGCACGGTTAGCAATGCAGACTGACTAAGCGCCACAGCGCTCAAATCTGTTTCAGAGGACAGACTGGTAACTGTTAGTATAAAGCCCTGCGACAGATTGGCTTCGTTAAGTCTCGCGGCAGAGGTTAGGTCGCCAATGCTCAGGATGTGCTTTTGCGACAGGTTTGTACTGTCTATGGTTGTCGCTGACGTAATGCCCTGCACGCTTAGCGGAGTTTCGGTTGCAAGTTCTATGGAGCCTAAGCTACCGCTAGATGATGCCGATTGTATGGTCAGGCCAGTCTGCGTGTCTAACGTCAGGCTACCCAGGTTCGCTTCGCTTACTACATCATTTGTAGTGAGGCTGTATGATGCCTCTATTTGTACAGCTTCTAGCTCACTCGTTGAAGTGATAGTATCCACGATTAAAGTGACAGAGTGACTTAGCTCGATCGTACCCAGGTGAGCGGTAGAGGCAAGCCCTTGCGCTACAAGCTGGTGGCTCTGGGTTAGCGCGCTGGCTTCTAGCGCACTGGTGGTGGACATATTCTGGACTTCTAGTATGTGTTTCTGGACGAGCGGAATAGTTTCAAGCGAAGTGCTTGAAACCAGATCTTGTAGGGTGACAGCTCCGGCTTGGGTTAGTGCGAGGCTTGTTAAGGTCGATTCTGACGTAAGGCCGTTTACTGTCAGGCTGTGCTTTTGCGAGAGCGTAGCCGCGCTTAATGAAGCAGTAGAGGCTATGCCACTTACTGTTAGCGAGTGAGTTTGCGTCAGATTAGCGCTGCCTACCGCTGCTAGAGAGACAGCCCCTTGTACGGTGAGCGGCGTGTCGCTGGAGCCGTCGCCATACGTGGCGTAGATCGAGTACCGGAAGTTGTTATTCGTCGTACCGGAGGGGTCAGGGAAGTTGGCAGCATACGCGATTGCCCGAAAGCGACCGAGGCCCGCGGCGCTCTCACGCGCAATTGTGACGGCAAACGATCCATCAGCCCAGGCGAGTATGTAGTAGCTGCCTGCTGAGATAGTCGGTGGACTAGCGAAGTTGGCGGTATGCCACTGCGCGCCTGTCGGCAGCGAAATTTCTTCAGTCTGCGCTATCAACGCGTCCGTCACGGCGTCGTAGAGAGCGAACTTAGCTTTACGGGCCGCATTGTTACTGTTCAAATACGCCGAGATGCTGGCAACCGTTCCCGCGTCCGCAGCGACCGGGCCTGCACCGAGAATGTTGCCGGACAGCTGACCGGTCGATCCCCCGACGGAGGTGTTACCGAAGGTTGCCATCAGGTGGCCCGCCTAGCTTGCGTCTTGGATTTCGTATGCAAAGGCTGGTATCGAGACAGTGCCACCTTCTGTAAGCACCTGTGAGGTACAGGTAGTGACCAGAATGAGATTAGTGCTGTCACAGATAGCTACGTGGGTAGCTGTGCCGCTATCGTCAATTTCAATGTCATTCTGTGCGCTGATAGTTACTTTTCTGCCTGACACGTCACCGTCGCCCTTGGTGAAGTCGCTTCCGTCTATAACGACATCCGCAAGCTTGTAAGTCGTGACCGCTTCTGTGCGATTCGTAGGCTCTGCGGAGCATACTGTTAGTATTGTTCCTTTTGCAATCTCATCTAATGCTGCGTCGAGGACTGCATCTGCTACATATTTTCCCATTACTTCTTCCCCTTGATTGTTGCGTTTGTTTTTACTATTACGTTATGGATATTCAATTTTACATCTGCCATGTTTAACTCCTTGTTATGTCTGCTATTACAGTGATTTCTTCCCGTTTCCGGCTCAACTTGTTTGCCTCAGCATCGACCAACTGCACGTCAAACCAGTACGTTCCTGGGTCTACATTCTCAAAATCGGCAGGAGTGATTTTGAAGCGTACTATTCCCTTTTCCGGCTCTGGTATGTCCGTAATTATTTTCTGGATGGCTGCGGTAGTGTCATCCGCAGGGTTTTTGCTCTTATTGAGCGTCAGGTAAGCAGTCGCTCCTGTAAGGTCATACAGAGAGCCGTCAACTTTCTTGAACGTCACCTTTATCGTTCTTGAATCGCCGTGGATGAGTTCATTGTCTTTGAGTTCCATTATTCATCATCCTCGTCAGATTCGTTAGTACCGAAGTTGCCCATCTTCATGCGTTCATCACGCTCTTTTTTAGCCTTTTCGACCACCTCAGAAGCGTCCTCAACAAATGACAGTTGCGCCACTAGGGTTTCGTCGTCTACTTTTCCGTCCAGATTGTTGATTATCTGCGAAGTCTCAAAGTCGTTCTTCGGCAGCGCTCTGCGGAATACTAACTTAATAGCGTCTACGTCTACTTGGCTAATCTTGGACTTGTACTGAAGCATAGTCAGATACAGCTCTAGGCGATTGCGGAGTCCAGTTGCCAGTAAGCGTTCCTTTTTCTTGACGTTCTGCTCAAAGGCTAGGAGTTTATACAGAATCGACACGCCAGATGGTGCATTGCCAAAGGTTTCATCTGTAAGATCAGGCGTCTTGGAGAACTTGTGTATATCGGCGGCTATGGTCTTGCGCAGGACGTCAGCATCAGCTTCATCGATGTTCTTGATGAGGTACTCGGCCTTAGAGCCTTCCGGCAAGCCAATAGTGCGATTTTTCTTTATACCTTCCTGATCTTCTTTCGTCAGCCTAGCGCCGTAAAACGCTAGTATTGCGTCTACCAGCTTCTCTCGGTCTAGTACTCGGTCAGATTGCAGAATGTTGTATGCGTCTATCAAAGAAGTGACAGGCTCGTAGTCACCTTTCAGGCGGCGATTATTGAAATAGTGGATCACAGGCACTTCACCAAAGAAATGCTCTCTGTCGGGAGTATCGGGGACTTCCGTAAGGTCTGAGCCAGCTAGCCTACGGTGATGCACATGCGTTGGCGTCCAGATGGTTATGTCGTAATCGTCTTTGCTGTTGTTTATCTGGGCGTAGTACAGCGCTGCCATCTTTTCGTGCTTGAATGTGTCATCGTAAATAACGATGGTGTTGTAGACGCTTAGTTTAGAGCTGAGGATCTCGGAATCTTCATCAACGTAGACGGTCTCAAAAGCCTGTCCAAACATTGACAGATCTTCGGCTATGTCAGTATCTAGCTCCTCAATGCTCTGGGCTTTATAGGCGTCTATAAGAGGAGTGATGTCATCCTTGCCACCGGCTTTATAATCAACAGGGTTACCCACTAAATACCCAGTGTTGATAGAGGTGATGTAGTCAGCGAAGTTATGGATTGCCAGCAGCGGATTAGGGGATTGCCTGTCCATTTCTGGCTTGTCATCCATATACGATTCAAGACGCTTGAATATCTTGATGTTGTTCTTGTTGGCTTTTATCGCATCGGCGATGACTTCACCGTTTAGAATGTCGGTGTCTTTCGGTAGGGTGTATATGGTGCGCTTTTTCATGGCAAAATAAAACGACCCCGCACAGATGTGCAGAGTCGCGTTTTACTGATTACATTATATCATAATTCGATAAAATGTATGCGCCTGTCGTCCACTTCCCTTGCGTAACAAATAATCGCTGCATCAGCTAGGTCAGGTGATCTAAAGCCACGCTTTTTGTAATCATCCTTTGATTCGACCTTACGTTTGCCCTTGTTGTCCATCTTCCATTGTCTTGTGGTGAGTTCCATTAACAGGTTAGTATCATGCGGCAATTCAGCCTCACGGATGACTTCGGCCATGTGAAACCACGCCTCACTAATCCAGTTGGGGTATTTATCATCATCAATCGCCTTAGCCCCGAAGTTCACCGCTTTGATGTTCTTATAGCCTCGGTTCATCATGTCGTCAGTCACGCCACCACCAACGCCAGTATCATCTATGCGGATTTCCAGCTCCTTATCAAAGCCAACAAAATCTTCTAATAAATCACAGGTTTCAGTCGTGCGCTTCTTGGTGTAGACCGTATACTTGATGGTCTTTAAGCCTTTACGCATCCAGAATACGATTCTATCGTCACCCATGCGGGCAATGTCAGCTCCGACAATCACCGCGCCATCGCCCTTAACTTTGCGACTCATTGCCTCTAGTGCAGCAGTACGAGGGATTATAGCGGTATCTCCCTGGCTTACTGGTTCGCCAAGCCACTTATGGGCATAGAGTTCGGGGTCAGTTTTCTTGTCATGCTCCATCTCCTTGCGGAGCACATCAGGGAATATGCCATACTTTTCTGCAACGTCGTAATTCACCTTGAGAGAAAAAGTATCCTCTGGCGGATTCATGACGTATTTAACGTACACAGGGTCAAGCTCAGTCATTCGGTTGAATGTAAAAATAAGCTGCGAGCCGTCTTTTCTAACGGTAGGTGATAGGATGTCTAGGCTTTCTTCGCTGACAGATTGCGCTTCTTCAACCCAGCAAATATCAATGCCCTCAAGGGACTTAACGCTTTGGGTCGTGCCTTTTTTCAGCCCCTTGAATATAAAGTTCGACCCCGTAACGGTGTTTATGATTGATGTATTTGTGTACTTAAAGTCTGTGAATTCATACAGCTCGATAATATCTTTAAGTAGCTGCATGCTGGAGTCATCTATAGAGTTCTGAAGCTCACGAGTACAGAGTATGCGAACCTTGTCTTTTCTAGCCCTTAGTATTAGCGATCTAGCCACGCTATGCGATTTCGTGCTGCCTCGACCGCCATAGAAAACCAAATTACGCCACTTAGGGTTAAACAGTTCCTTAAACTCTGCTGGAATATCAACTATCGTTTCGCTGGTCGTCATCTTCGCCCATAAACCTGACTAGCGCTGTTTTGAGTGGCTGATCGTCACTGGTCATATCGGTGCGGTCTTTCCAGCCAAAGCGATTCTTCATGTTCATGTACCAGCCGGTAAAGTTGAACTCTTTGTTGGTGAGGTTTGTTCGGCCTTTTCTGTGCCACCAAGCTTCAGCTAGCAATTTTCCGGTTTTTATGGTTTCCGAAAATTCTGGCTCTTCTAGCAGCCATCTATCCCATAAATCATTTGAAAAGCTACCACGCCACTCGTGTATTAGTGCCTTAATTTCTACGTCAGACGCACCTTCTCTATACAAATTTAGTATGTTGTCATACCAGTTTTTGGGCAGAGAACTCAGGTCTTCTTTTGGTCGTCCTGGTTTAGAAATTCCTCCCATTCCTCATCGCTCCCATTCCGAATCAGCCACATGGGTATGACCTGCGTTTCGCCGTCCACCGTGATGTATAGAATGTCGTCTATTACTTCCACGGAAATCATGGGTTGATAGTACTTTATTGCTGTTCATCTGTCACCTCTGGAGTATGAACATCACCGTTTAGCTGCTCGCCATTATATTCGACTTCCAGCTTTTCTTTTTTCACTCTAGGCCGATAAACCTTATATTCTCGCTTGAACAGAGTGAATGTCTTTTTGCCGGTCACATCTACTGTCTTGCCGTAAAGTCGTACTGTTTCGGTGCCATCTTCGTGCTTGGTTGGTGTTACTTTGTGCATGTTAGTTCTCCTGTACGTTTACTTGCGCCAATGTATCAAGGTCATCGACAATCAGGCGGACACCGGCAGTTATTTGGCCTTCTGGGCTTATGTGAATAGTTACGTCCATAATATGTGAAAGTGGCAGCAATTTGCCGTCTACGATTATTTTGGTGTCTTTGGGGTTACCCGTACTGTTGGTGATTCTTACTACTCCGCTCATACATCCTCCTCAAATTGTTCATAATGCCACGTTATAAATAAATCGTAGATGTAATCGTAATGGTCTTGGTAGTCCATCGGGTGTTCCATAAGCTTTTCCATGTTGTCTCTGACGAACTCGGCCACCTCATTGGCGATAAGCTCCGGTTTGACGATGTTCATACCCGTACCCCCTTTTTGAAGTAATCCCACGTTAGACTGCCCACTCGTTTGTTGTAGTAGTAGGCATAAATATCGGTGAATTTGCATGTCGGGTTTTTAGCTAGAAGCTCCCGATGGACTTTTTGATCTTCGTGGATGCGTACAGGATCGGGGCGGATGTCGCCTAAAAACTCACGCCTGATAAACTTGCCGTTACCAACCCATCTATTGACGTTCTCTTTGTATATTCTGCGCTTTCGTCCATCGCTATACTGGATGTTATAGAAGACCAAATCTTCTCCCTTGAGCTGGTTAATGACTCTATTTACGTCTGGTAGGAAGTAATCATCGCTATCAAGCTGCACGATATAGTCTGCTGTGGCTTCATCCATGAGTCGAGCGAGTGAGTAGCCTATACCCATGTTTTCATCGTTAGATATAAGGGTAATGCTGCGATTGTCGGATAACTTCTCGATGACTTTTAGGGTGTTGTCGGTGCTAGCGTCGTCGCAGACTAGTACGTTGCAGTTTCTAGGTATGGAGTTGATAGCTTGCCTGATCAATTCCTCTTGGTTGTACACCGGTATGATTACGTCAACGGTCATTTTTCAAACTCCGAGGGTTCGGGGAAGTGAGTGCGTAGGTCTTCTACCCACCGTCTAGTTGATAGTATCTCGCCCTCTAAGAGCTTGCCTGTGGTCGTCTTGCGGTCTTTGTACTGTTTACCGCCAATTTTGTAGATGTTTCCGTAGAGGCTCCTGCTGGCTAGTGTCACTCCTGCGGACTCTTGGACCCTCATTATCTCCAGGCGTTTCTGCTTGTTGTAGATGATTGGCGCATGGACTTCGTAGTTTTTGGGGTCTTTTATTCCTTGTTCAATAAGGAAGTCTCTGGTCTTGGATTTCGTCCTGAGCCATGTGTTATGACCCTTGAATTCTTTTAACTTGCCGTCATAGAGTGGTTCTATCTCGATAGGTTTGGTAATGAAGAAGTCGTCATTGAAGAATATGAAGTCATCTGCGACTCGTTCGTCATCCAGTATTGCCTTGACCTTGTTCCTGGTGTCTATGGGCTTGATGTGTGAACGCTTGAAGCCGTCAATCATTGTGATCCTGTCACTAAACCAATCCTCTTTGTCGCCGCACACAAACACTTCACCGTTCCAGTTGGTGATGTTCTTGAGGGAGCGCATGGAGTAACGTAGCTCTTTGCCTTTGTCGCTAGTGCGCTTGTAGATATAACAGACTGGATATTTCATAATGTTTAGTTGACCCGATTCCGTGCTGACTGCATATATTTGATTGTGTTGGTAGTCCACCGGCTATGCTTGCGAGGTACGAGATGCTTTTAGTAGCCTAATAAAACGCGCTTGCCCCAGCACGGAAGCAGGCCAGCTATTCGCCCTCCCTTTAAGCACTAACTAGGAGGCGCAGCGAGTACTCTGCGCCATATAACTGTCTTTGGAGGGTAACCCAAAGTTAGGGATTGCTCCCTAGTTAACGCTCAATTTGTTAGTTTTCCAGTGATCTGCCCTAAAAATAGCAGATGTAATCAGTTAAACCTAGTGCTAATGGTTACTTTATTGTAAAATATTTGACAAATTATACTACTTATGCTACTATGCATACAGTAAGGTTAAGGTATAAAGGATAGATACTACCTTACAAAACAGCCCGGAAAGTATGGGGAACATCAGTCTCCGCAAGACTGTCATTCGGCGGAATGTTAAACGGTTCCTTTCATCATCCACCAAGGGCTGTTTTTCTTTTATAAAGAAAGAGGCCCAGGGGATAGACCGGCAGAGCCGGAACCTGGGCTTTTTTATTATACGACATGAAATGCGAAATATCTTCTATCTGTTCCCGTAATTCCTTAGTCATAGCTGCTCAAAACCTCCCACTGTAATAACCCATTTGTCTAACTATCAAAAATAGAAAAGAGCCCGAAGGCTCTCTTACGCTCGTCTGGAATAACACTATTCTAGCACGAGGCAAGCTTAAGGTACACAGAAATCCTGATAATAGAAATGGGAGCTGTATGCTCAGCTCCCAGCGTTCTTGGAAAGTGCCATTATTATAGCATTTTCTAGTTCGTCACGCACCACATTCCCGTAGGTGCTAATTAAAGGTACCCTATCACTGGGCGCCAGGGTTTTGTTTGCTCTGAATTATACTCTCATTCACTTCGAGATACAGATTTAATCGTATTTATAACACTCGAAACATTCGTTTTTATATTTGGCGTTTTTACGGAGATACTTTGACCAGGTAAGTTGATTTTTACTCTATCACTCATCTCTGCCCCCCCATCTAGTTCTTTGCGAAGGGTGGCTAGGCGTAATTCATCAGCTCTCTCCATCTGGTCAACCGCTTCTTCAAAGCCAGCCTTAAAGTCAAAGGATTCGTTCATCCCAAGCACAAGGCTTTTAGGTCGCTCCAGCTCATCAATCCTTGCCAGCTTCTCAAGGTTTGAGATGAGGGCTTTAATAGCGTCTACTTGGTAGTTAAGCGCCTTTTCTTCGTCCATACCGCCAGCGCTAGTGTCCATGTTGTATGTGTAGAAACAGTGCTTGATTGAGTCTTCTAGCTCGTCTGTAGTGTTTTTGCTCATACCTTCGGCTCCTTTAGCTTGTCACGCTCTGCTTGAATAGCCCTTAGTGGGACGACACCATGCTCGTATTTCTGACTTCCTATGAGTGCAATTGGAGTGCCTTTTTGAGCTTCCAGCCTATCCAGTACCGCTTCTATTTGCTTATTGTGCCAGTCAATGATTGCTTGCTTGGCTTTGCCCATATCGGACTGACGTATATCGCCATCATAGAAATCTTCTAGTATCTCATCTAGCTCTTGTGTGTTATCTGTCATAGCTCTGCCTCTATTTTGGCTATCACTTCTCTAATATCATGCAGCGCCAGCCTGTAACCGTGCTGCTTCTCTGGCATATGATAGCCGTACCTGGTGGTTAGCTGTTCAGCGGTTGGCATTGACTTGTCTAGCTCTGCTAATAGCTTTAGCTTTTCGGTGCGGATGAGGTCTAGTAGCTCTTCCTTGGCTGTAGCAAATATCTCGATGTGGCGCTCATCTTGCCACATGGTGTCACTTGCTCCATCAGTAAACGCCTGCGATAGTATTTCATCGAGCGTCCGTAGTTCATCTTCACTAGCTTGATTGGTGTCTGTGCTAGTCATCATATCGCCTGTTCTCAATTTCCTGCTCTAGCTGTTCTGTTGTATATAGCTTTAGGCTATCAACAGAGCGTGAGTATCCACTGTTTTCAATGCGGTCATCTATTATGCTGGCATAACGACTAATGATTGTGCCTGTGCCACGCTCACTCCTGTTACCCTCTATCTCGTTTTGCATATTCCATAAAAGCTTAAAGATAGGTCGCTTATCTTCACTAGCTTGATTGGTGTCTGTGGGGCTGCTCATAATGATTTGTCCTTATTTAGCTCTAAAAATTACTACTGCACTTGGAAAAGGTGCTGAATTGCTAGATCCACCAAACTTGAGGCGACCTTTGATAAAACGAACCTCAGCACCCCCCCCCGATAACGTAATCGTGCCACCAGCGAGTGTCAGTTCTTGCAGGTAACAAACAGACGACTAACGTGTTGCTCTCATACGCCTTTTTAACCCACTTACCAATCTCTCTACCGTAAGGAGGATTCATAAATACTCGTTCACCAGACCAGTCCTGTTCTAAGCCGTCATCATCTTTAGTGAAGTAAATCGGACATTTGGCGTTTTCTGGCGTAGCACACGGATCTAGCGTGAAATCAAACTCCTCGTCGAGCTTGTCGAAGAAGTCTTGCGGCGTAGACCAAAGATCGGTCTTACTACTGAAATGTACCTGCATAATCTCTATCCCTCCTTAATGTAATGTTGTTTAGAAGCGCAGTCTGCCCCACACGGTAAAGACATCGTCATGCCTCAAGCTCGCTAAGTACCGCTATGGGGTAGGCTACGCTCCATTAAGGTTCTAGGCGAGGGGTTAGCTTGCATCGCACCAGGTCCTGTTGTTTCAAGGCACACAAGCCAACCATATCCCCGCCTGCTTCTGGACTTACACCCCGCTAGGGGATGCCGGGGATTAAATCTCTCTATCAAATTCATATAAGTGGATGTCGTCATCCAGCCGTCTAACGTAGCGAAATTCTAGCCCATAATTCTTAACTTCGGTTACATCAATAGGTTCCGGCATCAGGCTAACGCTCTCTGACGGCTTCATGATTCTGACGCTTGGCAGAAGATTTGGGAGTTCAATCATAGAGGTAAACTGTCCATATTTAAGAATCGCTTTCATCATTGGTTCTCGTATGCGTCTGTAACTACCTTGTCAAACTGCTCCCAGCTCGAAAATCTCACAGGAGGCCCGGTTACTGCCTTTAACACTTCAATCCATGACTCAAGACTTTCTACTCTTTTCTGGAGGCCATTCAATTGTTCCTGTGTATCTGTCATATCTATTCTCCTTTAACGTTATGTAGTTTGTGGGGTTAAGTTTCTTTATCCAGCACAAATTCTTCGGCTTCAAAACCGAAAGTCCACGCCCTTGCCTGCCTAGCCGTTTTCATTTTTGGCGGCACTCTCAAAAAATACTCACGGGTAGTTGAGGGGTCTTTGACGTGAAGCAGCGTCAAATCTTCATCATCTTGGAGCTTGATGACCATGAGCGTACCGTCTACCTCCGACTCATCTTTAACCTCGGCGTGTTCCGTCAGCTTCTCGTAACCGACAAGTTCGATAACTGCCCGGCGTATTTCAGCATTAGGTAGCCCGATTATCTCTTGCGGCGATACTTCCTTACTATTTAGCACCTTATACAGCGTGTCGGTTGTCTTTATCAGGTCTTCTACGGCTTCACCCTTTTCACCGTCATAGCCCTCCTCAAATTCTATTGAGCCTTTTAGCTCATAGGTTACATCTGCTGTGGGCTCTTCGGGGCCATAACATGAACAACCAGCCTGTGAGCAAGTGATTAGTTCTTTATCTTTGTTCACGCCTATGTCAAACTGCACCCAATCGTAACCGCCACCTCCGCCCGTGCCAATCCAGAATTCATCACCCACCGCGCCGGTATTCAGATTCTTGAACTTGCCAGCGATATTCTTTAGCTTCCTAATGGTTGGTTCTGGTATTACCACCGTCTTAGTCCCTGACATATACAATCTTCTCTGGTGTGTACTCACGCTGTCTTACAATGGCGTAGAAGCCTTGTGGCAGGTCGATAACACCGTGTTCTTCATGATTTAAGTTAGCCTTACCGTGTACTTCAAAATAGCCCAAACCCTGCTCGCTTTTATCGTTTGACCGAAACAACGTGAAGTCACCCTGTAAGCGGTGGTTGTGGCCGGTGGCCTCGCCCCTCAGCAGGATTGCATCGCCCTCGACGAACTGCTTAATCAGTCGTAAGTCCGGTCGCTCTATTCTGTGAACTAGTAAATCGCCGTGTCTGTACATTTCTCCTCCTTATTACTGTTCCTGTATTCTTCCCATGTCAGCGGCTGTAATCTTTCGCCGGTGAAGATGTAGTGCTTCATGGCGTAGTTGGCGTAGATGATTTTGAAGATGAGGTTGATGAGTCTCATGCCTTCTCCTTACAAATCACGCAGGTATCACTGATATACAATCTCCTGCAGGACGGGCAGAACTTGAGCTTGTTCATAGCCAGTAGAACACCTTAAACTCGACCAAAACGTACAAGACGCTTGCATAGATTAAGATAGTACCGACCCACTGGAGATAGTCCTTGAGGACGGTACTTTTTGGGTTTATGACCCCTCTTTGGTAGTGGTAGGTCTTCATACTCCATTGCCCTTTTAATCGTTTTCTTGCTGTAGAACATGCTTTTTTGGCCTTCCTCCGCCGCGTGAGGCGCGGCCGCCCATTGCAGCGACCCGCCGTCTGGTTTCTGGTGAGGCCGATCCTAAACCTCGCTTCTTCTTTGGTTTCTCCATTACTCCCCTCGTTTTTTTCTGCGGCTGATTCTGCCGCCCTTAGCGCCTGCTATTCGTGCAAGCTCCCTGTTCTGGTAAAAGCCTCCAGTGCGGCCTTTCTTACCGCCCATAGCCCCGATGCGCTTGTAAAAGTCATCTCCGAACTTAGCTTTATTGGTTGCTGCTGCTAATTTGCCGCCTTCTGTTGTTCCGGCCATCATATCTCCCTAAGTGATTTGTTTTGTTGAAATGACAGGGGTAGCCGCAAAGATACTGGATATTAGTTAAATCCATTTTCCGGTTGGCATGACTGCCCCGGTTCTGTATATGGTCAACGTCCAAAGTATTGTCCTCGCTTTCTCCCCTGCCACAATCGGCGCATTTGCGTCCGAATGTCTCATCTAAAAACGGTTTCGCTACTTCATCTCGCCACTTTTCGTACTCAAGCTGCCGTTTTCCTTTCCGCCTGATACGGTTGCTGCGCTTGATTGGCGTCCGTGGCTTTTTGAAACAGTAAAATGAAGTGTGCTCCGCACTGTCACAATGCTTGCAAACCACACCTTACTCTCGCTTCCTGACAGGACGGATGGTAGATGCCTGCGTCGTGGAGGTATCTGCCGCACCATTTGCATTTTCCGTACTGCCGGTATTTGTTGAGGTCGAAGTTAAGAAGCATGAGCAAGCGCTGCTCGATCTTCGTTTGAGCTGCTTCTTCGGCTTGTGACATGTCAGGCATAATCTTTCGACGGTCACGCCACATCCCGCAGCCTTTCCGTTCCTTTAGCGGTCAAGCGGTAGTAATTGACTCTGACCTTGCTAGGTCCAACTTGCTGATAGGCAACCTTGACGAGTCCTTTTCTCCGAAGTTCGGCGATCCTTGGCGTTACGCAGCCTTCAATGACGTGCAAGTCCTGGGAAATCTGCCGGTAATGGCAGGGCTGTAGTTTGCCGATAGACCGCAGGACGACCGTTTGGCTGACACTGATTTTCTTTGGTTTTTTGTTAGTCCTTTTCTTAAAAAACCGTAAACCCCACATAATCCCCTCTAATCGTTTAGGTTCTGTTTAACGTAACCGATAAACTGTTCCATCCGCTGAGCGTAGTACTGCTCAAACGTCAGGTCATTGCGTCCGGACTGCTGATATTCGATATACAGCACGCTCCGGAGCCGTTGTGATGGTGTCTTTCCCCCGGTGTCTCTCCTTATTTCTTTTAATTCCAGATCGTCGCCGTGTTCCTGTTCGGAGAACAGCAGCCAGCCGAATTTCTGAAAGTAGTTCATAACGATGAGCTTCTCCTCATCTGTTGCTTCGTTCGTATGGAAGCGAAGCGAAAGCCCGCCGTCTTTAAGGGCGGTAATACCCTCTAGGACGGCGGGGATTTGAAATTGTTTCACCTTAACCCCGCATGCTTAATCTTCAAAGTATTTGAGCATCATCTTGTATTCGGGATGATCCTTGTTCGCCTCCTTTGGCAAGTGTTCGCTTTCGTCTGCATACTGAGCTGAATATTCAGTACTCAAGCCCTCTCCATGACGGGTGATGATAATATCCGCCGTCATATATTCTTTCTCAGGCTTTTGCTGCAGCAGTTTCACGATCTGATCGCCCAACGCCGGACCTTTTTCAAGCACATGAAAGTGTCCGGTATCAAAGCTATAGACTACGAATCCATAGGTAAGCTTCGGTTCGGCATCCTGCAGAAACTTTGGCATGTCCCCATCGCCGACAATGGCCCGGACAAAACCCTTGGCCGTCTTTTTGCCGACGACATGATACATACAGCCGTCAGTCAGCACTCGGACACGGTTTTCACCCGTCTTCAGGCTGAGGAACCGGGACGGCTTAACGTAGTTGTCTAAGTTGATCTTCTGGAATTTCATATTGCCTCCACGAGCTGAATCTTTTTGGGGTACACCGTCAAATCCGGTGGTTGTGGTATTTTGCCGTTATGGATGTCCAAATAGGTGTCGTACAGCCGTTTAAAGCTGTCGAAAGTCCCTTCAACGTACTTGAATTCAAAACCATGCTTGTGCCGTGTGCTGACCCGGAATATACCGCAGTGTGTCACGGGCTTTTCATGGGCGTAAGATTCGTTGTACATCTCCCGATACGCAATTACTTGCTTTTCATGGGCGTAGTGGATTCCTGCCGAGGTCTTCCAGTCAATAAGCACCTTGATGACTTCCTGGTTCTCCAGCAGCGACGCATGCGCTGGCTTCGGCTCGTACTCGCCGTTTTCGTTGATGGTGAGGTACATGTTAGGGTTGCTCAGCATGTCGAGCCGTGCCTTTTGAACCAGTCCTACAAAGTCCAGCGTACCTGCCAGCATGATAGACGGACTGGCTACCACTAGTTCACTCTTAAAGAGGCTCGGTTGTAGGAATTTCAGGCAGCGTACGAACGTCGTGATAGCCGCTTTTTCATAGACTGATGGATAGTCTTTCTCTAAATCCAGCCGCAGTCCCCCGAGTAAATCCTCGAAAGCGTTATGAATCTTCTTGCCCCGGTTGCCCCGTTCGAGCAGTAGTTCTTCGGACTCCTCTTTGGAGTTCCGCTTCCAAAACTCTCTAAGTCCATAAGCTACCGGACCGGCCTCATCAATCACGTTGGTGACTGACATACAGAACTGGCCCTCTGGAAAATCTTCATTCTTGATGAAGTAGTAATGATTGTCGTCAAGCTCCACTCTGGTTATCTCGCAGTTGCTTAGCTTATGCGTGACACCTAATTGCCTGATCTCGCTGATGTCTGCCATAGTTGCTCCTTATCTAAATGTCACGGTCAAAGAACCGGAACAGCTCGTAGGCCGCCCGGTATGAAATGATGCTGATGGCACCTACAAGCGGGTAGCTGAAATAGCTCGGCATCTGGATGTTCAGGTATACCCAAACTCCACAGATAACCAGCACAATCAAGCTAACTGCCTGCACGAAGCGCTCTACGTTCCTTGTGACACGTATGGACGTATCCTTTGCCGTCTTTGCCTGTTGTCTGATGTTGTACATAACCACCCTCCTAAATCTCGTCTTGGCAGTCCTCGCAGATCGTCACCGTCTTGTGGTACGTGCTGTGTTCGCCAGTGGCGGCGGAGTCTACCTCGATTGCTTGTTCTCTTGTTAATTCGTGCTGGCAAGCGAACTGCCAGTCGTCGTTTAGTCTCCACTCACTCGGCAGATGCAGGACCTGAATCCGCTTTACAGGTGGTGGAAAATATATATTTGATATGTTTTTGAAAATTGCATGCATGTTATCGCCTCCAAAAACTTTTGCCCCAAAGTTGCTTTTGCATTGAATTACCCTCCTTATGGCCTTACTGACCAGCGGGCGGGCAAGTTATCGCGGCTTTAAGATCACTTATAAAGCTTCTTGCCCACCAGTCGGTCAGTAAAACCGACTTAGTAAGGTCATGTCCTCTCGCAAAAGAGGCACGACCTGTTAGTACCAATGACCCATATCCCGTCCGTTGATTGGCACTCTCGCTTTCCAGTGGGCTAAGGCTTTGGCTGGCGTGCTGTAGCGTTCGGCTATATAGTCGATTCCCCACTCTATTTGACTCTCCACACTTGATGGATCGGGGATTTTGCTGCACGGCCACGCTTGGGGGATGCCGCAGGCGGCGCTGTGAGGGTTCTTGGCGTTCGGATTCCATCCGCTTTCTCTATGCCACAGCTCCTCTAGTGCCTCCCACTGCGTCCCATGCCAGCCCTTTGCCTCGGCTTTCTGTTTAGCGAGGGATTTTGGGTCGGTTGGTACTGGTTCCGGCTTCGGCTCGGTCTCAGTTTTCACGGCTTCCACTTCGACAATGTTTGGTACTTGAAGTGGAGCTTGTGTTTCCTGTGTCACTTGTTCCGCCAGAGTTATTTCCTCTGCCGTAGGTTGAACCGAATTGTTAATGTTCGCCGGAGTTTGCCGGATGAGGAGTACGAATATTCCGCATACGGCCAGTAGCTTTATGACCACTGATACCCCCTCTGAGGACTCCACATCCTCATAAATCTCCCGTTTTGCCCTATCCTGTCGCTGCCATTCTCCTTGAGAAGTGGTAGCCGATAGCTAGCTCGGTGGTTTGTCCGATGGAGCCACAAACGCTAATTCCCGACTCCAAAAAGAAAAACCCCGCCGTTAGTGGCGGGGTCTATCCCTGTTATGCTATTTACATTTTATAAAAAATGTACTTTAGTATTGACACAAGGTCATTTATTTGCTAAAATCGCAACTCGTAAGTCACAGTATGTGTTCTTACGCACCTTATACCCCCAATTCTAACAGTTTCGGTCCTTTGGATCGGAGCATATGTTAGGTGTTTTAGAGCGTGCCAATATAAGTTGTTACCCTCCACTTATTGTGGCGCATCCGCTCGTGTAGCGTGATAGCGCTCTAAAACAAATTATTCCCTTTAACCCCGCGTTCCCCCCTCGTTGTAGTTGAGGCTTGGCGGTAACGACGGACATACCTGAGTGGGCCTAAAGCTGACTTTGCGAGACAGCTTTAGGAGGCCTTCAAGGTGGGTTGAAGGGTGTAAAGAGCCTCCAGCGGTGCCCACCCCCTCTGGAGGCTCTTTTTATTAGAATTACACTTATTAGATTCATCTGTTAGGTGCTCTATTCCGAGTGGTATGTCGCTTCGGCATCAGCATTCACTGCATACTTGGTGAGATAATAATTCGGGCTTTTTGTGGAAATCTTCTTTGTAATGACGAATGAGTCCTCATTATCCTCACATGGATAACCCCCCTTGCCCCAAGGCTGGCGCAGGTGTAGGGAGTTATCTGGCTCAGACGACTATTACGGGCAGCAAATATTGTAAAATATTTAGAAATATGGTATAATGATATGATGAGTGTTGATCAGTACTTGAGTGATAGGCGACATGAGTCAGTCACGGATATCAGGGTGTTTCAGGATGTGGATCGTGCTGCAATGCGGCAGTGCTTTGATGGTGGACTTATTAAAATTGACGCTCGACTGAGAGGGCATGAGTTGCCCTCTATTAATGAGATTGCTGATGGTGCGATTAATTGGTGGAGCTTAGAAAAGCACTATCCAAGAATTGCAGCAATCGGGGGTGCTGTTATTCGTTGCGCAGATGGAAAAGCGCGCCCAATTGTGGAATCGGTCAAGTATGAGACTCAGCAGGCGGTCCATGTTGATAGCGCCATATCTCACGGCATAACCCTTTTGCTGCCGTTGCGCGGTGCTGACGCTACGTTTTACTATGGCGGTAGCAAGTTTGCACATTACGAGGATGCTGATAGCTCAATCGTATACGGCGTAGGGGATGTTCTGGTATTGCGCCAGGCCATTGAGACAATTGATGGTAGGGTCCCAGAGGTGCCTATGCGTAGGCCTTGGCACGTCGGTGTTGCAGAAGGCACGCGAGACTTGTTGGCAATAGATTTACATGCAGAGCATTGGCGGTTGCCTTAGGGTACTGTCGAGTTATAAAAAGCTGCGGGTTTCGGGTGTCAGCCTTCCTCCGCTGTAGACAAACTCCCCCAGGATGGCGTTTACTTCGCGCAAGAGTTCCGGTATCTGGCCGCGTTCTTCCTGGGTGAATTTTCCGAGTACGAAGTCGGATGCGTCGGCTTTTTTGGCGATCTTGTCATGGATGCCGATACGTACGCGAGCAAAATCTTTGCCGACAACCTGGATGATTGATTTAATGCCGTTATTCCCTGCCGCCTCGCCGCCGACTCTCAGGCGTATCTGGCCGAACGGAATATCAAGTTCGTCATGAACTACCATGAGATTTTCCAGCGGTATCTTATAAAAATGCATGATGTTGCGCACCGCTTCCCCGCTGAGGTTCATGTACGTTGTTGGCTTGGCAAGGATAACCCTGGCGTCTCCGATGGGGTGGGTAGTGATGTAAGCTTTTAGATCTTTCTTTTCTGTCCAGCCTGGGAAATCATATGCTTCGGCGAAGCTGTTTAAACATTCAAAACCGATATTATGTCTAGTGTGGTGATATTCGCGGCCGATGTTGCCGAGCCCGACGATGAGCAATGTTTTATGCAGGCCAAGGCTGTAGAGCGGTACGTGAGAGCTGGTGTCTGGTTTTTTCTGAAACAATGCCATAGAGTTAAGTATCTGTTATCTGATGCCAACTATCAAGAAAACATACCCCGATCAGGATTAAAGTTCTCCCAATCGATATCTTGCCACTGTAGAATCACAGTTGGCAGGCTTGAGAACTCGGTCTCCAGCAGATCACGATTAGGATCTTCGGGTATTATTAGCCCCTTGGTTTGCATGTCAATTCGGCCTTCACGCCGCACGAAGTCGTAATGCAATGCCAGCCACTTCAGGCTTTCGTGGTCCGCAAAATCTTCCGGTGATTCAGCGATAAAAAACTGTACCATAAGCTCGCCAACACCGGAGGTTTGCAGGGCGGCATGCACGGATACTTCTTCTTTGAACCGATGGTATGCCGCAGGAGTAAGGGTGGTTACGTGCCTGCCGTGGTACAGTGCGTCCATCACGGCAAAGCTATGCTCTATAGGCTTCTCGGCTTTATTGCGCGGCACTTCGCCAGTCATTTAGTTCCCGTCGGCTTTTCGCCGTGCTTATGTGTCACGCGCTTTTCGATGAACCAGAACTTGATCGGTGTGCCGGTATAATCCCACACTTCGCGGAACTGCTTGTCCATGAATCGCTTGTAGCTCCAGTGCAGAAACTTGGTGTGGGCGCCGAAGACCTTGAAGCTGGGGTTCGGATTGCCTTCTTCTTGTACTATGTAATTCAGCTTTGGTTCACGGTTCTTTAGTCCGGCTGGCGGGTGCATGCTGACGACCCTCCGCAGCCATTTGTTGAGCTCACGAGTCGGTATGCTTTGCTGGCGCCGCTCTGCGATCTCTAGCGTCAGATCAAACAGTTTAGTGACATTCTGACCAGTTACAGAACTTGTAAAGATTAGGGGTGCCCACGGCACAAAGGTGAAATTATGCTGGATTTGCGGCGCGATAGCATCCCGGGTAAAGGCATCTTTGTCGATGCTGTCCCACTTGCTGACGACCAGGATCAGTCCCTTGCCCGATTCCTTTATCATGCCGGCTATTTTCTGATCCAGGGCAACGTTCAGTTCATTGGCATCCATCAGCAGTAGGACGACGTCGGCTTGCTCGATAGCAGAGAGCGAGCGGATGACGCTGAACCGCTCCACACCTTGCCCGATTTTGCCGCTGCGTCGTATGCCGGCCGTGTCCAGTAGTTCTATCTCGTGCTTTTTGTAATTAATAACCGTCCGGTTGATGTCGCGCGTCGTACCGGCTCGGTCCGCGACAATTGCCTGCTGCTTTTTGGCCAGGGCGTTAAAGAGTGCCGACTTGCCGACATTCGGACGGCCGAGAATGGCCAGCCGGATCCGGTTTTCATCTTCGTCGATGCGCGCCGGCGGGATTTCCTGTAGCAGCTGCTCCAGCAGATCCTCAATGCCCCGGTTCTGGGTGGCGCTGGTTGTGATAATGGTCTTAATGCCCAGCTTTTGGAACTCGGTGATGTCTTTGCCCCTGGCCCGGTCGATTTTATTTACCACCAAAAAGACCGGTTTTTTGGTCTTGAGCGCCATTTTGGCGACACGGCGATCTTCTTCGGTAATGATTGTGTTTGCCTCGATTACGACCCAGATTACATCGGCGCTGTCTGCGGCCTGCTGGATCTGCTCCTGGATGGTAAATTCAAAGTCGTCTTCCGGGTCCTTGATGCCGGCGGTATCAACCAGCCAGAAGTCGCGGTCCTCGTAACTGGCCTTGGCTATGATGCTGTCGCGCGTCGTGCCCGGTTCATTGGCGACGATGGCTTCGCGGCGCGAAAGGATGGCGTTAAACAAGCTGGACTTGCCAACATTTGCTCTGCCTACGATTGCGACAATCGGTACTTTTCTTGCCATGGTGTTATTGTACTCCACTAACAGCGTGTTGATCGGCTGCCGCGTATTCGAGCAGGCCGTTTTGCAGCATCCCGGCGCTGATAGCCGGCAGGGTCTCGGTAATAAAGTCTTCAAACGGACAGAGTTGCTTGCGGTCTAGGCTTAAATGGTCGTAGTACCCTAAGTCCTCTGCGTTAAACGCAAAGAATTGTTCGCTGCCCTGTTCGATATGAGCCAGACTTTTCGGCGGCTGATAAAAGTACTCCGGGCGCAGACCGTAGGTCCGTTCGATGATGTGGGCAGCCAGCGCCCTGCGTCGGGTGAGTGAGCGCACGGTATCCAGGCTGATCTCATGCTGAATGGCGCTTTGGAATACCGCCGGGGCATCGTGGGCAGGCATTCTGAACGATAGTGCGGCCCGGCCGACAAACGCAGCCATGACATCAATGCCGTTTTCAATATCGCGCTCTCGTTCTTTTGGCATAAAACCGTCTCGCAGCAGAATTCTCTGGACGATGGGCTCTGAGATAGCAAACGCTGAGGCCGCCACGAACTCGCCCATATCGTGCGGCTTCTGATCGGGCGCCAGCGTAAATGTACTGGCGCGCAAAGCAATTTGCTCTGCTACCTTCGGCAGCGTGGAGTGAATCATTTAGATAACTTTACAACAATTTCCTTGAATTTACCAGACTTTAGATCGTCTAATTTGTAGGTACCGAACTGCGTGCGGTGCAAGGCCGTGACCTTATAGTCTAGGCTCATGAAGGTCCGGCGGATTTGCCGGTTCCTGCCCATACTGATTATCACGCGCCAGCGCTGCCTGTCATCACTCATCGGTGCTAGCCGTAGTCTACTGATGTAATCATCGATCGCTATACCCTGCTCTAGTTTGCTTATGTCCGCTGGCAAGAGCGGTTTGTCGATAGTTACTTCATAAACTTTATCTTTAGCGTAACGGGGGTGGGTTAGCTGGTTTGCCAGGTCTCCATCGTCGGTTAGCAGTAGTAATCCCGAAGAGTCTTTGTCCAGGCGGCCGACTGGTTTGAGGCGGCTGTAGGCTGCCGGTAGCAGATCATACACGGTCTTGCTGCCCTGGCCTTCCCGGGATACTACGTAGCCCACAGGTTTATGAAGCATGATGGTTGTGAGGCTAGGTAGCGATACGGGTTTTCCATCAAACGAAACCTGATCTGATTCATGGACTATGCTGCCAGTTTCGGCTGGCGTACCATTGATAGCCGCTCTTCCCTGCTCTACCGCCGTGTCAGCAGCACGCCGACTCATGCCAGTTGCGAGTGCTAGGTATTTATTGATTCGCATGATTTACTAAAAGTATACCCGAAAGTGCGGAGGTTAGTGGCATGTCCCGGCCGTATGAACATATAGGAAAGCCAAGTCCTGAGGCAGTATTCCAGCGCACCCGAGATGCCCTCGGGGTGCCGCAGGAGCGCGAGTTGGAGCGGGGCCTACCCGAGAGTGCCGTATTGTTTGAGCGATTTCCCCACCGCTTTTTGCCAACAATCGGTGTCGAGATCGAACTGCAGCATTCGCAGCTGGATCACCGTGTCGGTTGGTATATGGAGAATGATGTTGCCTATCATGATTTGCCGGAGTGGAAACAGCGCGAACTCCAGCCCATTTTCCAGGATATTGACGATAAGTGGCTGCCCCGCCTGGCGGCACTTGAAAAGGCCCGGCTGCGGCTTGGAAATGATTCATATAAGGAAGTTATTACGCCGCCGTATTACTACAATGCTACCCTAGCTAGGCTCACGAATTATCTGTTTGATACTGGAGTTCTTCCCGAGGGCGGTGCTCACCCACTACACATTACCTTAGGCGGCATTGATATTGGTGAGTATGATGACGCACTGCACTCACTGGCACGGATGGTTGAGCTGCTCGAAGGCAGTACGCATCATCGGGTTGCGACACCTATGCATACTAGTAAGCCTCACTGGACACAGAAATCCGCAACTGGCTATCTGAAGAGAAGTTCTCAGGAGCTTGCAGGCGGTGTGTCCGGTCTGGAGCTACGGGCTCTGCAAGCTAGTGATGCTCAGCAGCTCGCGAGAGTGTTGTGGCGGGCGCAATGGTTGGGTGCTGAGCTGAATGCGTGGCTGCAATCTACCGAGGAAGAACGGCAACACCCTTCCCTGATTGACCATCCTGATGAGTATGATCGTCAACTGCTTGTGACGGGCTGGAATGGTATGGTGAAGTTTATGACAGAAGTGTATGAGTTAAATGGTGTGGATTTTGATTCGAATTGGGGCGGACCGCTTGAGAATCCGCAAGTGTGGTACGTGCAAATGGGACTTTGCAGTACTACGATGCAGAATCAGGATTTCAAGTCGAGACTGTGCCTTGCTGTTGACGATGCGCTAGAGAGTGTAGAGATAGGTGTCCTAACGCATCATCGGTTCGCGTGTATGCGCCAGGGCTATCTGCCTGCTAAATAGCTATGGAGCTAGGATCGGGCTTAGCGGGCTGGGCAGGTGCTGCCGGGCCTGGGTCGGGAGCTGGAGCGGGAGCCGGCTGCTGGCTTGCAGCGTAAATTTCATTGCCGGGCGGCACTACACCATTTGTTGCTGCCTGAGGGGCGGCGGGTAATTGCATGCCGGCTTCGCGTAATTCTTCCTGCTCGAGCAGCTTGTTTAGGTCTGTCTTTGGAGCGCTGATATCGGTAATGGGTTGAATGACTTTCTTGTTTGCTATGTGAACGGCACTGGTTTCCGAGCCCGAACTTGTATCCGTACCGGGCTGAGCGGCTTGTGGTTCAGCTGCTGGGGCTGCTGGCTCCGGTGTTGGGATGGCCGGTTGCGGTGGAGCTGGCTGGACTGCAGCAGGTTCACTTGGCGCTACCGGAGGGGCTTGCGGTGCTGGGTCGGCAGGCTGAGCGGCTTGTGGTTCGGTAGGGGCAGCCGGCTGCTGATCAGCAAAAGGCTCTACTGCTACCGGAGGCTGCGTTGCTGCAGCTGTCTCCGGTGCCGGTTCGGCAGAGGTGGTGATTGTCGGATTGCTGGCTAAGAAGTCATTAATCTGCTGATTGATCAGCGCCTCTTCCGTTGCAGTTGTTTGCGTTAAGGTCGGGTCAATGTCCGCACCTGGAGTGGCAGGCGCAGGTACTTGCTGAGGGGTGTCAACTGTGTCAGCAGGCGCTGGTGCCTTGCTGGCTACAGCTTCCGTTTGTCCGGTCGTCATGTCCGGTGCGGGAGTGGACTCGGCTACAGCTGGCATAGCTGCTGTATCAGCGCTTGGAGTGACAGTGGCTGCCGGAGCTGCTTCCAGTACCGGAGGCTTTTCAGAGGCAAGTGTTGTGACGGGTTCAGGTTCCGGAATGGGATCGACAGGCACCGCTGGGGCAGCTGGGGTTTGTACTGCCTGTAAGGTTGGTGCTAAATCAGCGCTCGGGGCTGCTGCCGGAGGCTGCATGGTGGCGGCTGTCATGTCGGTAGCCATAGCTGGGGCTTGCTGCATTACTGCTGGCTGTGCGGGAGGTGTAGCTGGTTCCGGGGTGACAACAGTACTCGCAGAGGGATCCTGCGGTGCGGTGGCTGCAGGAGTAGGCTGATCAAGAGGTGCGGCCGGTGCTACCACAGGGGCAGCCGGCAATGCTCCATCTTGGACCGGAGCTGGTGCTGCTGGCTGCGTGCCGTCAAGGTTGGGTAGCTGCAATTCGGGTGCCTGAGGTTGCGGTGTAGGCTCGGTAGTGGGCTGAGGTTGAGGTACTGCCTGGTCTGCTGGAGCTGTAGCAGCTGGAGGTTCAGCAGGTAGCGCGGATGGCTCGGCTGCTGCTTCGGTCACAACTGGCGGCGGAGCCGCTGGCTGCAATCCTGGATCGAATGAGTTTTGCTGGGTCGGCGAAGAAGGCAAAGCTGCCTGAGGGGCATCTGCCGGCATCTGGTCTCTGTCGGCAGCGGAAGCCGCTGCTTCCGGTGATGGAGCGTCGCCTTCGAGTACTTCGCGGGCTACTTTGGCTACATCCTCCAGGGTGACCTGGGATTTGACCAGGTAGCGGTCAGCACCAAGCTTGTCAGCTCGAGTTTTATCCTCTACCTGACTAAGAGCGGTCATCATAATAACCTTGGTATTCTTGGTTTCAGGCGTGCTGCGCAGGATATCGAGCATGTCAAAGCCGCTAATCTTGGGCATCATGATGTCAGATATAATCAAGTCCGGACGTTCCTTAACTGCAAGAGCTAGGGCTTCTTCTCCATCTTTGGCGGACACGATTTGGTAGCCTTCGGCAAGCAGTCTTGCCTCGTAAATCTCACGAAGGTTATTGTCGTCCTCGACGAGCATTATTTTTGCCATGTTCGGTGCCCCTGTTTCATTGGATTGTTGTTACGCTTTTCCTTAATTGTAGCATAAGTATTTTCGCTATAAAGTCCACAGAATTTGGGTGGATTTCAGGGGGTTGTGTAGAAATTTCTATAGGCATTACATCCCCAGGAAGGCGCCGGGCGTTTGATTGACAGGAGTTGCATCAGCTGGCTGTGTGGCCAGGATTTCCGTTGCTTTCTGTGTTGATAGCCGAGGTAAGTTGATGTAAAAAGTACTACCGCTTCCCAGCTTGCTTTCCACCCAGATGCGGCCATTGTACAGTTCAATGATTTTTCGGCAGATGAATAAGCCTAAGCCCGTTCCGCCGGTAGTGCGGGTACTGGAGTTGTCTACCCGATAAAACTTCTGGAAAAGGTGCGGTATATCTTCTCCGGCAATACCAGGACCGGTGTCGCGGATGTAGAACTGAACGATGGAATTGTCGCCAGTGAGGCCAATGGTGATTTTGCCAGTGTCGGTATATTTAACAGCATTATCAAAGAGATTGGTGATGACTTCACGGATGCGGTCCGGATCGACAAGAGTGTAGTACAGTGGCTTGACGACTTTGCTGCTGGCGGCATTGGCCGGACTGCTGGCGTCGATCATGGTGTGTCCGCCGCCAATAATATATTCGATGTATAGGCCCTTCTTTTGGGCGGAGAACTTAAGGTCTTCAACCAGTTTCTCTAAGTATTCGCCCATCTCCACGACTACCGGATGGTTGCTAATGCGGCCGTCCTCGGCTTTGGCGGATGCTAGCAGGTCTTGGAATAGCTTGCCAAGGTGCTGTGTTGAGGAGTGGGCCTTCTCAAGGTAGGTGCGGGCATTGCTGTCGACGCGGCTGACGCTGGGATTGAGCGCCAGCGCTAGATAGCCCTCGATGGCTGCGACGGGTGTGCGCATTTCATGAGAGGCGGTACTGATAAATTCGGCACGGCGAGCTTCTTCATCGCGCTCTTTACTGACGTCACGGAAGACGGCTATCAGGCTACCGGTGTCTCTGCCCTCGGCGTCGAGCAGTGCTGAGGTGTCTATGACGATAGGTACGTATTTGCCTGATTTCGTTTCCAGTACGGCATCATTGTCGCGAACATGGGTTTTGGCACGGCGAGCCTTTTGCAGGGGGTCCTGCTCCTCATTGTATGGTTTCCGTTCTTCAGTGCAGAGCTTAAGTACATTGCGGTAATCCAGGTTGATTGCATCCTGCGTCGACCAGCCAATGATTTTGCTGGCGCCGGGATTCAAGTAGCTGATAATGTTTGAGGTGTCGACCACTACTACGCCGTCGTTCATTGAGTTAAGTATGAAGTCGGATTTGAGCTGTTCTTTCTTCAGTTGTCCGGCGAGGCCGAGCTCGTTGTTGACAGTTTGCGGCATGAATGTTCGCCAGATAAGCCAGCCTGCCACGGCAGTAATAAAGGTGACGGTAAGTGTGGCCCCCATCATGCTGCCACTATCTTGCTGGTCGTACACACCGAGCAAAACCAGGAGCGTGCCCAGAGCGGTCAGCGCGACCGGCAGTGCGGCGCCGTACACACCCAGCATGCCGCCAAAGAACGAGAAGATGACTACCAAGCCGAAGAATGGCGAGTCATAGCCACCGGTTACGCCCACAGCCAGTAGGCAAATGTGCAGCGTCAGATAATAGGTAATGAAGTATGAACTCCAGATACTGTAGCGCCGCACGAATGGCAGAGCCCCAATTGAATAAACCAATGTCGCCAGCGCTATGGCTGGTGACACAAGGGATGTCCCAGCATGCGAGATTAGGAAGTTGAGCGGCTCCAGCAGGCGGCCGGCAATGTGCAAGCCAAGAATAAGCAAGGCAAAAACTGTATATACCAAGTTTAGCCTGCGCAGCCAGGTTTCGGGTACGTGTTTCATTTTCGGAATATGCCCACCGCTAAGGTTTATCATAACCATTATCTATCGTTTGCCGTACTATTACAAATCGGGACCGTACTGGATTATTTACCGAAGTTATGCTACACTCTCCCCTGTTCTGTTTTTTGTACAATTAACATGTAACATGCAGGCTCGTAACGGCCTCATCGTCTAGCGGTTAGGACACCGGGTTCTCATCCCGGCAACCGGGGTTCGATTCCCCGTGAGGTCACCAAAAGAGACTCATTTGACATAGATGGGTCTTTTTTCATGCTTGCTAAGGTGTAAAGTGTGCTTAATTTGGGCGTTCGAAATTTATTTGTAGTCAGGTCGTATTCAAGCCCTTCTGGAAAGACTAGACGTTGGTAGATTATTTGATGTTCTATCGAGGCGTTACTCCAAATTCGTGGTGCGTTCGACATAAAACGCATCGCATAATCTATTGCATCAGTTTTTAGTTCAGATAAAGAGCCGATACTGGTAAGGTCTTCCTGTACAGCATCAGACTCAATCTTTATCTTAGCTACAAGGTCCTTCTTCTCATCTACTGTTATCTGTCCTGCAACAAGCATTTCTACAACCTTATTTCTTCGCTCTGTAAGCTGTTCTAAGACCTTGTGGAGCTTCTTTTGTTTACTGCTTAGGGTTTGCGTCTCTTCACGCCAGACACGTACTATTATCTCTTTTAAGAACTTCTCCATATCTGGGTCAGGAGTTAGTGATGACAGCAGTTGCAAGAATTGTTCATGTAGCTCTATTGTCTGTACAGATGGGACATGACACCTAGAACAGTGGTAACGCGGAGAACGCTTACCCGATCCACCGACTGGACTACTGCCAGTCATATACTTATTACAATTTGCACACACGAGGAAACGTCTCAGAGGAAATTCAGGATTATTCTTCTTGTATGTAGCAGCAGTGTTTTTGTTGCTTCTCAGTAGCTCTTGATTACGGTGAAATGTTGCAGGAGTAATAATCCCTTTGAATTTTGAAGGTATGAGCTGACCCTCTGTGTGACTACTTTGTTCAAGTCCTGCATAGATAGGATTACGCAACATCTTGCTTAGTGCCTGTATCTGCATCGGCTTGCCTGTAGCAGATTTCAACCCGATACTTTCACACAGCTTAATAAGACTAGCGATTGTGTAGGTACCTGTTGCGTATACTTCTAATACAGTAACCACCTTATCTGCTACCCCCTCTACAGGTGCAAGCGTGGATTTCTCAAGTACATCTCTCACATTTCTCAGGCCGTGAGGTGCTTTACTCATACGCCAGCCCTCTTTTGCGTGGGCTTTCATGTTGTCTTTCACACGGACAGACTTAACCTTGTTGTCATGTTGAGCTAGTACAGCTTCTAAGTTCTGGATAAGCTCCTCATTAACGCTATCCTCAACACCTGAGTTGATATTCTTGTACTGAACACCTAATTTAGATAACAAGGTGCGTAGTGCGAAAAAGTCTGAAGCATTACGTGTTAGACGGTCTGTCTGGTATGTGATGAGATAGTGTATGTTACCCTTGTTCGCTTCAAGATACGCTAACATCTCTTTCATGGCAGGACGGTCGAGGGTTTTGGCCGATACACCGTCATCGTGGTAGATTTCTTTAACCAGTACATCATTACGTGATGCCCAATCCTGACATAGCTTTTGCTGGATATCGAGACTAGCACCCTCTACTTGTTGAGTAGTTGATACCCGAAGATAAATAACTGCTTTTTTCATAGTGATGTTATTCCTGCGCTTTCAATAGTAGCATTATTTTTGATATTTTTCGAACTAATATACGTGCGAATAGAAAGCCTGACTACTGTTTCAGTAGCTCGTATTAGTACTTCTAACTCTTCTTTGGTTAGTTCTTTTGATATTTGGCCTAAGAGCTTTCGAGCTTCTTTGACCGTTATGACCTGCTGGTCATTTATATTGAGTGGTTCTTTTTGTTGTTCCACTGTAAATCCTGTCAGACCGACTGAAGATTGTTAGAGCCTTCAGTGACAAGACACTCTAGCGAGGAGATAATTTATATTTTGTGGTTTGCCCTAGAATCGAAAAAGGATAAATCCTAGTGGCAAACACCCTCTTCGCAAAAAGGAGGTTTGTCAGGATTTATCCTTTGATTACACACCAAACGAGTGATGTGCAAGCAATGTTTTTCGACCACATTACAATATTTATATTATACCATATTCTGTTTACATCTGTTCTTTCGTTAGCAAAGTGGCCTATCTGTCATACTAGTAATAGAGGTAATGCGAAAACAAAGGGAGTTATATGGAAATAAAAAAGGCAGCAGGAAGACCACCTAAAGTCACTTACAAAACGATGTTAAGGCTTGCGGATGCATTGCAGCACAACAGCACGATCCATGAAGCCTGTCGTTACGCAGGAATAAGTCGCAATACGTACTACTCATATCTAAATAATGAGGTGTTCGCCGAAAAAATGGCTAGAGCTAAAGAAAACCAGAGTAAAGTGGTGTTTAGTTTCAGTACATATTTCTGAAATTTCAGTTGATTTCGCTGTGTTTTTAAGATATTTGGTGTCACAAAAGTGGAAGAAAAAACTCTCTTGATTACATAGTTATTCATAGGGTGATGTGCCATAATAGTCCTTATGGATTTGAAAGAAATAATTGAGGTGTGGGAGAAGTACGTTGCTACTATAAAAGACTGGCAAGCTCTTGTTGGGCGTAAAAAACCGAAGATAACACAGTGTGGACCAGTGTACGAACTTAAATCACCTATTCCTAAATGGTACGGATCACTTGCGATTAGTGACATGAGAGAGCTTGCTGTTGCATACCCCCACTACCATAAGAATGGCGAAACAGAAGTCTACTTCGTTATTCAAGGTACAGGACTAACAGTTGTTGGCGGAAAAGAGGTAAAGCTAAAGAAGGGTTCTGTAGTAGTTACACCCCCTAACACGACACACTTCACATTCCCTAAGAAAGACTTAGTTATGCTTGTTGTTAATCTGCCAAGATTCAAAGCTGATAATGTTGTTGAGCTGGAAGATTCTGACCCTGAGGTAAAGTTCGACAAAGACCAATACGAAGAACTGTCATTGAAACATCTCGGACAAATATTATAAAAATGGCGTTAAAGGGTGTAAATTTGGCGGAAAATTCTGTAGCCACTTGCTTAGGGTTTCTGATAAGTAAATAGTGAACAGCATTTAATGCTCTCTGTGACGCATCTGGAGCACTCTGGACAGGTTTTTGGGCGTAAAATGAGTCGTAATTGCTCGCTGAGGTAAGTATACTTACTTTATGTGGTTCGCACTCTCTATTCTTGCATTGCTCATGTTGTCTGGCAGACGTACCGCCGAAAAGAAGGCTGCGACTGGCATAGACAGTATGGCGATGGCTTGGCTACAACAAGCAGTTGCGTTACCGCTTATCGTATTGACACTTTTCTTTGCTAGATTCTACTGGCCTAGCGAACTACCCCTTTTATTCTGGGAACTTATGGTTATCTATGTATCCCTGCAAGCTATATATCTTTATTGTTACTATAAAGCTGTCTCTATTGCTGATATTAGTTTTGTTGCACCTCTCATGACTTTGTTCTCGGTTGGAAACATGATTGGAGCTTACATTATATTGGGTCAAGTGCCATCGTTATCTGGTGTTATCGGGGCAGCTTTTATTATTTCTGGGGCATGGATAATATCTCGTGCGAAAAAACATGGTACCGTCGAATCAATAACAGCCCATAAGAAAGCCCTCATGCTAGTAATAGTTGCAATCATTGTTTGTAGCATCTTCTCGAACATAGAAGTAAAAATGCTGGAAATGAGCAATCCAATAAGCTACAACTTTTACACCTCAGTTCTAACAGTGCCTTTTGTGATTCTGGTTACAGTGATACTTTTAAGAAGCCGAAAGCAGAATGGCTTAATTTATTGGAAGTCGGTCAATAAAAGTGTCAGAAGCCATGCATGGCCTTTAGCTATTGTCGGCGTAACTTACACTGTAAATATGTTGGCTACCTATCAAGCTAAGGTGATGGCTCCGAATCAGGCATATGTCGGTGCTATAAAGGCAGCCTCTGTAATACCTGTCGTTATTCTTGGGGTACTGTTTTTTCAAGAAAAGGTATCTCGAAAGCAGTGGCTAGGCATTGCTTGTATGCTAATAGGGCTTGCTCTGATTGCTCTTAATGTTTAGCTATTCGTGTCTTAATTGGGACTCGTGGTTACTGATTAGAGCCAAGGAGGACCAGAGTAGCGAGTGGTCGTACTGAATACAATCTCGTTATCATCAAAGACATGACGAGCTGGTATTAGTGCCGATGCGGATTCCATAAGCCCGTTGAAGGTTTCTGTATATTCGTCACGAGCTTTGGCTGCTTCACTTAATACTTCAGTAACACCTTCTTGCATAGGGTCTGGATTGCGTGACAATAATTCTGCGATGGCTTTTGCACTTTCTATTGCCTTTTGGGCTCTTAAATCATAAACGGCATTAGCGGCTAAGGCTATTTCATAGCCCTGAACCATCTCATCGTGTTGCGTAACAGGTAATTCTTTACTCATAAAGTATATACTAGCATATTTCCTAGTATAAAGCAAATTTTTTGTAGTGTTACAAAAGCCATAAAGGGTGTATGTTGTATAATATAAGTATTGAGCCCAGTCGTTGACTAGCTACTAGTACACTAATAACAAAAATATACGCCGAAAACATAACAATAGAGTAGATAGCAGTAGTTCTACTCTAAGCTTGAATGTATCCTGCTACTGTTATTGCCCTCATGTAGCCGTATACCTCAAGTAATTCAGTACAGATTGCGTTCAATTTCGACTTTACATAGTTCACCAATGAAAGGCACCCACATTGTGTGGGTGTTTTTCATTGGTTGTTTTGGCGGTACCCGGGTTGCCGCAATCCGCAAGGCAAGCTTCTATTTTAGGAAATTCCGTCCATTAAGCCTCGATAACTTCCACTTTTTATAGCTGCCTGCCAATTGTTGTTTTTATTGTGCTTGGGTATGATTAGGCTTAAGAATTATTACATAGGAGGGATGTGCTCATGGATATCAAGCCAGCAGCTCGGCCGCCGAGACGGCCGGTACAGGCTCAAGAGGAGGCTGGTTCGCCGCCTTTACTGGATATTAATAACGCGGCTAATATGGCAGCTCCGTCTCCTGCTGCACCAAAAAAGTCTAAACGACCTCTGATAGTGATTATCATCGGTTTGGTTTTGATTTTGGGTGCGCTTGGTGCGGCTTTTTGGCTTACCAATAAGGGTTCTTCCGGCTTTATTAAGGACGCTCGGCCGCATGCAGTGGCGCCGGTACTTGGTGGGGTGTCTGAATCGAAAACTATCGCAAAAGGCGGTGGTGAAATCAGCTTGTCTGATGAGGCTGTCTCGGCCAAGCTTTCAATTATGGAGGACTCTGTAGTCAGTAGTACAGAGTTTACAGTGACGAGCCTCAGCGATGTGCAGAATCTGCCCGAAGGCATGGAGTTCCTGGGTGGCGTTCAGGTTGAGCCGGATGGTCAGACGCTGTTGAATGCCGGATGGCTGGCAATCGAGCTGCCGGACGGAGCTGATTCTTCCCGGCTGGCCGCCTTCCGCTACCATGGCCAAGGCGAAGAGTTCCATCTCTATCCGCTTGCTGTTGAGGATGGTGCTGCAAAGGTGCCGATCGCCGGCTTTAGCGGCTACGGTATTTTGCATTTGAATGCAGACATTGCCAAAGCACCGGTGCCGACCGATATAGGCGACCAGGCGGCTGCGGCTATTGCTGCTGTCACGTCCAAGCATACGGCCGACGGTAGCTTGCCGGGCGAAGTCATGACACAAATAAAGGATATTCTAAAGACTTGGCACAGCAGCGAAGTCCTGCCGAACCTTAAGGATGCGGCCAAAGATGATACGAAGGCCAGGTCTGCTATCGGCGAATGGATACGGTGGCTGATATTTGTGCAGCTCTATGGACTTGACGAAGATTTTGCTGAGGAGGCTGCCGCGAGCGAACAAGCGATCCGCGATAGTTTGGTGCATGCGGTAAATGTCGCTGAGCAGTCCTGCAGGGCTGACAGGGATGCTACGCAGATTGCTGCTATGTTCTATTGGCTGGGTGCTGCGCAGTTGCTTGGCATGGAGGATGCATTTGGCGGAAGCGACGCGATAGCAGCTAAGGCGGAGGCCTGCGGCAAATTCAAGCTGACATTGAAGTCCACACTTACCAATCCGGAGTTTGAATCGCAAGCCAGTGCAACCGGTGAAGGTACACTTGGTCTCGATATGCAGAGCCTCTCGCTTACCGGCAGCGGCAATATCACAGAAGACAGCACTGTTACGCTGGTCGGCAAGAGTTGCACTACTTCCCAGACTCCCGAATTTACATTTACGATCTTACCTGTAGGTATTAGCCTGAATGCTAGCGGCATCAGCCTGGGTGCCGGTGCCGGCAGTAGCAGCTTGTCGTTGGGTATAGAGTTCGGTGATACGCCGTATATACACTATAAGTGTGACTACATGAGTCTGGGGCAGCCGTTCCCGGAATGGATGAGCTTGTTTATGGAGGCTCATGAGGAGCGTGAAATCCCGGGTACTAGCGGCTATGGCTTTGCCATTAACGACTGGGAGATAGTCAATCAGGACGGTGTGTTTGCCCGCAAGGCTTACCAGGGCCTGCATAACGGCGTCGAGGAAGATACGGTATTCGAGCTGCATCATCTGGAATAAACAATAAGCTTTGACTAAGACAAAAAGCCCCTTTAGGGGCTTTTTGCTTTGCGAGATGGCCTAGGTGGTATTAGCGGCCTAAGTCGTACTGAACCCGGACCAGTGTCCAGATGAGCTGCTCGGGATCGAACTTCAGCCGATACGTCGCCTGCCCGTCCGTCATATCGAACAGTCGCACCAGCCGCCTGCCCTTTTGGACAAGGTACTGCATGCCGGATTCCAGGAATGTCACCTCCTTATTGTCGTATTCGATGCGCTTCGGGAAGCTTTTAAACTGCTGGTTTCCCCGGAAGTACAAGGCGGTGACCGCAACCTCTTTGTTGATGATTGTCGTGTTCATATTCAAGTCCTCGTTTAGGGTTTATGAAACAAGGCTCACGGTCCGTATGGATCCGTGGCTGACGGAATGTGAGGGTTAGAAAACTAGCCGGCGAGCATCTCTAGTCCGTCAATTAGAGGCTTAAGCCAGGTTAGTGTTGAATATGAAGGGCGGCAGTGACGCTTGTCCTTTCCGGCTCAGAAAAGAACGGTGTGTATGCTCCCTTGAGGTTCGCTTATGTAAGCTTACGCGTAGGAATCAGGTAGGTGCCTGAAGCACGCGTACTGCTAATGATTAGTATAGTCCTATATCAGTCGGCCGCTCAAGCCGCTAATCGTTGTGGTTTAGTAGCCGTTTTGTTATCAGGTCGGTGGAGCTTAACAGGTAGTGTTAGGGCATGGATCTGGGCTTGCTGCTGCATTATGCGTCGCTACATCCGGCTGCTATGAGAGCTGTTTTGTAGTTGTCCTCAATCTCCTGCAGCTTTTGCTCATGCAGGGCATTTTCGCGCTCAACGCCCTCTTTCTGCCCTTTGGGGTTGAATAGGCCCATGAGTAGTCTACGTAATCTATTCTGGGACTTTTCATGCCGGTTGTTTTCGTTCTCCAGCGCTTTAGTTTTTTGCTGTTCGGCAGCAGCTCGTTTCTCTTCATTGCATTTGGTCGCTCTAGGTGACGAGCTGTCCTCTGTGGCACTGATGTCGGCTGCGGCAGCTTCCGAAATTGTGGTTGATAGAGTGCTTTCCTTGTTGGTATCTGTGTCTATCGGTTGGATATGGTCGCCCAGCACCGAGCTTTCCAGCTCTAGCTGTTTACGGGTTTTATTGGTAGATCGGTCTATTGGCTGGTCAGTTTGGCTGTCTGCTGCTTGTCGCCAGAAGTCCATTGTCGAGAAGGAGTTTGTAATGAGCAACATGGCACAAATAGATGTCGCTAGGAGGGGTGCAAGTATACTGAGGCCTCGCCAGCCTAGCTTGCTGCTGTCGGTCTCGCTGGATCTGGCCGCTTCGTCGTCGTCGGCTTCACTTTTTCTAAGTCGCAACATACGAGAATTATTATAACGCTTTATGCAAGTCTAGTGCTGAGAGATTATTTATGGTATGGATGATTGCTATTGATGGTGCTTGCCCGGTACAGCGCTTCCAGTAGCACGACCATGGCAAGATCGTGCGGGAACGTGAGCTCGGAGAGGCTAAGTTTGTGGTCTGCGGTGTTAATGACTTCCTCCGGCAGTCCCTCGGGGCCGCCGATAATAAAGCTTACCTCCCTGCCTTCCTGGCTTCTTTTTGCAAGAAAGCGGGCCAGCACTTCGCTTGACAGCTGTTTACCGGATACCTCTAAAACTACCCTGCAGCTGCCTTCGGATGCCTCCAGAATCTTTTTGGGGTCGTATGCGTATTTATCGGGGATCCGCGTAGTGCGGACAGTGTGAAGTCGGCTCAGGCGTGCATAGTATTCACTCCAGCCAGCCTTGGCATACTCGAGCTTCGGCTCCCCGACGGTTATAATATGGAGTTTCATCTGGGTATGATGGCAATATTATACTCAAATCGCAAGCAGTACAATTTATCTTTCAGGAATTTAAGAATAACTTTTTGGTACCTGGTAGCATTTCGCTTTGGCGGCCATAGGTCAGTGCGAGATGGGCGTTTCAGTTCCTAAGCCTATTTAGGCCACGCAAATAAGCTTGGGAGCTGCCAGGGGTAAGAGAAAGAAAAAGAATGTTGCGAGAGCAAAATTGCACTCAAGCTTGCTCTTCGTCTTCTCTACCCCTGGTGGCAGCTCTCTGTCAGCGGCCTCGGCTGTCCATCTCCGTTATGACGTTGTCAGCCCAGTCAAAGTCTGGACGATCTTCCGCCGGGTCTTGGTACCCTTCGAGCTCGGAATCCTCAAATTCCGGCAAGTAGTCCCGCTCCTGAAGGCGCACGCAGATGGCACCGTAACGGTTGGGAATGTTGTCGTAGCTGAGCGGCTCGCGAAGGCGCGGGTCATCGCACTCATGCCACTGGCCATCATCGCCGAGCTTCTCGAAGAGGTGGGTGATGGACTTGGTGCTTGTGAGTTCGTCGTAGCCTTCAAGTCGCGGGTATAGCGACTCGAGATTCGACAGGTTGGCACCTTGCCAGATGACCTGCTCGGACGTCTGGTCGGTGTTGCTGTGGGTGATGCGGCTCACTCGGTACATTGCTACTCCTTACCTTGATGCGAGTACGATGAGGTTTGCTATTAACGATGCCAGGCCGACGCCTGCAAGGATGGCTCCGAGACCGGGCCTGTCATTCGACAGAATCCGTCGGCTACCTCTGTAGACTAGCTATATGGCGAGTAGTGCATATATCCATTCCATCATATTGCTCCTGACGCTACGCTGCGTCGAGGAGGTTGGTTTCCCGGTACGGGAGGTCCTTCGGTTCGTCCCCGTCAGGGTCATCATCGTCTGCCTCGGACATGTTCAGGCCGAGAACGTAAACGGTGATGCAGATGAGGGCGCTAGGCAGGATAAAATACGGTGCCAATCCGGTTTCCGGGAAGGCAATCCGGATAATTGCTCCTACCACCAAGAGGCAGGGACCGATGATCTTTAGGACATTCCTTAGCTTCATTGCTGTTCCTTTCTGTGACTGGAAATCAACACATTGTTTGCAATGTATTCATTCCCAATCACAGAAGCGTAATGGGTATGACAGAGAGCTTTTAAGGTGCTTTGGAGCAATAAAAATGCTCGACAAAACTGTATAATTATAGCATAAGCAAGTAAAAAAGTCAATAATGTGCTCCTTGGTCAGGGCTTTATGCGCAACAGAGGTAGCTCCTTCCAATTAGATACATAGCGGGGGCTGCGGGCCTGGCGCTTGGGCTGCCAGGCGGTGCCGAGATTCTCGGACGCGTAGTAGACGCGGCGTTTGCCAAAGCGTGTATTGATAGTATCAATTGCACGCATCATGGATTGCGACTGGTCGTGTCGGAGGGGGTCTACGGCGCCGAGCAGATCAGTTTGAAGACGATCGGCAGGTAAGAAGTCTTCTAGCCAGACACCCGCCCGGTGGTAGTATTTGCCGGGAATAAAAAGATCCATGAGCAGGTCGACACAGGTAGTAATGATGGTTCCGGTGTCTGCTGTTGGGGCTGGCAGGACCGTGTGCTTGCTTTGTATCGCGTAGCCCGGCTTGTGCTTATTGGTGGCGATAAATACGCCGACTGTCCGAGTCAGCTGTCCGGAGCGTCGCAGGCGAAAAGCTGCGGTCGTAGCAAAGCTGGTGATGGCCGCTTCGAGTACATAGAAATCGCCGGTATCCTCGCCGAAGGTCCGGGTGCGGGCTATGCTTTTAGGCAGGGCTCCTTCCCGCTCAAGCGGCAGGCAGCTGGTGCCGTTTAGCTCGGTGACTAGTTGCCTGCCGCGGATGCCCATGAGCTGTTGGGCGTATTGCGGCCTGAGGCGGCTGACGTCCAGGGCGGTAGCTATGCCAAGGGCTCGGAGTTTGGGGGCGTATCGCCAGCCGATTCCCCATACGTCTTCAAGCGGTGTTGTCTGCAGATATGCTTCTTGTTGAGCGGTTGTGGTGTGCATGAATGAAAGCGCGCCGTCGCTGCGGGGCTGCTTTTTGGCCTGGGCTGCAGCTAGCTTAGCGAGTGTTTTAGTGGGCGCAATACCAACCGAGACCGGAATGCCTACTTCTCGCCAGATACGCGCTCTTAGTGCCCTGCCCCAGGCGGCGTAGTCGGTGATGTTCAGCTCGCTGAGATCTAAAAACGATTCGTCCACGGAATAAATCTCTATTCGGGGAGTGCTGCGCGTTAAGATCTCGACGATGCGGCGAGAGATATCGCCGTAGAGCTCGAAGTTCCCGGAAAACAGTACCACCTTGTTTCTCTTAAAAATATGCTGATACTTGAAGGCTGGCGCGCCCATGGGGATGCCGAGTGCTTTAGCCTCATTGCTGCGGGCCACCGCGCAGCCGTCATTACTGCTGAGTACCACGACGGGCTTGCCTTCCAGGTCCGGCCTGAACAGCCTTTCGCAGCTGACGAAGAAGTTATTGCAGTCAATCAGCGCGAACACCGGCCGGCTCATGACTTGCTCCGGTAGCGGTGGATGACCGCGGTGACGACGCCCCATATCTCTGCCTGAGGCGCCATCTTTGATGGGAGAGATACGGCGAATGTACCGCCCTCCCACCACGCCACCAGGTCGGTTTTACGGGGCGTTAGGGCGCGGTCCACGATGGCGATATCGCCGCTGTATATCCCGGCACCGTTCCATTCGTCGCCTTCAATGCGCATCAGGAAAGTACTGGCGCTGTTTCGGACAAGCAGCTGATTGAGATCCAGGAAGCGCGCCTTGCCGTCCGCTGCCGGGTTGGGAAAACCCCGGTGAATGGATACGCCGGTAGTATTCATGTCTTTCATAGTGAGCTCCTTCACAGACAAATTGTTCAATGAGATTTATAGATGTTTAATGAATGTATGGAGGATGTGGATGATGTGCGGACGATATACGCTATACGAGACGGAGGATTTGGGTGAACGGTTCAAGCTTGCTGCCCGGCCGCAGTTTGTCTCTCAGGACAATTACAACGTCGCGCCGAGGCAACGGTTGCCAATCGTATACCAGGAGGACGAGAATCGGGTGGCCGAGCTGATGCAATGGGGCTTTATCCCCTTTTGGGCCAAGGATCCATCCAAGGAGAGGCGGCCGATTAACACGCGGGCTGAATCTGCGTTTACCAGCCCCATGTGGCGCGAAGCGGCCAAATCGCACCGGGCATTAGTGCCGGCGCGGGGCTTCTATGAGTGGCGAAAAGCAGCTGATAATCGTAAGGTGCCGTATTTCATCCGTCCAAAAGACCAGGAACTGTTTGCGTTCGCCGGACTCTATAGCGTATGGAATGATGTCGAGGGACATCCCCTCTATACGTTCTCGATCATAACGACTCGGGCGAATAAGGATATGGAGCCGATCCATGACCGTATGCCAGTGATACTTTCGCCGGAGCAGGAAGCGCTCTGGCTGGATCCTGCGCACCGCGACCAAGCGCTACTGGCAGAGCTGCTTGAACCGTACGAGGACGATAGACTTACGATTATAGAAGTGAGCAAGGATGTAAATTCACCGCGCAACAATGACAAACACCTCATTGAAGCGGTAGACGAATAAAGGACCCTGACCACTGGTGTTAATAAGCCTGTAGGTAGAAATCCGGGTTTTGACCTGGAAGTACCTGCATTGCTAATTGTTAGTATAGGATATTTTTTCTAAATAAACGTATTAGAATGTTCACTTTCGTATCGGCATCTTCTTTTGCTGATTTTGTGTGTCGAAAAAACGATCTTCTTTCTGCGCTATAAGATGTATACTAAGCCATTATCCCACTTCTCTGCCACCTTTTGTGGCGATAAAAGGATGGCGCCAAAAACGCCAGGCGACGATCAAACTTCTACTCGCCCCAGCCCTGCCGAAGCCGCGCCGTCACAGTGCAAGCATCTCCGCTATTCCCTTATTACTTCGGCGGAGCAAGTGACGGCTTGATTCGGCTCCGGTAGGGCTGGGGCGAATCGGTTTGATCGAGCCTGAGGCACAATGGCAATCCCGCTAGAGCGGGATTATTTTTCGTCCCGCCTCAGCGGGGCATTGCAGGAGTCAGGCTCAGGTAAACCGGCGCAAGTCCGTCTGACTGCCACCCGAGTCATTGGCTGCTGCCAAGTCCTGTTTAAGTAGTCGAAGAACCAAACAGGACCGACCGAAGGGAGTCCAGCAGCCACGGGTGGAAGTGGCGGTGCTTGCCGCAGAGTTTAGCTGCCGCCTGTTGCTTTTGGCGTCACCTTTTTGCCAACGCAAAAGGTGACAAAAGAAAGACTTATTAATTCAATTTTGGCTATTGATAGGTAACCTTGCTGGCAGCATCGATAACCGTTACCCAGGCCTGGCCTGGATTAAGCTTAATGACGTTGCCGTCCAGATCCTTGAAGGTGAACTGACTCTTGCGATTAGGCTTGTGCCACTTGCCCTCTTTCATGACACCGTCCTGAAATATGAAGACGGTGTTGCTGCCAGTCGTCTCATAGGTGGTGTGCAGACGGTCAGCCGCCAGGCCTTTGGTGCTTACAAGGGCTATGACAACTTTCGGCGAAATCTGGTCACCAGAACGCTCGTCGGTGTGCGGCCGGCCGGCCATGATGCGCTTATAGGAGTTGGATTCGGCATTATACTCAAATCTGACATTGTAATTAGCGCTGGAGATATCCAGGCCGATATTTTTGGCATTCGGAGTTTCACTGGCTTTTTCTTCTTTTCGCTCCCACGGGGTGAAGTTGCTGCCGGTATAGCCCTTGGAGAGTGCGACGTCGCGGAGCGCTGGAATGCCGGAGTACATGTTATGCGGCGCGAAGCGGCTGGAGACACGGTGATAAGCACCGCTGTGATGGAATTGATCAAGGTCGCGCACGCCAAGGGAGCCGATTTCGGACAGTGCTTCTGGGCTGCCGCCGACATGGGCGTATGCGGCGTCAAAAGCCAGCGTCCAGTCCAGGTAGTATGGGCGAGCACTCCGGATAGGTCCGATGTAGTCTGGTTCAGTGTCCTGGAAGAGGGCGAGGAATCTGGTAATACCGCCTTCGGCCACAGCTTCGAAGACTACGCCTGCGTCCTTAAGTCCGGCCTGTGGCCGGGCATCAGGGCTGTTCTCTATCATGACGCCGATGATCGGGCGCTTGGCAATTTCTGGATCGACCTGTAAGCCGGTAAGCGGTGATGCGACAGTGGTGGGCTCTTCCTTTTTCTCATGCGGTGCGAAATAGGTTTCCGGGGGCGGTGGCGCAAAGCTAACTTTTTTATACAGCGCGAATGCACCGGCGCCGGTTATTCCAAGCACCGCGATCAGGGCGGCGATAAACAGTGCCCACTGTTTTTTCGAGAAGTTTTTTGGAAGAAAATCTACCCGCTTAAACAGTTTGTCCTTGAACGATGTTTTTGTATCGTTTGGTGTTGGCTCGTCTTTAACTTGCGGCTCTACTGCCGCTGGCTTGTTTTCTTGCTTTGGGGCGACAGCGGGAGTCCGCTGAGGAAGCGGCAGCTCACGGGGGGTAAGGCTGTCGTCCAGTTGTTCGGGCTTCGGCTGTGGCCTGACCCGCTGCACCGGATCAATAAAGGCGCGTCGTGGGCGCGGCTTAAAGTCGTCTTTCATACGCAATTATTGTACTACAAAACCATGAGTACTTTACTTAGTTTGCTTTGGATTTACAGGCATATTTTGGTAGTTTTCAGGAAACGGATATCTAATCAAGAGTTCTAGTATAATACTACTTATGCTACGTGCACAAAAGCAACAACCGCGCGACCCGGGAGTAGTTCTGCTGCTTCAAATACCCCGTACTAACGAGAAAAAAGAGCTGGCCGCAGAGCAGATGTTTGCTAGCTTGCACGGCTTGTTGACCGGGCCGAAAGCCGGAGTGCTGATCCGCAAAACCAAGCGGGAGCGAGTAAGCTTTGAGATTGCCGTTAAGAATAAGCGGATCGGTTTCTATGTCTGGGTGCCGACCGTGCTCAAAGGTTATGTTGAGGAGCAGATTTACGCGCAGTACCCCAACGTCAATATTTCTGAAGTGAGGGATTATATTGAGCATGATCCAGAGCCGGGGGTGATACATCTTGGCGCCGAGCTGAAGCTGATGGCGCATGAGGCGTTGCCGATCAAGACATTTCCGAGCTTTGAGGTCGACCCCCTAGCGGCTATTACCGCTACTCTGGCGCAGTTTGCTGATGACGAAGAAGCCTGGCTGCAGATTGTGATGCGGCCGGCCAACGACTCCTGGTACAAGCGCAGTGAGCGCTATGCCGCGTCGATCCGCAGCAAAGGAAGCGGCGGAAGCAGCGGGTTGGCAACTGCGTTGTGGGCGCCGCCCGAGTCCAAAGGCGGAGCGCCGGTCAAGCTGGCAGAGTATGAGTCCGCCAGAGCGAACGCGGCTGAAGAAAAGAGCCACAAACTGGCATACGAAGTTGCCATACGGGTCGTTTACCGCGGTCACGCCATGCCCCAGGCGCGCATGCGCCTACAGGCGATCACCGCCAGCTTTAAACAGTTCAACACTACGTATCTCAATGGTTTTGTGGCGAAAATCGTAGAAAAGCCGAGCTTCCTGACACTGTTTCGGAGCCGCGATTTTTTGAGCCGCGGTTTTGTCTGCAATATCGAAGAAGTCGCCAGTTTGTACCACTTGCCGCACACAAACGTAGAAACGCCCAATATCCTCTGGGCAAATGCCAAGACCGCTGAGCCGCCGGCTACCCTTCCCCTCGTCACCGAAGCCAATCGTGCCGAAATCAGTCCCGTTGCCGTCACTAATTTCCGCGGGCAGAACACTATGTTCGGTCTAAACCGCGCTGATCGCGGCCGGCATCTATATATCATTGGTCAGACTGGTGTCGGTAAGTCGGGGATGTTGGAGCTTTTGACTATTTCCGATATATACAGCCCCTATGGCTTCGCGGTCATTGACCCGCACGGTGATTACGCGCTGAGCATTCTGCGCCGTATTCCGGCCGAGCGGATAGACGACGTCATATATTTCAATCCGGTCGATATGGATTATCCGATCGCCTTTAATCCCATGGAGGTGACCGATCCAAAGCTCAAAACGCACACCGCCTCGGAGCTGATCGGCGTACTGAAGCGGATGTTTGACTCCTGGGGACCGCGGTTGGAGTATATCCTGCGCTATAGCCTACTGGCTCTGCTCGACTACCCTGATTCGACCATGCTGGATATCACCCGGATTCTGACTGACAAGAAATTCCGCAACGAAGTCCTCACGCACGTGCAGGATCCGGTGGTGCGAAACTTCTGGCTGGTGGAATTTGCCAGCTGGAATGACAAATTTGCGGCCGAAGCGGTGGCGCCGGTACTAAACAAAGTCGGTGCTTTTACGGCCAATCCGATCGTGCGTAATATCATCGGCCAGCCGAAGAGCAGTTTCAACATCCGCCAGATCATGGATGAGCGCAAGATATTAATCGTCAATCTCTCCCGGGGGCTAATCGGCGAAGATAATGCCGGACTGCTTGGTGCGTTGCTGGTTACTAAAATGCAGTTAGGTGCCATGAGCCGAGCCGATATTGACCACAAGGACCGAGTTCCCTTCTATCTATACGTGGACGAATTCCAGAACTTTGCCACTGATTCGTTCGCAACGATATTGAGTGAGGCGCGTAAGTATGCGCTGAACCTGACAGTGGCCAACCAGTATATTGCTCAGATGAGTCAAGAGGTGCGCGACGCGGTGTTCGGTAACGTCGGATCCATCATCGCCTTCCGCACCAGCGCCGATGATGCCCGGATCATGCAGAAGTATTTCGAGCCGCATTTTGAGGAGCATGATTTGGTGCACATGCATAACCTGCACTTCGCGATCAGTATGATTATCAACGGCGAGAAAATGCCAGCTTTTTCTGCCACTTCATTGCGTCTGCCGCCGCATAGCGAGGATTACAGTCAGCAGATTATCCAAAACAGCCGGGAGAAGTACGCCATTGGCCGTGGCAGCATCGAATCATTTATGCATGACCGCTACGTCACGCCGGCACCGGGTGCCGTTCAGCAAAAGCCAAAGCCTGCAGCTAAGCCAGAGGTGCCAGCAAAGCAGACGGAGAAGCGACAGTCTCAAGCTGTGCCTCCTGAAGCTAAATCAGAGCCTGCCTCCACCGAAAAGCCGAAGACTGCCAAGGCTGCGGAGCCGAAGAAGTCAAAATTAACCGCAACCAACAATCCGATAGCCGCGTTTCTGCTCCAGGCCGCCGCTGCAGCTGACACCATTCCAATCGAGAATGATCTGGAGGAAGTCTCCAAAGAGATGAAGGCTGAAGAGGAGGCGCGACAGGCTGCCAAGAAGAAGCGTCGTCGACGCCGTACGCGCAGTAAGAAGAAGGTCCAGGAGCTAAAGAAGCAGCCGGATGCTGAGAAGGTTGAAAAGAAAGAAACCGAAAAGAAGGAGTCAAAGAAAGCTTCTAAAAAGGATTCCAAGGACAAGAAAGACAAGAAGCCGAAAGTTACCGACTCTCTTGATGACGGCAGGCCGATTACCGAACTGCTGGTGGATGATTCGGACGCCGGACAATTTAGCGATGATCATGTCGTGAAGCTCCGGTAGAAGGCCTATTAAAAATTGACTTTTAAGTTCTGCGAGTGTATAAGAGCATTAACCTCATTTCCGAGAGGTCGTACATTCAAAAAGATTTCACGGTTTGGATAGAATCTTCACCGCTTAGGATTGCATAAGGAGAGGGGTTAAGTGGCGCCATTTACAGGAATTGTGCTAAGCCTAGCTTCTTCAGTTGGAGGCTATTTTTTTCTAACGAAGTGGCTATTGCCGGATATGTTGAAGTCAGATAAGGTCATCTGCAGCAATATTTCAGGAGGTGATGCCGTAGGGTTTGGCGACGTGCTTGACATACTCATTAGCGATCGTGGCTGTGAATGGCAGTCAGGCTATGGTCCTTGGCAGTGGATATTGGCGGCACTTATTACGGTTGCATTAGCTCGTCAATCGTTTTTTTGTTCCTTGGGTTTACATGGGATTATGGGCTGCCTGATTGGGCGGATAATCTTGCCGCCTTCGGTGTAGCTGTATTGATCTCGATAGTGTCACTCAGTCTATCATTTGTGTTTGCGCATGATGTGCATAAAAATGAGAATTACTTCTCAGCACTGCCATTATATGCATTTTTGATAGCTAGCTTGTATCTTCCATTCCCTACGTACAGAGTTGCGCTTTCTTGGTTTGAGTCAAGTGCTGGTGACTATGTGCTGAGTGGCGGCGTTCTCCTCGGAACGTACATGGGACTGCTTGTGGCAGTTGGTATTGCCGTAATTCTGCTGATTCTGCTTTTTATATACGCAATAATACTTGCGTTTTTCTATCTATTCGCAGCCCTAGTGGTCTTTGGGTTTGCTGCGTCACGATAGGTGGAGTTACCGACTATGAAATTGTGAATGTCTGATTTAGCAAACCCTGGAAATTCCAGGTCATGGAGGGTGATGAGGGTGACACACGACTGGCCAATTAAAATCGACCTAACTCTTATCACCAACTCCATGCTAGCCTCTGTGAGTGTGCGCTTGCACTGATGAGTCCAAAAGGACGAAAGGCTATCGATTTCTGGCAAACTACGTGATCCGATTGCAGTGCTACAGTGCGGCAATCTGTTCGTCCATGCGGCGCAGTGACACTTCTTTTCCAAGGACTGCCAGCGTTTCGGCCAAGCCGGGGCTGGCTGGCGACTGAGTGGTTGCGATGCGGATCAGACTGAAGAGGACTGCCGGTTTTTGGCCGGTGATTTCCAGCAGATTATTTAGGTGTCCGGTGAGATTTTCTTCTGTGAAATCGCTCTGCTCAAGCGCGGCTCTGCTTGTTGCGAGCAGCTCCTTAAGCTCATCGTTCGATAGCTTTTTTAGCTGTTTGTGGCCGGTGATTAATTCCGAATCTAGCGGCAGATCGGTGAAGAAGAATAGAGTAAGTTCGGGCAGCTCCGCATAATATTTGAGACGCTCCTGGACCAATTTCAGTACCCGTTTTTTGTATAGCTCGTCGTAGCTTTTGGCTTCTGGCGGCCAAAAGTCCTCTATTTTGACATAAAGTGTTTCCAGTGTCATGTCGCGGATATGGCGTCCACTGATCCACAGTAGCCGCTGTTCATCGAACTTGGCACCGCTTTTCTGCACTCTGGTAATATCAAATTTCTCGATAATTTCATGTCGGGTAAATATCTCCTGCTCGGTGCCATCGTTCCAGCCTAGTGTCACTAGGAAGTTCATGAGTGCCTCTGATGGGATGCCCATGGCTTTGTACTCCAGTAGCTGCTTGGCGCCTTTGCGTTTAGAGAGCTTTTGTTTGCCGTCCGGGTCCAGAACCGCCGGTACAGTCGCGAAGGTCGGCCAGGCAATACCGAGAGCGTCGTATAGGTTAAGGTATTTCGGTACTGACGATAAAAACTCCTGAGAGCGGACAACATGTGTGATTTTCATAAGGTGGTCGTCAATAATGTGAGCAAAGTTATAGGTCGGAAAGCCGTCGGATTTCATCAGAATGAAGTCGTCTATTACTTCAGGTCCGGCATGGAGCTCGCCCATGACCTCGTCATGCCAGGTGTACTCTCTGGGTTCAGACTTCAGGCGCAGCGGCTGGCTGCCGTCCCATTTGGGCGGGTTTTTTGGCCGGTGGTCACGAAATAGAAAGGGGCGCTTCTCTGCCTTGGCTTTTTCTCTGAAAGCATTAACCTCTTCTGGGGTGTACGGGTCAGCATAGGCACGGCCGGCGTCTACCAGTTTCTGCGCCCACTCCCTATATATATCCAGGCGTTCGCTTTGGGTGTACGGTCCATGCGGGCCGCCCTTGTCCGGGCCCTCGTCCCAGTCGATACCCATATAGGCGAGCGTGCTGGTGATATTCACGACGGCGCCTTCAACTTCCCTCGCCTGGTCGGTGTCTTCGATCCTGAGCAGGAATTGACCGTCGTGATGGCGTGCAACTAGCCAGGCAAATAGTGCTGTCCGAACGGTTCCGGCATGCAGGGCGCCTGTCGGGCTGGGCGCAAAGCGTGTTCGTACCACTGCTTTTTTATCAATAGAAGCGCGATCCTCATTCATCAGAGGTTATTGTAAGGAATAGCGCCCCAAAAAGAAACTGCTAACGGCGGTTCTGGCGGCTGCTGCGATTCAGTATTGCGCCCACTGCGCTAATTGCCGCGAGGCCGCCCAGTGCGAATATATGTGCGGCTGGCAGATCCGTAAGGCTGTCTGCGTCTACTGCGGCTTCTTGTGGCTCGATCGCAGCTGTGTGGCTGACTGCTTCTGAGGCTGCAACGTCGATGTCGCCTGAGAAGTTTTCAGGCATTGATAACTCAAACCCACTCATATAGCTTATTATACCACAATCGGTAATAAAAGTAAATATTCTTACAAAGAGCCGGCAATGCGGAGCAGTTGATCACTTGTCAGGTCGGCGTTGCCCTCAACCTGATACCAGATTCCTCGGTCTACCCAGGTGGCGTTGGAGTTGTCGTAGATGTAGATTGTTTTGCCCTTTTCCTGATAAGTCTGATACGGTTTGTCGAGTGTTGTCACGTAGCTGGCGCGCAGAGTTTCGCTGTTCCACTTTGACTCTTGCTGTGTAATGGTAAAACTGCGGTTGTCAGTGGCGGAGTTAAAGCTGAGGATGATTTTACCGGGCTCGTACGCAATAGGTCCGCTCATGGTAAAGCCGGCGGGATTGTAGTCTGGCATAGAGGCGTTAATGCCGGCGCGTGCCGCGGCCACCCGCATCGCGAAGTTCGGAACATTCATGTAGGCAATGTAGGCGCCAATGAGCAACAGGGTTACTGCCATGGCACCGATGCTGACGGTGCGATTGGCAAAACCGAGCTTACGAAGCAGGTTCAAGCGCTTGCCTCTGGTTTTCTTGGCCTTGGTGGGCTTAACAGGCTTGCTGGCGGCATTTTCAAGTGCTTTTTGGATACGGTCGATATGATCTTCGGACTTTTTAGCTGGTGCCTTGGGTAGCGGGTAAACCGGTAATTCATTGATAGCTACCGATGGGGCTGGCTTGCGGGTGGTTTTTGCTGCTGGCGGCGGAGATGACGGAGTTGGTTTGACAGGTAGCGGCTCAGATCGCTTTGCTACGCTAGCGACCGGCGCACCGAATTTACTGATCATGCTGCTCTTTGAGACTTTGGCTGCACGGGCTAATCTGTTCTGCTCCAGGGCAGCGGCCGCGGCTTGCTTCGTGGCTGGTTTGGTTGGCTTGGCGGCTGCTGTCTTCGGCTTTGCTGCTGGTGCGGGTTTAATGTCAGGTTTTCTGACTGCATGCCGCATGAGGGTTTTGGATTTCTGAAGGCGGTTTACGCGGGCTTTCGGCGCTGGCACCCGTTTCTTGGCCGGAGGCTTGACGGGGCTAGTTATTGCTTTGGCCGCAGGAGATGGAGGGCGTTTTCTCGGAGATACAACGCCATCGAGCACGTTCCGTGCAGAGACGGCCACTGCCGGCTTACGGAATCGGAACGAGCGGCGGGATGACATCTCGTATGTTTTACCGTTGATTTCCAAGCTTGTTTTTTTCTGCCCCATGTTACTTCTTTCTATTGCAAAGCCAGGACCCGTTTAATTGCCCTTATGGTAAACCACAGACTTGGTTGCTGCAAGCGGCTTTTAGTTTCCGGTCACTTACCCATATTCCATAGAATATGCATGGTATTATAATAAGCGTGTGAGCTTTGAAACTGCAACGGCAATTATGGCCAATGCAACGGGCTCCTTTACTTTTGTATGGAATTTCTTGATCCAAAAAAGCGCAGGGCGCATAACATCCGCTTGTTTATCGGCTACATCCTGATGGGTATAGCTATTATTATGACTTCCATCGTATTGATGCACGTCTCTAATGGCATCAGTTACGACTTGTCGACCAGGTCGGTCATTCAAAAAGGCATGGTATTCATCTCTTCCCAGCCGGTTTCTGCGGACATCCACATTAATGGATCGCCAATTAGCTCCCGGACTAATGCCCGCCTCACGCTTGAAGAAGGTCAGTATGAATTCGAAGTACGCGCAAACGGCTATCGTCCCTGGAGGCGGATCCTTAATCTGCTTGGTGGAACCGTAGAGCGGTTGATGTATCCCCGGCTCTTTCCGGAGCATTTGACAAGCGAAACCATGCGTACCTACAGTGGGCAGCCGTCATTCGTCACGCAAAGTCCAGACCGGCAATGGCTGCTTGTGCAGCGAGCTGGGACGCACCTGCAGTTTGAGGTGGTGAATTTGAATGATCCAAAGGAGCCGGTGGCGACGTTGTCTCTGCCGAGAGATTTAGTGACAGATCAGGGTGAACAGCGCTGGAGTAGTCCGGAATGGTCGACCGACAATCGCCATGTACTTGTCCGGCATGATTTCGAAGGTGGTCACGAGTATGTCATTATTGACCGCCAAGGTGAAAATTCGGTAAATCTCAACCGGCATTTCGGGTTGGCAATTCCTGAGGCTACACTTCGTGACAAGGCTTTCGATAAGTATTACTTCTTTGATCCGGAAACCCGAATGTTGCGGACGGCAGAATTAAGCTCCAGATCGGTAGCATTGCTGCTGAGCGATGTTCTTTCGTATAAATCTCACGGTAATAATGTCGTTCTGTACACGACTGACTCGGGCGCTCCCAAGGGCAAGGCCCGAGTAATGATCCTGGAGGGTATCCAGTCATACCATGTACGCGACATCACGCTGGATTCGCCGCATTTGCTTGATATCGCACGGTTTGACGGTAGCTGGTATATGGTCATGGGTGCTGAGAAGGAAAACCGGGTGCATGTGTATAAGGATGCCGTATCCGAAATAAAGGACAATCCGGAAAGGCTGCCGCTCCCTGTCGGTGCGCTCAAGGTCGATAGCCCGAAGTTTATCGGCTTCTCAAACAACGCCCGATTTGTGATGGCGCAGCATGGCAGCTCTTTTGCCGTGTATGACGCCGAGACCGATCGGCATTATACCTACACCATGGATACGGAGATTGAGCCGACATATCGCGCTGTCTGGATGGATGGGCATAGGCTTTCTGTAGTGAGCGCTGGTCATGTGCATGTTTTTGACTACGACGGCATCAATCATCATGAGCTGAGCGCCTCAAGGGAGAGGTTCACCCCGTATTTTGACCGAGACTACACCGCTATGTATGCGCTTGCAGCGCCTAGCGGCGGCGATCAGAGTAGAACTGTTTTGGTTCGAACATCTTTGATCGTCGAAGAATAGCAGTTCCTAACTACTGAACCATCCGGTGATGCGCTGCCATAAACTTGGGGCGTTGCCTGGAACGACGGTAGGCTGTTCGGCAGTTTTTGGCGCGCTGCTGGCAACATTGGCAGCCGGATCGGGTGAGATCTGCTCACCGAACACCGCCAAGCGGTTAAGGACTGTTCCCGGTGGATCACAAGTGATGAGTGTGGCGGTAGCGGGCCGGTCGGTACTGCCCAGAACCCACACGTCGGTAGGTTTGACAACTTTTTTATCATATACGCGGTAGACATACCGTTTACCTTCCCGGGTCAGATAAAAGGTGTCACCGGGCTCCAGCCGGTTGAGCAGGACGAAGGCGAATTTGTAATTCCCTTTGTTGAGGATGTTATTGCTGGAATGGCCGAATATGGCGGCATTGCCCAGTTCGCCCGGCAATGACGTGGTGGCGTAGTGCACGACACCGCGTTCGAGCGCCTTTTGAATGGCCGCTTCTTCGATTGACGGCTCATCGTAGACTACCGGGATCTCCACGTTGATTTTGGGAATGATAATTTTGGGAACCGGATCAGTTACCGGGCTGTTTTCGTCGACGATAATCGGTGTGGAGCTGACATTTCTACTAGGGGTAATGAACGGCGCGATGATCCGCTCATTAAAAAAGCTGAATAACATGATAAGTACTACCAGTGACCCCATGCTAAGGCCGAACAGCAGTGACTTGAACTGATGGGCTCGAGGTGACTTATCCTGGTCCTGAATCTTGCCGAGTAGCTGTTTTTTGATGTCGGAAGCAGTCCTGGTCTCAGGCTTGCTAGCTGGCTGCTGTGACGGCTTGACGGGCAATGGGTCGGCGGACGGCGTTGTCGGCTCTGGTTTGACTGGAGCTGCTGGTCTCGGCATTGCTGGCGTCTGTACAGCTTCACTCGGCTGCTGGGGCTTGGCCTCTGTCCTGACTGTCTGGTCTGGCTGTCCGTGAGTGCGGTAGAATTCTTGCCACACTTCGTACTTCTCGGTATCTGGCAGCCCAGAGTAGTACTCGTGCCACTTGGCTTGGATTTGTGCCAGCGGCAGACCAGAAGTAGATAGCTTATGCATGTACTCCTGATGTTTGGAGCGGTGTCCTGCGGTTACTGCTTCCTGTAGCGCTACTTGAGTATTCGGCTCTTCCTCGTACAGTGCAGCGATTTTCTTGCGGATCTCATCTGCGGCTGGATTTGCGTTTTGTGCACCAGTGCTGCTCAATGGCTGCACTTCCCGCTTGCCTCCTGGCAGCAGATAACTGTTATCGTCTGGTGTGTTGTGCTTGCTCTGGCTCATAGCTGGCTGTCGAAAAGCTCATGCTGGCTCCTCGAGTGTAAGTATAGTACAATACCTGCTGTTCTCATATCTGTTAAAAAGGTATCTGTGCACAAAATAGTGGAAGTCAGAAAGGGTTATGGCGCACCACATTCGCTTGTGCCAACGTTGAATTTCTATGGAGCCGCAGTGGTGGAACTGGTAGACACGCTGGACTCAAAATCCTGTGGGCATTGCGCTCGTGACGGTTCGAGTCCGTCCTGCGGCACCATGGATGTTTAACGAGATTTAGGCTTACTGCGTGACCACGTATTATGTACGATGCTGCCGACTCTCTCTTCGATATGTTCTTGCCAAAAGTCAACCACTGCGTCCTGGGACTCACCAATGTGAATCGCCCTGGCTTTGGCACGAGCGGCTCTTAGGACCATGGAGGTGATGCGTGGCGAGCTATTCTTGAGCATAAAGGCCTCATCGGTGGGTAATTTTTCAACACTTTGCGGCTTAATAGTAATCCCGTTGCCTAGGCGTATGGTATTCCGGGATCCGGCTGGCTCTCGAAGCGTGTGTAGGATTTCTGCGAAGTGCACAAGCGATTTGCCGGGTCCGTCCATAATCCATTCCGATAATTCTGGGAGCTGCTTGAACGAGTTTTCTGCGATTTGCGCCAATTTTTCGCTGTCTTTGGGCCGGAGTCCTGAGATTGACCGGGTCAGGTAGTTGAGGGCTGTGGAGCCAATGTGCGGTACCGGTATGAGTGAGGAGCTGTTCTTTCCGATGCGCACATACCAGGTCTCCAGGGTGCCCAGATCGAGCGGAACGCTGAACGGGAACAGTGCTTTTTGGGCCTCGGTGATTGTATCGTCCTCTTCTTTGACATATCGGTCGGCTAAGTGGACTTTTCTGGTGCTGGTGATAGGGTGCTTTCTCTGCTCCTCAAGCTGCGCCAGATTCTTTAGGCCAAAGAATGACAGCTTCAGTTCATCGCCGATTGTTTTCTCGCCGATTTCCTCTGCTCGCTTGACCACATCTTCATCAGTTGAAAGTACCAAGACGTCCATATCTCGGCGGCTGGCCCGTCTGACGCCGCGTTTTGTTTTGCGCGGGCGGAACTGCGTGACTTCCAACCCTTCCGGCGCGACAACTTCTTTATCTTCAAAACCCGATATTTGTACTTCCGGATTAGTCAGTGCCGCTGATCCGATCCCCCCGATTACCTGATAGTTCGTAAACTTCTCTTCCTCCATGGCCTCCACGAACGGGCGGATGAGGTCTACACAATTTTTACCTAGATCCGGTCTACTCACTGTTATTCCCCTTTTCTCAAGTGCCTGGCGGCGACCAGAGCAGCGTTACTTTTCGGCAAGTATACGTTATTTTTTAAGTTGGCAATAATGCTTAAGGTTGCAATACGCCGGTCGTCAATGCTTCAAATGGCTTTGAAGGATTTTGCAGCCACCAGACACTGGTGTGGGCGGCAGTTTTAACTCGCCAGGCCTCCTGTTCTGTGACTGCTGTGAGTGAAACCTTGCCGCTGCTGGCAACGATCTTATGATTGAGGTGTTGCAGGACAATGTTTGCAGGGTACGCCGCCATCAGCTGTATCAGCGCTTCGCTCAACTGCACCACGCCCATGCTGAAGGTGAACGCTTGTGGTGTCTTGGCTTCTTTGCAGAGTTTCTGTAATTGCGCGATGGTACAGACAATAGTGGTTTCTGGGCGATCAAGCAGTGCCAGCGGACTGGTGTAGAAGAGGTCGACTGCATCCTTGGTGATGGTGACCTGTCCGGAAAATTTCTGTAAGAAAGTCTCGAGCAATGCCGCGGTCTCAGAGTTGCGGCCGAGGTCGCCGGCGACTAAAACGCCGTCTGCCCAGGCTGCATGTTCGAGCATTTCCGCAAGCGCTTGCTTGCCGAAGCTGCCGCTCGGGGTGCTTGGGGCAAATTCGCCGTTCTCGAGCAGATTACCCACAGTCCGCTTCAGGGCGTCAGGCAGCAATACCCGAGCGGTACCAATTCCGGACTTAACTGACTCCTTGTATGCCGCGGCTGGTGCGGCAAAGCCATGAAGATTGCCGCCGATAATTAGTAGCTTGCCGGCTATTAAACGGTTCTCCGGCCGGCTCCAAAGCAGGTCCGGAAATAGTGGCTTATCTTTGGATTGCCGTAGGAATGAATGTTGCTGCATGTAAATCACTCGTTCGTTAGAGGTTCTTGGTCAGGGTATCCATGGCCAGGATATTTTCATTAAACCATTTAATGACGCCGGTGTGGCCTTTGCGCCGCTTAATATGAATACTTATGGGGGTGGTTGTTTCCCAGTGATTAAATTTCGACAGAACTTCCCGCTGCTTAACAATGTAGTCCAGTCCTCCAAGGACGATACCAAAGTTGGTTGTGGGGGGTTGATGAAGCTCCTCCCACTCCGCTTGAAGTGATTGCAGGTCGTGTCCGTGGCACATAAACTCTTTCTTTGGATCTATTTTATGCAAAGCTTTGATTATCCCTCTGAATGCCAGATTTTTCATAATCAGACGAGCGGCATTGGCGCCTGCGGCAGCGAACATGCCCGGAGCAGTCTCTGGGCTGTGTTTTTGAATGTACCAGGCAATACCCCCGCCAAGGCTGGCGCCAGCGTGCCGATGAATGGGGTGTTCCCTTGCCCGCAGCTGAAAGTCATTTGAGATATCAGCTATAAGTTGCGGCAGCAGCGTGGCGTCGCCGGCAAGCAAAACATCGTTGTCGTATTCGTATGCCACGACGTCGTGCCCGCACACCAGCAATGATCGGGCGGCAGTTTCAAAATCAGTAATTTTACCAGTAAAACCGGCTACCAAAGAAGCGGCAACAGAATTATTGCTTTCCCCGTACTCCCTGGTCCGAAACGAGACACTCATAAATATACTATACAATGATAGACAATAGTATCAAACGCACCATCATTGTCCATGAATGACGGTTTTCTTGCAGAGTATGGCCGACTACTGCCATACACTAATGTCCGTGAAAGAGAGAGTATATTATGAGAAAACTTCTATATTTGGCGGCAGGGTTCGTGGTGCGCTTCTTGCTTCGGCGCTCGCCCTGGCTGCTTGCAGTGATGACACTGCTCGGCCTCGTGTGGAAGCCGAACCGCGGGCGCAAATAACGACATCTGCGGCAGCTGTAACTTCTGCGCCAGGGAGCGAAGCATCATCCACGACGGTGCCCACTCAAGAGGCAGACGAGCCATGCAGTTTGCTGAGCCGCTCGCCGGGCAAATACTTCAGAGCTGAAAACTCAGATAATATTACCGAGCAGCTGGAGTTACTTACGGAGCTGCAGGCGCAAGAGAGTGCGATTAGTCTAGCGGATATTGCCGAGGCTTCGGAGCTGATGTATAGCAGCTTCCGGGATCCAATGTATGCTGATGCAATGCGCCAGGCAAAAGAAACTATCGAGCAAGGGGGTGCTATCGATACGCAGAGCTTTCTTGCCTTGCCGGTAATGCCGCCGGAAATGTGCGATGATTTACGGATTACCAAAGATTCGGCTGATGAGCATCGGCGGGATTTTCTCGATGTTAGTGGATATGTGGTGGCGGAAAGTGGCAGACAGCTCGGCCGACAAGCGGTGGGCTTTGCCCGTCAGGCGTGGGAGCGCTTGGAGCAAGGATATAATCGGCTCGTGGAGGAGCTGGAGAACTAATCATCCTTGCCTTGTGTCTTATTGCAGTGCGTAGTAGTCGTCTCTTTTGACTAATTCATATACGACGTTTTTGCGTTCGATGACGATGTTCCAGCCTTTCCTCTTAGCATGGTTGAATAGGCGCTTTTCAGGGTTAAACGCCACGGGGTGCTCGACGAGCTCTAGCATCGGGATATCTCCCTTGGTGTCGCCTACGGCCACGCTGTGCTTGTATGTTAATTTGTACTGTAGGACAAATTGCTTGAGTGCGGTGGCTTTATCGTCACTAGCGATGTACTTTTCGCCGGTGAACCGTTCGCCGTCCCGATGGTACTGGGAGCCGACCCAGTCATCAAATCCGTAATACTGGGCCAACAGCTCAACAAGCTCATGGTGCGATCCGGAGATAGCAAGCAGCAGGTAGCCTTTCTGCTTCAGGTCGGCAATCAGATCACGGGTGCAGGTATAGACCTGCCCTTTATAGACATCCAGTACCTTATCGCCAGCTGCCTTGAATTGCGAGTAGGTCAGATGTCCAATTGCTTCCTCATATGCTTTGATGATGACTTTTTCGTACGCCCGATAAGCCTCGTGGTCTTCCCGGCGCTTCCAGATCATGCGCGCTTGGTGGATTCGTTCATGGGCACCTTCGCCGAGATGTCCTTGTTTTGCAAGTTCATTGACGACAGCATGATAGAGCTGCCAGCGGATGAGTGTTCCATCGATATCGAATACGGCAAAGGGTCTATTCGTTTCCATGATGCAATTCTAACAAACAACACTATATATAGCGTATAGACGCTACATATAGTGTGCCCATGCCGATAGTGTGTCTATGTCGACAGATCGAGCACGATACTCACCGGACAGTGGTCAGAGCCGAGTACATCAGGATGGATTTCCGCATTAACTACCCTATCCTTGAGGCTGCTCGAGACCAGGAAATAATCAATGCGCCAGCCGACATTGCGGGCACGCGCGTTAGCGAAGTGTGACCACCAGGTGTAGTAGCCCTTCCCTTGCTTGAACATTCGGAAGGTGTCTATGAAGCCGGCATCAATAAAGTTCTGAAACCCTTCGCGCTCCTCGTCGGTAAAGCCCTTTTTGCCCACGTTAGCCTTGTCGTTCTCGAGGTCGTCCGGCGTATGGGCGACGTTCAGGTCGCCGCAGAAGACGACTGGCTTGCGCTGCTCCAGCTGTTTTACATAGGCCAGAAACGCCGGATCCCACTGCTTGTGACGGAGTGCTACGCGGGTCAGGTCGTCTTTGGCGTTCGGTGTATAGACGGTCACCAGGATGAAGTGCTCGTACTCGGCAGCGATGACCCGACCCTCTTTGTTCGGATCGCCATAGCCGTCAGCCGCCAGTCCGTACTGTTTGATGATGTCTTCCGGCATGCCGTTAATAACGCTGATGGGCTTCGGCTTGGTGAAGATAGCCGTGCCGGAATAGCCTTTTCGTTCTGCCGAGTTCCAATACTCTTCATACTCCGGCAGATCGATCTCCGCTTGGCCCTGCATGGCTTTAGTTTCTTGTAGTGCCAGAATATCCGGCTGGTGTTTTTGTATGAACGGCATGAAGGCGTCTTTTTTAATAACCGCCCGGATGCCGTTCACATTCCAGGAGTAAATTTTCAGCATAGCTGCAAGTATAGCGTGCCCGGCGGTGCTCTGCTAGACTTGAGCCCATGGGTAAAAAATACAAGAGAGTTCTACTAAAAGTTTCCGGAGAGCAGCTGGCGGGCAAATATGAAGGCGGTATTGATCCAGAGGTCGCTGGCTGGCTGGCAGAAGAGGTTAATAGCGTTGCCCAGACCGGAGTGCAGATTGTCATCATGGTCGGCGGCGGTAATTTTGTCCGTGGTGCCCAGTTGGCAGGACATGGCATCAAGCGTGTCACGGCAGACCATATGGGCATGCTCGGTACTATGATGAACGCATTGGCGCTTACTGATATATTTGAACATAAGGGTGTAGTGACCAGGTGTCTGACGAATATCTTTGCCGAGCAGGTGGCGGAGAAGTTTATTCATCGCCTGGCTGAAAAGCATCTGGAGCGCGGCAGGGTGGTAATTGTCGGCGGTGGTATTGGCCGGCCCTACCTGACTACCGACACAGCAGCAGTCAGCTTGGCGCTGGAGCTCGGCTGCGAAGCAGTGTTTAAGGCCACAAAGGTGGATGGCGTATATGATAAAGATCCGGCTCATCATAAGGATGCGGTCAAGCTTGATGAATTGACGCATCAAGCGGCAGTAGAGAATCCGGCGATCAAGATAATGGACCGGGCGGCATTAGGGTTAGCTATGGAGTACGATATGCCAATTATTGTCTTCGATCTATTAAAACCGGGGAATATCTTACGGTCGGTTCAGGGCAAAACAAGCGGCACTCTGATACTTCCGGAGTCGCTGTAAGCTTTTCCACAGCCTCAAAGCTATTTCTGGTTTTGCAGGCCAGAGCGTTATGGTACGATAAGCGATATTAAGCGTAATAAGTAAACATCAATGACATACACCTCAATTCTCAAGCGTCCTATAACATTAATCTTAATTGCGGCTGTGATTCTGGCATCCTATGCCGTAAAGACGACCATCGCCCAGCAGGAAAACTGCGGCGTCACGCCCATCGGGACAGCAATTTTAGATGCACCGATTGAGGCATCGGGAGGCCACAAGGTGTGGGTGCGCATGATGGCTGCGGACGCTGATAATAATGCGGTGTATCTTGAAGTCGACGGTAGGTGCTACCTAGTAGGTGACAACTCATCGATTACTCCAGGTGAATTTGTGTGGGTTGATTACCAGAATGGCAATCCGAACGAGAAGATTATCCATAACTTCTCTTCCCCGGGCACCTATCCGGTTCGAGTCATTGGCCATGAGGCAAACGTAGGTGTCGATATGGTGCTCTTCGTTGGCGATGGCGATGACTGTACGCCTGGACATACCATAGATCCGGAGCTTGGATACCCTGGCACTGAATGTATGCCTGATACCACGCCTCCACCTGCCGAAGACCCGGTCATTAACAGCTTTAACCCCGTTGATTCGGTAGTCGCGCCAAATGAGGTAACGACACTTAGCTGGATTTCTACTAACACCACTAGTTGTGTGATTACATCTGGCGGACAGACCTTGCTGCCGACAGGAGGCTCTAGTGGTGACTATACAACCAATCCGCTGGTATCTGATGTAACCTTCACGCTAACGTGTAGCAATGCGGATGGGGTGGAGGTTAGTGAAAATAGGACGGTGACAGTATCTTCAGAGCCTCAAGCCCCTGGCAAGCCAGAAATTACAAGCTTCACTGCCGACAAAAGTACGGTAAGCCCTGGCGAGATAGTCACTTTCAAGTGGTCATCCAGAGATGCGACTGCCTGTGTCCTGGATCCCCCAGGTGACCAATCTGAGCACCATACTGGTGAGGTGGCCTTCGCGGTCAACAATTCGGAGACATATACTCTAACCTGTTTCAATGAAGAAGGTGAAGCAAGCGAAACCAAATCAGTGCCAATTACTGTTCAGCAGCCGCAACCCCAACCTCAGCCGCAACCACAGCCACAGCCACAACCACAGCCACAGCCGCAACCTGTCCCGTCACCAAGACCGCCTGCACCACCTCCTTCTCGAAATATTACAAGCCAGACCAAGCAGCCTACTGTTACGGCAAGTAATGGTGACAAGATAAAGGTAGCTGGCAATAACGATAAGGCCTCTGGCAATACAGTTCTCGACCCAACCCTGGTGCTTGACCAGAACAAGGCAAAGAAAATCGTCAAGGTTGAATACTACGCTAATGGCCGCTTCGTTCACACCGATACAACTGAGCCGTTTGCACTCGACACCAAGCTTCTCCAGAATGGTCAGTACGAAATTACAGAAAAGGTCTACTTCCAGGACGGCAGCACCCAGACCAGAACCAGTACAGTCCGAGTTGATAACGGTGACGATTCCCTGGCTGGCACCAGACAAGCTGTCAGCGACAATTCTCGAGGAATAAAGATTGTCGGTGGCGTCATAGCGACGATTATCGTACTCGGTGGTGGAGGTCTACTCGTAGCGCGCATCATCCGCAAGCGACAGATGGATAACATCACTCACGGTTACGATAACTTCTAGAGACTGCTCGATGCATGGTATTACCCCTAGCTCGAATTACAGAGCCGGGGGTAATGCGTTTAGGGCGCACGTAATGATTGCGGTGACGATTTAGCGAAGGTATTACAGGGCTTATATGAAAACACAAGCACGCGGTAAAGACTTAGGGCAGCCCCCCATCCACACCACCGACCTCGAACCC
>CAYZZS010000005.1:0-57501 GCA_964483035.1 uncultured Candidatus Saccharibacteria bacterium
GCTCCACCAAAGAGAGTGTCTCATCGCAAGATGGGGCTTTTTCTTTGGTTGACGGTTGATAAGGCGCTGCCCCGAAAGGGTGCGGGTTGCCAGTGGCAATCCGCAAGAGAGATTTCAGATGTAAACTTGTTTGCAATGTAGAAACCTCTAAACAGGTGAGCGAAGCGAGCAGGTACCCACCAGCTCCACAAAAGCACTCCAGCCTCTGTTACTCTATATGGATTATGAGTTTAATTTTTAGAGTTGCTGAAGCAAAAATGGATAGATTTGGTGCCGAGCTTCAAACATCCCTAAGGGCTGATGGCAAAATATACGAAGATGTGACGCTTCGAAATCCTTTAGGTCTTGGGATGTCTACTTATTTGATGCGTGAGCTTAGGGAAGACGGTGGCCGTGGCCCAGTCATAATTAACGCTAACTTTTCTGAATCATGGGGTTCATCTGTTCATAATGAAATATATGTGGAGCAAGACGGGGCTTTAGTGCCAGAATATGAATACTATTCTCCGCTAGGACTTCTTAGACGAGCAAAATTACTTGCATGACTTGTGATTGGTCGACCAGACCATATGTTTGCAGAGCTTGACTACAGAGGTGCGTTTGATCGTTCAGATGAAGACTAAGCACTGAGCTCTGTACCGTTAGATTTTCTGCACTTTATTGCTGTATTTAGTGCTACAATGCGTACCATAAAAAAGCAAGGAGACATATGGCAAGCTACGCCATTGCTACCAAGGGTTTGCAAAAGTCATTCGGCGATTTACGAGTCTTGGACGGCATTAATCTCAAGGTCGAGCAGGGCACAATCATGGCGTTGCTGGGGCCAAATGGTGCGGGGAAGACAACGACGGTGCGTATTCTATCCACGCTTTTAGAGGCGGATGGCGGGTCGGCTCAGGTCGAAGGATATGACGTCAAGACTGAGGCAGACCAGGTACGCAGTGTTATCGGTTTGACCGGTCAATATGCTGCCGTGGACGAGTACCTGACAGGCAGGGAAAACTTACGAATGATGGGGCGGCTATATCACTTGAGCCGGGAAGATGCCCGTGAGCGCAGCGAGCAATTGCTGAAGGAGTTTGATTTGGTAGATGCGGCGAATCGGACGGTCAAAACGTACTCCGGCGGTATGCGTCGGCGGCTTGATCTGGCAGCTAGCTTAATTGCTACGCCTCCGGTCATCTTTCTAGATGAGCCGACTACCGGGCTAGATCCGCGGTCACGCCTGGCGATGTGGGATATTATCAAAAAACTGGTGGCCGGCGGGTCAACAATACTGCTGACGACTCAATATCTCGAAGAAGCTGATTTACTGGCGGATCGGATTGTCGTTATTGACGAGGGTAAAGTTATTGCTGAGGGGACAGCGAATGAGCTGAAGCAGCGAGTCGGCAAAGAGCGGATTGAATTTACGTTTGCAGACGAGCGAGATATGGAGCGTGCCGCGGCAGTGCTTGGCAAGGATTTTGTAGTGGCGGATGATCAGCGCAACACACTCAGCGTTGCGCATGACGGCGGCGTACGCAAGCTGAAGGCGCTGCTGGATAAGTTGGCCGAGGCACGGATTAAAGTCGAGGGGCTCAGTCTACATAAGCCGACGCTTGATGATGTATTCCTACACCTGACAGGCCATCAGGCTTCATCAGAAAGCGAGGAGAAATAATGGCGGACGCGGTACTGCTTACTAAAAGTGTAGAGGCGGAGAGCAGGGGGCGTGTTGCCTGGATGGTCAGCGATTCACTGGTGCTGATCAAGCGGAGCATCCTGCACATCATTAAGAACCCTGATCAGCTGATGTCGGTAGCGTTTCAGCCAATCATGTTTACTTTGCTATTCCGCTATATCTTCGGGGGTGCCATCAACACCGGCGGGCCGTCATATGTCAATTTCCTGATGGCCGGTATTCTGGTGCAGACTGCGGCTTTCGGTGCTTCGTATACTGCGCTGGGCGTGGCAACCGATATGCAGCGAGGGATTATTGATCGATTCAAATCTCTGCCGATGATGAACTCTGCGGTGCTGATCGGCCACACAGTTGCGGATCTGGTCCGCAATACCATCTCGAGTGTCATTATGATTTTGGTCGGACTGGCGGTTGGCTTCCGTCCGAATGCAAGTATCATGGAGTGGATTACGGTATTCGGCATACTGATGCTGTTTACCTTTGCCTTTTCCTGGCTGTCAGCCATTATGGGCTTGCTGGCGAAAAGTGTTGAAGCGGTGCAGTGGTTGAGTTTCGTATTTATCTTTCCGTTCACTTTTGCCAGTAGCGCATTCGTACCAACGGAAGGCATGCCGAAGTACCTGAAGATTTTTGCAGATAATCAGCCGGTGTCGCAGGTTATTGACGCTATCCGAGCGCTGCTTATCGGTACGCCGCTTCGTAATCACGCCTGGATGTCGCTGCTTTGGTGCGTCGGCATACTGGTAGTCGCTATTCCACTGGCCAGTTACCTGTTTCGTCGTAAGACTAGCCGTTAGGGTAAGTGAAAAATGTTACAGAGGCATTACAGTGTTCGTACTACTGTGTTGGCATGGCAGAGCATGAAAGGGGAGCTGGTCAAAGTCCAGAAATCAGAAATGATCGCTGGTTGACTCCGGAGGCCCAAAGGCTACTGCGGCGCTACTCGGACTTGATGCAATCAGCAGGTTTGTACGAAACGTTCAATACTATTATTCGTGAATCGGCCGAGCTGTTCGATCATGAGAATGAGGTAAGTCAGTCGTGGCTGCAGTTGCAGTTTGCCGGTCCGGAGTTGCCGCTGGCGGTATTTAAAGGTGCGCAGATGTTCGACGAGGTGAAGCGGGAGTTTTATGGGGCGGAGTTGCTGCTGATGCGGGTAAATCCGCGTACTGGTGAGAATTTGCGCGAGCCATTCATCTGGGTGTGTCAGGTGGAGCGAGGATTTATCACGGCATCGGATGACTTAAATTTCAGCGACGAACAAGTGCAGTTAGTGGCGCGCATGGCTCAAGACCAGGAGGCGTTGGGTGTGTTGGACGATTAGCAGCCTTTGTTCGACACATGTCCTATACTGGAGATATGTTTACGGTTATAGCTCATGCGCCGGATGAGCGGTCATTGGTGTATCCGACGGTAGCACTTTTGGTATCCGTTGTGGGCCTCGTGGCGGTATTCTTGCTCGGCCGGCGTTCGAGAGACCAAGAAGGAAGCCGAAGCGGGCTGATCTACGGTGTCTTATCGTTCGTCTGTATACTTGCAGTACTGTACTATGGCTGGCTGACGTTGCATCTGTATAGGGAAAACCAGCGGGAGGAGGGAGGTGAGTTTTATCCGACACTACGGCATCCGCCCTTGCCGGACCGACGGAGCGAGCAGTAGTCTAAAAGTATTATGGTAAGCTTATTAACGTGAAGAGGCTTGCAATAAGTTCACTGCCCTGGTGGCTATTGCCGCTGGTAATCTTGCTCTTTGGCGGCACAATCAGCGGCGTTATTATCGCGCGCAACAGCGGGCAGGGTTCGGGAGTTCAAGCAACTTTGCGCGAGTGTGTCGGCGAGGAGGCGGCCAAATTTGCCTGCTATCGGGAGCGCTTGGATACGCTGGTAGCTCACGAAAGTGTCGAGGCTGCCTTTGATGATCTGAAGAGTTACTATGAGAAAAGCAGGTATGTACAGGCACAATGCCATCAATTGACGCACGTCATTGGCAAGGCAGGTGCGAAGCGCTATCCGGATGTAGCGGAAGCATACAAATACGGCGACAGTTTCTGCTGGTCGGGCTATCATCACGGGGTTATGCAGGAGATTGCTGCCCAGTTGGGTTATGAAAATATCAAGAATCAGGCAAATACCATCTGTGCCAGCCTTTCATCTTCGCCTGATACTCGCTACGGTTTCGATCACTATAACTGCGTGCACGGGCTTGGTCATGGCTTTATGGGCGTACAGTCCAATGAACTGTTTACAGCGCTGAGCACCTGCGATGCCCTGCATGACTACTGGGAGCGGGAGTCCTGCTACGGCGGCGTATTTATGGAGAACGTTATGGCGTATCAAAGTGAAGATACCCAGACCAAGTATCTGAACAATACGGAGCCGATGTATCCATGTGCAGAAGTCGAGAACAAATATAAGACGCAATGCTATCTGATGCAGACATCTCATGCGTTGGTGGTGGTCAATCAGGATTACAGCCGGGTGTTCGAGCTGTGCAGGGAGGTGCAGGCGCCATACGATGCGATCTGCTACCAGAGTTTGGGCCGGGATGCTTCCGGCAGTACGGTCAGTGACCCGGTGCTGACCAAGCAGAAGTGTATGCTCGGACAAACTGCTCACGCCCAGGAGAATTGCATCATTGGTGCGGTCAAGGATTTTATTTCGTACTTCCGCAGCGATGCAGAAGGTCTGGCGCTTTGCGGATCGCTCGATACCGAACAGCTGAGACAGGCGTGCACTATAACGGCTAAGGATTATTACGAGTCATTATAAGGAGTAATTCATGGGGGATCAGAATCAAAAGCGCGAAGAGCGCCAAATAAAGAGCGGGGCAAAGCCGGCGATAATTATTGCAAGTATTGTCGTGGCTGTTGCTATGGTGGGAGCGGCAGTCATATTTACTTCAAAAGATGACAGTCAGTCATCGGCTACTGGCACTTCGCAAGCAAGCCGGAATGTGACCGCACAGGAGCTTGCAGAGTCGGACGGAAAAGACGGGCGGCCGTGTCTAGTGGCTGTTAGCGGTACAGTTTATGAGATCGAAGGGTTTTCTCTGTGGCAAGGCGGCGAACATCAGACATCCGGTGGTATGGCATACTGTGGTGCGGATATGACCGATGCGATGGCTCATGCTCCGCACGGTACGTCCAAGCTTGAGCAGCTAGAGAAAATCGGGCCATTAGTAGCGGAATAAACAATGTTTCTTGACGTGTCGGCAGACTATGGCCTACGCTGAAAGAGATTATGATTACCAATAAAGTAACTCGACGCGCAAAGCGGTTGGCGCGGGTGTTAGTGCCCAGCAAGGAAACCGGACTGGGTGATATCAGGCCGGCGCTTGAGTATATTGAGCAATATTGGCCCAAGCTGGTAAAGCAGCAGCCGACGGATAACGGTACATTGATAGGCTTGCCGTACCCGTATGTCGTGCCGGCGGTCGGCATGACGAAGCATTTTAGCTTCGAGGAGCAGCATTACTGGGATACATACTTTATCGCTCTTGGCTTGATTGGTCCGCAGCACCAGGAGCTGGTGGAGGGGATGCTGGAAAACCTTATGTATCTGCTCAAGCGGTTCGGTCTGATTCCAAACGCCAGCCGGATGTACATGACCAGCCGTTCGCAGCCGCCGATCCTGACCAGCTATATCTTTCTGGTATATGAGCGCTATCAGAAGCCGCTGGAGTGGCTACTTGAACGGATTGAGCTCGCAAAGCAGGAGTATTACAACGTTTGGATGGGTGACAGGCATCCGAATTGGCACTTGGTTCATAAGGGCTTGAGTCGGTACTACGACATCAATGTCCTGCATGACCTTGCTGAGGCCGAAAGCGGTTGGGATATGACGACTCGGTTTGAGCGAAAATGCCTGGACTTTTTGCCGGTTGATCTCAATGCCTTGCTGTACAAGTACGAACGGGATTTTGCATGGGCGGCAGAGCTGGCGGGCAATAAAAAAGAGGCGGAACAATGGTTAAAGGCGGCCGCCCGGCGCAAGTCGGCCATGGATAAGTGTATGTGGGGCAAATTGCGCGGCTTTTACTTTGATTATAACTACCAAAAAGAAGAGCAGGGCAGTGTCTGGTCGCTGGCAGCGTATTACACCATGTGGTCCGGTATGGCGACCAAAGAGCAGGCCGCCAGAATGGTGGAGAACTTATCGAAGTTTGAAGTAAAGGGCGGCCTGGCAACGACAATGCGTTCCATGGTCGACTTCTCGATGTTCGGCTCCCTAAAGACTCAATGGACGCGGCCGAACGGCTGGGCGCCGCTGCATCTGATAACTATTGAAGGGCTTCGGAAGTACGGATACCACAAGGATGCTAGACGTATAGCTTTGAAGTGGCTAAAGACCAATCTTGACTGGTATGAGCGCCACGGTGAATTCCTTGAGAAGTACAACGTCGTGCAGCCGAACAAAAAACCGCAAGAAGGCGTGTATCCGTCACAGACCGGTTTTGGCTGGACCAACGCTGTTTTTGTCCGGTTGTGCAAGGAATACCTGGAAGATGTCTGATGATGCGCCGTTGCCATGCAGTGACAAGCTGTCGTTTGATTCCAAAAAAGCAGCTGACGCCGCAGCGCTGACCGCCAAGTGGCAGCATGGAGCGGAGCTGAATTCCTACCGCTGTCGTCACTGCGGGTTGTGGCATCTTGCGAGCCACTCGGATACGTAGCATACTTGTTCCAACATGAGCGAACCCAGTTATACAATAAGAGGCTATAATCCGGATATCCTGACTTACGAGATTCTTAGCAATGAGCCCCAGGAGACTGTTGCGCGCGTTGAAGTGCGCGGCAGGGGAAACGTGATAACCAATCATTTGTCTTATGTTGATATTACGATACAAAAGGGCGACGGCTATATCTTGGTTGGGGATGACTGGCACTTTGTTGAGGCAGGTGATACGGTGGAGGTTCCGCGCAAAACACCATACCAGTACGCTGGGGCGCTATCGATGCGTACCACGATTAGACCGATGTTGATACCTGAGACCGTAACATTTGGTGATGAAAAGCTTCCGCGCTATATTTCCCGATTGATACGTCAGGCATACCGAAAAGCTGAAGTCCGGCCTCTCATGCAGGAGTACTATGATAAGCTGATACATCCAACGGTCCAGCGAACGTTGCTGGTCAATGAGACTGTAGAGGACAGAATCAAATTTTGAGTCATGGCTGAATTTGCACGGAGTGAAGAACTGGCAGTTGGGTTGTATGACCGCGGGTGTCTGCAGTTTTTGGAAGAGCCGGTACGAACTAAGAGCGGCAGGCTGACTCGAATCTACTATGATCAGCGAGGTCTGATGTCCCTGGATCAGGGGTCAGGTCTGTCACTCTCCAGGCAGCTGCGTATTCGGCGTCTGGCGGTCGACGCTTACGTCTATCAAGTTAATGAGCTGCCGCACTCGTTCGAGCACTTATACGCTTTGCCGCAGTCCATGACACAACTGGCCGGTGCAATCGGGTATGTTGCTAATATGTCTACCCTGTGGGGTCGGGTCGGTACGAAAGATCATGGTATGCCAGCTTCTGTTCACGGTGACGTGCATGCCCGGGAAGAGGTAGTGATGCTCGATGACGTCATTACGTCGGGTGAGTCGGCTGGCGAAGGTGCGCGGACGCTGGAGAATACAGGGTTGCTACCCGTCGGCTTAATTGCAATGCTAGATAGGATGGAGGGCGGCCGGGAGCGGCTGGAGCGGGAAGGCCTGGAGGTCCGCACTGCTCTTAGTCTGAAGGATATGGTCGGCATTCTGCATGAAGCGCGGCGAGTCAGTAGCGAGCATCTGGCGATATACGAAGAAGAATATGGTGCACACTGATTGGCGCAACACGGCGGAGCGTTGTATAATTAATAAAATTATGAGAAGCCATCGTTCCTGCACCAGCGTCTGTGCACTGATGATGCCCTGCTAGGGCAGACTTCTTATTTCTCTCTTATTTTTTTAATCCTAACCTAAACAAAGGTACAATCAGACTATGAATTATTATGTTACGACCTCGATTCCGTATGTGAATGGTGAACCGCATCTCGGGCATGCCATGGAGTTCATCATGGCCGACGTGCTGGCTAGGCACGCCCGCAAACAGGGCAAGACGGTACTCTACAGCACAGGAACTGACGAGCATGGCGGCAAAATTTCTGACACCGCCAAAGAGCTCGGCCTAACTCCGAAGGAGCTGACCGACAAGATGAGTACTGCCTTCCGGGAGTTGCAGCAGCAGCTGAGCATCAGTAATGATCGGTTTATTCGAACTACCGACGCCGGGCATGAGCAGCGTGCACAGATTATCTGGAAGAATTTGGCCCACGACATATACAAGTCAAAGTACGTTGGCATGTACTGTACTGGCTGTGAGGCTTTTGTGACTGAGGCGGTCGCTAAAGAGAACGGCGGTACTTGTCCTAACCACAACAAGCCATATGAGCGGATCGAAGAGGAGAATTACTTCTTCAAGCTCTCAAAATATGCCAGGCGGATTCAGCAGGCGATTGAAGGTGGTACGCTGAAAGTTATTCCGGAGACGCGTAAAAACGAAATACTGCAGGTGTTCAGTGAAGGGCTGGAGGATATCAGTATATCCCGTCCGAAAGACAAGATTTCCTGGGGCATACCGGTGCCGGGTGATTCGGGGCAAATCATGTACGTCTGGTTCGAGGCGCTGATGAACTATATCACGGTGCTTGGCTATCCTGAGCATGGTGATTTCAAACAGTTCTGGCCGGCGGATGTCCAGGTTATCGGCAAGGATATTCTGCGCTTTCATGCTGCCATCTGGCCTGGCATGTTACTGGGATTGGGCTTGCCGCTGCCAAAGGCAGTCTATGCCCACGGCTTCATAAACGTTAATGGCGGTAAGATGAGTAAGTCGCTCGGGAACGTCGTGGCGCCGCGAGAGATTATTGACCGCTTTGGTGCCGATGCGTTTCGCTACTACTTCCTGCGGCACATTCCTTCCTATGATGACGGTGATTTTACGTGGGAGCGGTTTGAGACAGTCTACAACAATGAGCTGGCCAACGAACTGGGTAACGCTGTGCAGCGAACGCTGGCGATGATTATGAAATATCAGAAGGGTATCATCGGAAATACTCCGCCATCAACCCATGATGTTAAGCCATATCTCGATGCGCTGGAGGAGTGTCGTTTTGACCGGGCGCTGGAGCATGTCTGGGACAGTGTCCGCAGCCTGAACCATTACATCGAAAGGACGAAGCCATGGAGTATTGCTAAGGGTGGCGATATGGCGCACCTGCAGGAAGTGCTGGCCTATCAGGCGGGCAGCCTGCTTCAGATTGCTGATCTGCTAGAGCCGTTTATGCCGGACACAGCGGCTAAAATCGTGCATATATTTGGCGAAGGTGTCGTCCGGCCGCTCGAGGGGACACTGTTCCCGAAGGAAGAGACGGCTGTCACGGCATAGCGCGAGGCTGAGCAATGGACAAGGTTAATGATCAGACCGGCCGAACCGCAGCAAGTATCGAATTATTCGATACGCACTGCCATATCCATTTTCCGGATTATGGGATAGATCCCGATGAGGCGATTGATAGTGCCCGAGAAGCGGGCGTAACCCGTCTGTTGTGTGTTGGCTGTAGTCTCTCCGATAGCAAGCTTGGTGTTGATTTCGCTAGGCGGCGCAAGAATGTGTGGGCGACCATTGGATTGCATCCGCATGAGGCATCGGTGTACGTGAACGATCATGGCGCTTTGCAGCAATTCCGTGAATTGGCCAGCGAGAAAGAGGTTGTGGCAATCGGCGAAACAGGACTGGATTACCATTACATGCACTCCTCAAAAAAAGATCAACAACAGATACTTCGCTTTCAATTGACGCTGGCTAGCGAGCTTCGTCTGCCGCTAGTACTGCACATTCGCAGCGCGTTCGACGATTTCTGGCCGATCTTTGACAAATATCCAGGCCTTACGGGGGTAGTGCACAGTTTTTCTTCGGTGAAAAAGGATGTAGATAACGCACTGCAGCGCGGATTGTACATTGGTCTGAACGGCATTATGACCTTCACGAGAGACGAGCAGCAGCTTGCGGCCGCTAAAGCAGTTCCGTTAGATAGATTACTCCTTGAAACTGACGCGCCGTTCTTGACTCCCAAGCCTTTTCGTGGTAAAATCTGTGAGCCTAAACATGTGCGGGTAACCGCGGAGTTCTTATCTGAATTAAGAAACGAATCGCTCGAGCAGTTAGCTGCCGCAGCGAACATGAACGCACGTAAACTTTTTAAGATATAGCTTATGAATATTTATCCTAATAATGCTGAACAGTCATTTGACGGCGAAAGTGTCGTCAGTGAGGTTATTTATAGCCGCTTGGCAGAGCTTGACGGCGGGCTGTTCGGCATTGAGCAGGCCGGTAATTATATGGAGCAGATGAACGCTCGGCTGAATCCGGTTGCTGCTCCGGCAGTCTCGAATGTCGTATCCATGGAACAGTATCCTCTGCCGTCCCGTCGCGAAGCTCCAGTTGCTCAGCAGGCTGCACCTTCAGAAGTGTCGCAAGCCGCTGAAGTCACGGAGCGCCAAGCTGCAGAGTCTAGCCAGGAGCCTGCTGATGAATTAGACGCCGCCCGCCGGGCTGTAGCTATGGCCCATGAGGATCAGGAGGCTCAATCACAAGCTTCACTGTACGCTGCGCCAACTGCTACTAACGGCTTTCTAAATCCGAATAGCGAGACTGATAATGTCGTGGCCATTGATAAAAACGACCGTCTGTACAAGGAGTGGTACGGTGAAGGGGAGAGGGCGGCATGATTTTCAAAAAGATGATTACGAACATGACTGCACAGAAGCAGCAGAACCGCCGTGCTGAGCTATACCGGAACCTTATACGCCATGAGGCCAAGTTGGGCGGCACATTGTTTGGTCCGGTTGATAAAGACGGCCGCCGTGAGTTCTTCTGCCTGGATCGCAATACCTGGATTTGGCACGAGGAGTGGCTGGACCAGAATGGCCAGCTGCAGATCAAGACGACTCGCTACGATATCCGGCCGAATGGGATACTGAAAGCTCAGGACGGTCAGCAGTACCAGGCGGTTTCTATTGAAGAGGCCCGTCGGTTGCGTGAAGCGGCCCGTATGTATGTCCAGCGGGTCAAGTCTGAAATCTACCAACGCGCTTAAGGTTCCATATCTCACGAAGTGTCAGAAGGGTAGGTAGTGGCGGTAGCTATGCCGTACACTGAGTATGTTTATGAAACAGAATATTTATATGGATTATGCGGCAACGACGCCTCTCGATAGCGAGGTGCTTGCGGCTATGCGTCCATTTCTTGAGGGGCGGTTTTACAATCCGTCGGCCGGGTACCTGGCAGCCCATGAGGTGGCCAAGGATCTTGAAGCGGCGCGGGCTGATGTTGCCCGACTGCTTGGCGCGCGTCCAGCGGAGCTAGTGTTCACCGCCGGTGGGACCGAAGCTAATAATCTGGCAATCCAGGGCATCATGCGCGCCCACCCAGGTGCCAATATTATTACGAGCAGCGTTGAGCATGACTCGGTTTTGGAGCCGGCTGGTCTGTTTAAGCATAAACGTGCCTCGGTAAGTGCCGAAGGGGTGGTTGATGTCACGAAGCTTCAGGCACTAATCGACGAGCAGACAGTGCTGATTAGTGTCATGTATGTAAATAATGAAGTAGGCTCTATCCAGCCTATCCGAGAAATCGCCAGCCTGCTGGCTGAGATTCGGGTTGAGCGGCGCCGGTCAGGCAATCAGTTACCGCTGCTGTTCCATACCGATGCCTGTCAGGCGGGGCAGTATCTGGATTTGCATGTTTCACGGCTCGGGGTGGATATGATGACGATAAACGCTGGCAAGGTGTACGGCCCGAAACAGTGCGGAGCGCTGTATGTAAAGGCCGGTATCGATCTTCGGCCGCTGGTTTTAGGCGGCGGTCAGGAGCGCGGGCTGCGGAGCGGTACGGAAAACGTGGCTAATATTGTAGGCTTTGCGAAAGCGCTGACTAAGGCGCAGGACATGCGACGGGAGGAAGCTGCGCGGGTGAGTGGGCTTCAGCGCTTGTTTATTGATGAGTTGACCTCACAGGTGCCGCAAGCAATCGTAAACGGTCCAAAGAAAAACCGATTACCCAACAACGTGCACGTTACAATCCCGGGAATGGATAATGAGCGGTTGATGATGGAGCTTGATGAGCGTGGCATACAGTGTGCGACCGGTTCGGCTTGCGCTGCCAGCAGCGAAGACCCGTCACATGTACTTCAGGCGATGGGTATGAGTGATGCTGACGCCCAGGCCAGCCTACGTTTTACTATGGGGCGGGGCACTTCTGAGGCGGATGTCCGGACAACGGTAAAGTCAATTGCCGAATGCCTTGGCGTTAGTGCGTAAAAGCGTTATAGTATAAGCGTAAGCATGCAACGAATACAAACAAGCCATGAAAATCAAGAGAATCGTTTCATCCCTGCTCCTGGGCGTCTGTCTGATAGCCGGCTACGCAGGCAATAGCGGCGCACAATCGGCTCCGCAGAACTTCGGTGCTGACAGTCAGCTTCAGATTGGTACTATCGTTGAGCTAAACGAGGAGGATTCTTCGAAGGTTCAGGCGGCAACACAGCAGCATCTGGAGAGCATGTTCGGTGTCGTTATTGATCCCAGCGAGCAGCCGCTGACGATTACTGATTCGTCCAAGCCGAACCAAGTGTTCGTGGCGACAAGCGGCAAGTATCGGGTGCTGGTGACGGATGAGAACGGGCCGATTAGCACCAGTGATAATATCACTTTGTCTTCGCTGAATGGTACGGCAATGAAGGCCAGCAATAAACAGAGTATGATCTTCGGCAGGGCGCTGGAGAGTTTTGACGGGCAGAATGGCAAGCTGACGACCGTGCAGCTTAAAGATACTAACGGCGATCCGTATCAGAACGTAAATATCGGGCTAATATCTGTTGCAATCGACATTCGCAATAATCCGGACGTTCTTAGCACCAAGACGCGACTGCCGGATTTCCTAGAGGAAGTTGGCCTGCAGATTGCTGAAAAGCCTGTCAGCCCAGTCCGGCTGTATGTCAGCGTCGGTGTCATGGCACTGAGTGTCATGATCGCCCTAGTCATACTTATTACTGGAATTAGAAACAGTATAATCTCCATTGGCCGCAATCCTTTGTCGCGCAATACCATCATCCGGGCGTTGCTACAGATATTTTTCGCGAGCTTTATTGTTTTAATTATCGGTGCATTTGCGGTATATTTACTACTAAAGTTATAAGCATGAGCGAGGTGGGGCGGAAGATATGACAGTATGGTGGCTGGCACTGACGTTAATAAGCCTGGCGGCGGTGGCTGCTGCCTTTGTTTGGATGACGTACCGGTTAAGTCATATCCAGCAAACTATCATCAATATGCAGACCGAGACCTACGAGCGTATTGCCACTCAGAGCGCCGAACAGGTCTTTAACGAGGAATTCCGCCAGGAGCTCCGTAACCGCGGACGCTTGCACTTTGAGAAGATTATCAGTGAAAACTCGATGTTCTTAAAGCAGGACTTGCAGCTGACCACGTCGCAGATTAACGAATACATGAAGAAAGAGGTCAGCCGCAAGTTACAGGAGGAGTTTGCCAATTACGAGCGTTCGATGCATGACGCCCAGGCAATGGCAATAGACGTCATTAAGAAGACGATTACAGCGGTAGACAAGCAGCGTGTCGAGCTAGCGCAGCAGCTTGAGGTGGCGCTGGAGAAGCAGAAGCACGAGAGTATCCAGGCATTTGAAGAGCATATGACCGAAGTTGTCACCCATTATCTTGCGGAAGCGTTTGGTGATGGGGTGGCGCTCGAAGATCAGATGGGCTACATCATGGAGCAGCTTGAAGCGAACAAAGAAGCTATGAAGAGGGACATGTATTCATGAATCAGGCCGCAGCTTCAGCACCGGCTGGTCAGGTCTTTCGGTTGCCTGCCACCGTAGTGAGCCGTTCGGATATCTCCCGGCTGCTACGGGCACTTGAGATGATCGAGAACACCTTAGGGGCTGAAAAGATCCGCGGCCAGCAAATGCGCCTGCCAAAATCCAGCAGCGTACTGGCACAGGTCGCTGAAGCAAATAGCTACGACCTGTTGAAGGAGGGGCACCGCAAGGAGTTAGTTGCCAGGCTCCGGCAGCTGCGAAGCGACAGCCCGATCTTCCATATCACGTTTGCTGAAGAGCCGCACCCAGATGTGGTGGAGCAGATTGTTGCGTGGGTGCGGAATAATCTGCATCAGTACGCGTTGGTTCGTGTTGGGTTGAGGTCCTCCCTGCTGGCTGGCTGTGAGGTGCGAACACCCAGTCACGTGTACAAGTTCGGCATCTTGGCCTTTTTCAATAGTAAAAAAGATCTGCTACGTAAGAGGATTCCGTTTGCCAAAGTATGAGTAACCGTCAATTCGAAGAACTGATCGCAAAAGGGCACTCCGTCGGCGAGATCGTCGGCGTAGACCGCTTCTTGGTGCGCGTCAAAGGTTTGCAGCCGATTAACGTGCATGCCTTGGTTCAGTTCGAAGATGGCAGCAAGGGTTACGTACATCACATTTACGAAGATTATGTCGTGGTGCTGCACCTTGGCACGGAGAGTCTGCGCGTTGGTATGGTGGCGGTTGTCCAGCACCCGACGCTGGTGACTAAAGTGGGTAAGAACTATATCGGCCGGGTAGTTACAATATTCGGCGAACCACTGGACGGCAAAGGCCCGATTCCGGCAGATGACGTACTGCCGGTGTTCAATAAGGCACCGATGCTGTACGAGCGTGAATTGCTTGACACCCAGCTGGAGACTGGCGTGACCGTGCTAGATACGATGTTTTCACTGGTGCGGGGCCAGCGTATGGCTATCCTGGGTGACAGTAAGAGTGGTAAGACAACCCTGACGACCCAGATTGCTATTAACCAGCGCAGTACCGATATCATTGTGATTTATGTATTGATTGCCAAGCGCCACAGTGACGTTAGTCAGCTGCTGGACCGGCTGCAGAAAAACGGCGCCATGGATACAGCTATCGTGGTCGTGGCTACTATGTTTGAATCTTTGATTGTGAACTACCTAGCGCCGTATATCGGCTGTTCGCTTGGTGAGTATCTCTGGCAGTATTGCGATATGGATACACTGGTGATTTATGACGACCTTACCAGTCATGCCCAAGCATACCGGGAAATTTCACTTATTGCCGGTGTCAGCCCAGGCCGTGACTCGTATCCTGGTGACTCCTTCTATATCCACTCCTCGCTGGTGGAGCGTGCTGGTAAGCTGAACCGCAACCACAAGAGTCAGACCGTGCTGCCGATTGTCTACGCTCCGAACGGTGACATCACGGCGTATCTACCGACCAACGTTATGTCCATGACTGACGGTCAGTGGATTCTGGATATGGCTGTGTTCCGTGACACTATGCGTCCGGCAATCAGCACTGGCCTGAGTGTGACCCGTGTCGGTGGTGTCGGCCAGAATAGCCGCCAGAAGAAATTAACCGGAATGATGGGTAAGGCGATTGCAGCGTATAAGCAAGCAGAAGAATATGCACACTTTGGTTCTGAGCTCTCAGCTGAGGCCACGGCTAACCTGGAGAAGGGGCGTAACCTCTATGCACTCATGAACCAGATTCCCGGTGAGACCTATGATCTGTTGAGTCAGCAGCTGATGCTCGATATTGTCCTGAACCTGAAGCCGGAAGAGATGATAGATCTGCCGAAGCTGAAGTCAATGGTGGCGGAGTTCGCCAGCCAGATACGGGAGGAATCGCCGGAGGATGAAAGCAGTAACTTCAATACCTTACGTGATCAGCTCAAGGCGCAGTGTCTGCTGACCGAGGCTGACAAGGCCCGCCTGGAGCAGGAGAAGCTGGAGAGGCAGCGCCGTGAACTGAAGGAGCTTGCGGAGCGTGATAATAGTCCAGATGCGCTTGGCGGCGGGGGCGCGCAGGATGGAGGCCAGCCAGCTCAGCAGCAGGCTTCCGAGGCTAAGCCGGAAGAGCCAGGCAAAGAAGGTCAGCCGCCAGCAGAAGAGGGCCAGAAGCCCGCAGAACCGCAAAAGCCTGAAGAAGAAGCCGCACAGCCGGCCGAACCACCCAAAGAGGAGGCTAAGACATGAGGCGGCCGCAAGAAATTCTAGCTGAACAACAATCGATGGGCGTTATCGTCAGCCTGACCAGTGCTTTTGAAGGGTTGGCCAGTATGCGTATCGTACGGACCAAGAATCAGGTACTGACATCTAATAAGTTCTTCAACGAAGTTTGGAATATCTATAAGCTGATTCGGATTGACGGCCTTTTTAGGTTCGGTCGCCAGCCAGATGAGGCACCGATAGACAGAGAGTTATTCATTATTATCACTGCACCAGGAGGTTTGAGCGGTGATATTGACCAGCGCCTGATACGGCTGATGCGTGAGCGGTATGATCCGGAAAAGAATGACATCATCGTTATTGGCCGGCACGGTGCCCAGCAGCTGCAACAGCTCGATATTCCGTATAAGATTTATTTCAAACTGCCGCAAAAGGATTTTATTAACGTTGAGCCGTTGATCCAGCAGATTAAACAGTACAAATCTACTAGAGTGTTTTATGAAAACTACATTTCACTGACTAGTCAGGCGGTCCGCAGTATTGACCTAAGCGAAGTGATTGAGAATAAGGGTAAGGTCGCGGAAGCTTCAGTCAAGGATCTGATTACTGAATCAACCTATATCTTTGAGCCGACACCGTACGCGGTAGTGGCACATATGGAAGTCTCCATGCTGCGCCTGACCCTGGTTCACCTGATATATGACTCCCGTCTAGCCCAGACCGCCAGCCGATTCCGCGCTATGAGTATGGCAAATGAGCGGGCAAATGAGGCAGTGAGCGAGCTGCGGTCGGAATATAATAAGGCAAAGCGTAATATGATTGACCAGCGCCTGAAAGAGGTTATCGCCGGGCTTAAGAAAACAAGGGTGCGACTATGAAAGAACAGCAATACCAAGGCGTTATACGGGTACTCAAAGATTTAGTCATCAAAGTCCAGTTTGATGAGGATATGCCGGCTATTGAAGAAATATTGCTGGTCGGCAACGAACAGCGTACGCCGCTTCTGGTGGACAGTCTTGAGGGCGGTGACATAGCAGTGTGTTTGAATATTACGGCGGACCGATCCATTCAGAAGAATATGCCGGTTATGCGGACGGGCTTGAGTCTGGAGATTCCTGTGGGCGACGCTATGATCGGCCGCGTATTTGATGCAATGGGTCGGCCGCTGGACGGTCTGCCGCCGGTAGACGCGACTAATATGGATAAGCGCAGCATATTCCGCCCGGTTACCCGGCGCAACAAACTGCAGGCTGGTAAAGAGGAAATCCTGGAGACGGGTCTGAAGGTGCTGGACTTCTTTACACCGTTCGTGAAGGGTCGCAAGATTGGTATTATCGGCGGTGCCGGTGTAGGTAAGACGGTGTTAACGATGGAGATGATTAACAACGTCGCCGAAGGTAGTGGTGCTATGAGCTTCTTTGCCGGTATCGGTGAGCGTATCCGTGAAGGTCATGAGCTGTACCAGACCTTGAAGGAAAACGGTCTGTTGGATAGTACCTGCATGTGGTTCGGGCAGATGAACGAGAATCCGGTACAACGTGCCTTGATTGCTTTGGCGGCTGTGACGCTGGCGGAGTATTACCGCGACGAACACAAGAAAGACATTCTGTTCTTCGCTGACAACATGTACCGCTACGTCCAGGCTAAGAACGAGGTCTCGACCATTATCGACCAGATTCCTTCGGAAGGTGGTTATCAGCCGACGATTTTCTCTGACGTTAAGTCGCTGCAGGACCGCTTGAGCTCTAATGAAAACGGCTCCATTACCGCGGTGCAGACCATTTACGTGCCGGCAGACGACATTTCCGACCCGTCGGTGCAGATGATTTCGCATGAGCTGGATTCGACCATTGTGCTGTCGCGTGCCATTGCCGTCCAGGGTATCCGTCCCGCGGTTGACCTGAACAAGACAAGCTCCAGTCTCTTGACGCCAGAAATTGTCGGTGAGCGGCACTATATGCTGAGTGTGCGCGTACAGGCTATTCTGCAGAAATACGAGTCACTAAAAGGTATCGTTGCTATCATCGGTGAGGGTGAGCTCTCAGCCCAGGACCGGGACGACTACAACAAGGCCAAAAAGCTGATCCAGTACTTCTCGCAGCAGTTTAATGTCATGGAAAAGATGTCAGGCGTGCCAGGCGAGCGGTTTACCCGGGAGCAGACGCTTGACGGTATTGAAGAAATTCTAGTATGAACGAGGACAAGCCGATTGTTGCAGCCGGTCAGGATGCGCCCAAGCAGGCAACAAATGACAAGCCCAAGAAGAAATACAAAGGCAAGGTGCTCAAGACCAAGATCTTTGCGCCGTTCAAGGTCCACTTTGAAGGTGAGGCCAAAAGCGTTTCTGCTGTCAATGAATCCGGTCCGTTCGACATTCTGCCGGGGCATCGCAATTTTATAACCATGCTGATTACTTGTGATGTCGTAGTGCACACGGCTATTGAGGACGAGAAGCGCACATTCAAAATTACCCGCGGGCTGATGCACGTACGGGATAATTCTGTAACGGTCTTTCTAGACGTCTAGCAGGGTTGCGGCGGCCCCGTCCTACTTATTCAATAACGATATAGTTATAGCTAAGCGCCCGGCCTGTCAGCGGCGCATTGGCCGAGCAGACTGAGAAGCCGCTGGTGGTGCGCGTTACATAGTATTGGATCCGGGCAGCATCAGCTGAGGCCGGAGTAATGACAACCGTTGGCTGTGCGCGATATTCCTGTACGAAGTTCACGGTAGCCATGCAGCCAGCGCTGGTGCTGCTGCCGGTGTTGATATTGACCGTACCAGCCGTGTCGGAGCCGCTGACGGATGAGGTGCCGCCGGTACCGATGCTGCCGCCATTGCTGGTGCTGGGGCGCGGTCCGTTGGCAGCGATGTGATTATTAATTTCAAAGACACCGGTACCGCTCAGAATCAGTTCACTGGCGGCGATTCTGCCGGCGGTAATATTGCCGTTGAATGTCGTGTTGCCGCTGACATTTAGATCGTTTTGGAGCGTCAGGTCGCCTTGGATCATCATAGAGCTGGCCACTGCCAATGAGTTGACCTGGACATCATTCAGATTTGAGTTACCAGATACGGTCAGACTCGGGATGGACAGGGTGGAGCCCAGCTGCAAGTTACCGGCAATATTAGCGTTACCGCGGATCAGTACCTGCCCGCCGAATACAGCACTGGATTGCACGTTAAGTATTTGTGAGGGGTCGCCGATGGTTGCCTCGCCGATGGTTGCTAGCTCTTCGGCAGTGCTCTGTGCCAGCTCTTCGAGCGAGACTGTTGGCGGCGGCGTTTCTACGCGACTGTTGAGATATGAGACAACAAATACCGCTCCGGCAATGATGATAAGTAACAAGAAGAACAGCAAGTAAACGTTTATCCTGCGGAAGAAATCCTTGATTTTATTGGGCTTTTTCGGCTTTGGCTCGTCAGCTTGCGGCTGCTCCTCATTAGCGTTAGCCTCATTTTTGCTGCCCTCACTGATGGCATCAAGTGAGTTGATACTCCCTTGTTCTTGCTCTAGGGCATCTTCTGGTACTGATTGTTGGTTTTGTTGCTCCATACGAATAGCGATAGTCTTATGTACAATAATACTAGAGTTTATGAAAAAGCGTAAACGGATTGTGTTTTAGCGGTCCATGTTGCACAATAACAAGCAATGAATGCGTGGAAGAAATCCGGTATTTTTGCTGCCGCAAGTGCTGTGGTTTTCTCATTGACCGGTGGCATGGTGCTGGCACAATCCTCCTCATCATCAAATAGCTACCGGCTGGAAGAGGCAAGCTTTAACAGTGCCGGCCAGTTCAGTGCCAGTTCGGAGAGTTATGGCGCGCAGAGCGCATTAGGTGCCATGCCCTACGGCTCGCTGACGAGCGAAGAATATGCAGCAATTGGTGGATTTAACACTTCAGAGCCCTATCTGGAGGCGCTGCTAACTAATGGTGCTATGGATTTCGGTGAGGTTGATCCCAGTACGACTGGCTCCGGTACTGCGCAGATCCGGGTACGAAGCTATCTGAGCAGCGGCTACGTATTGATGTTGAACGGCACACCGCCGCTGCAGGTCGGACATACCATTGCGGCACTGACTAGTCCCAGTACTTCGGCTGCTGGTGTGGAGCAGTTCGGCGTTAACTTGCGGGCAAATAGCTCACCGGAAATTGGTGCCGACCCGGTATTTGACCCAAGCGGTGAATTTGCCTTTGGTGCACCTGCAGTTGATTACAATACGGCGAACCTCTTCAAGTACGAGAGCGGCGATATTATTGCCAGCAGCGATAAAAGCACCGCCGATACAATCTATACACTTTCGGTTATTATGAATGTCTCCAACCTCACGCCTGCCGGCATCTATACATCGGCAATCTCCGCTGTTATTGTGCCGACGTTCTAAGTAAGATCCATCCTATAAATAAAAAGCTTAACAATTATTGACACGTGTGCTACACTGCGCCTGTATCAGCTAAAACAAAAAACACAACAAGGAGCAGCAATGATACACATAAGAAGCCTCGTGCAGCGTATGTTGTATATTGCGATTGCTGCCACTTTGCTATTATCTGTTTCTTTGTTTGCGCTGCTGAACCGAGCTGTAGCCGCTGCTGAAATCTACGAGCGAAGCCTGGCAATAAGCGATTCAGCACCTGGCGCAGAAGTGACCCATACTTATACCTTCAAGATGCCAAAAGGGACAAACTACACTATCGATGCCATTACGATAGAATACTGTACCACTGCGTTCGGTTACGTAGGTGCCGGTCGCTGCGCCGGTGCAGATGAGCCGATAGGCTTTGATTCATCTGCTGTTACTACGATGACGGTTTCTTCAAGCGGCGGCGATTCAGACTTATTTAATAGAGACGGCTTTGCGCCGAACGTCGGAACAAATTATCTGGTTTTGGACTCTAGCACCAACGGTACCAGTGTTGTGGCGAATGATGTCGTTACCATAACTACCACCGGCGGTCATTTCGTCAACCCGAGTACGCCGGGTACCTTTTATGCGCGTATATATCTACACTCTGATCAAAACAATCTTAATGCCAGCATAGAGGTGGAGAGCACCGTCACCTCCTCAGTCGCCAACCAGATCAACCTGGAAACCCGCGTTGAGGAAACGCTGAACTTCTCGGTCGGTACGGCGAACGACGATGACACTGGTTGTGCCCCGCTGACCACCAACAATCTGCTGGAGCTGGGTGACCCAATCAACCACGCTCTGAGCACCACTCAGACCTACGATGAGCTGTCGTACTTCCGGATTGCCACCAACGCCTCTAACGGCGCGCAGGTGCTGTACTCCGGTGATACGCTGAACAGCATCACCAACGCTGGTGACGACATCAACCCGGTCAATCCGAAGGATACTATCCAGGTAGGTGTTGAGCAGTTCGGTATAGTGATCGACGAAAGCGAGATAGACCTCACAGGTGCAGCTCTTGACCCAGCTGCCAACTACGCTGACGGTGGCACCAATCAGATCCACTTCGATGACGGCAGTGTCACAACTCCGGTTCCGGTTGCCGCTTCGACAGGGGCTATCGACTGTGAGACCGCTGCGGTCCGCTACGTTGCCAACATCAGCAACAGTACCCCAGCTGGTATTTACACCACGACCATCAGCTACATCGCGGTTCCGTCTTACTAGGGCCTTCAATTTACTAATGCAAATCTGGGGTATATTCAGCACGGTTTTGTATTTTTGAAGCACAGTAAATCAGATAAAAAACCTGTGGATAAGCATCTTGTACAACAATAAGCGCTTATGCTACACTCCCCCTGTATCAACTAAAACAAAAAAAGGAGAAGAGATGATACAAGCAAAGAGTCTTTTGCGGCGTACCTCGTACGTTGGTGCCGCCGCGTCTCTGCTGCTTGCGGTTGCTGCTTATGCGGTACCGACAAGCAAAGCATCCGCAGCTATGATCACCGATCGTAGTTTGCAAATATCAAATTCAGCAGCAAGTGCAGAGGTAACGCATACTTACCGGTTTAAGGCTGCTACCGCACATACAATAGAGTCAATAACGCTTGAGTTTTGTACTACGGCATTTGGCTATGTTGGCGTTGGTGCTTGTGCAGAGGCACCTGCTGGCTTTGATGTGTCAAACGTGACGTCAATGACTGTTACGAACACAACCCTCCCGGTCGATCCTGCAAACAACGAGGTTCTGGAAGCCACTGATGTGGCTGCCAACTATCTGGAGCTCAGAATAGCTGCAGATACTGGCGTGGGTGTGCCTGTGAATATTGGTGATGAAATTGAAATCACCACCACCGGCGGGCACTTTGTAAATCCTAGTGCTAACGGTACGTTCTTCGCACATATCGTTACCTATTCTGACGATAATGTGACGACTGCAGTCGACAACGGCACCGTCACCTCCTCAGTCGCCAACCAGATCAACCTGGAAACCCGCGTTGAGGAAACGCTGAACTTCTCGGTCGGTACGGCGAACGACGATGACACTGGTTGTGCCCCGCTGACCACCAACAATCTGCTGGAGCTGGGTGACCCAATCAACCACGCTCTGAGCACCACTCAGACCTACGATGAGCTGTCGTACTTCCGGATTGCCACCAACGCCTCTAACGGCGCGCAGGTGCTGTACTCCGGTGATACGCTGAACAGCATCACCAACGCTGGTGACGACATCAACCCGGTCAATCCGAAGGATACTATCCAGGTAGGTGTTGAGCAGTTCGGTATAGTGATCGACGAAAGCGAGATAGACCTCACAGGTGCAGCTCTTGACCCAGCTGCCAACTACGCTGACGGTGGCACCAATCAGATCCACTTCGATGACGGCAGTGTCACAACTCCGGTTCCGGTTGCCGCTTCGACAGGGGCTATCGACTGTGAGACCGCTGCGGTCCGCTACGTTGCCAACATCAGCAACAGTACCCCAGCTGGTATTTACACCACGACCATCAGCTACATCGCGGTTCCGTCTTACTAATAGCGCATAAGCTTAGTACAATAGTGGCATGAATAGCAAAGACAAAAAAACGTCTCATGCCAAGCGAATGACCGCAATCTTGCTCAGCGCTCTGCTTGTCTCCGTAGTTTTACGGGTGACACAGCAGAGCGCTGCTGCTGTTAGGTTTGATAACCGTAGTTTATACATCAATTCCTCTCTGCCGGGAGTAACGACTTTTTATCGCATAACATTCACTTATCCGACGGTTAATAATATCGGCTCTTTACGATTCTTAGTGTGCAAGGAGGCGATTCCGCAGCTGCCGTGTGAGGTGCCGGAAGGTTTCGACTGGTCAAACGCCGCACTCACTGATCAATCGGGCGAGACCGGCTTTAGTATCCATACGCTGACTCAGAATGAGCTGATACTTACCCGCTTGCCTGATCCGACATCGCTGGTGGAGTCAAGCTATCGGCTGGATAATGTAGTGAACCCTTCTGGTGATCCGGCGGAGTTTTTTATTAGAATGACTTCTCACGCATCTACGGACGGCACAGGTCCGTTAGTAGACTTTGGTTCCATTGCTGCAACGACGACCATGGCGCTCGGCTTTGCTACCCAGGTGCCGCCTAAATTAACTTTTTGTATAGCAGCGAGTATCCCGAATGAGGACTGCTCTGTACTAGAGGGTGGAAATGTCGCTGATATAGGCGTGCTGAGTCCTGATTATACAAGTTATGCAACTTCAGAGATGCTGCTCTACACCAATGCGTCAAATGGGCTGGCGCTGGTGATGGCAGGGCATAAGATGACCTCAGGAATCCAAGTGTTGGAGGATGAGGGCTTGCCCGCCGCTCCATCTACGCCGGGCGTACCGCAATTCCGTATAAATCTGACAGCTAACACCGTGCCGCCAGCCGGTGCCGATCCGGTAGGGAGCGGTACAAACTTGGTGCTGAATAATGATTACACGCAACCGGATATTTTTCTGTTCAACAGCGGTGATGTACTGGCGACGAGTGACGATGTAACCATGGCTCGGAAGCTAACGACAACGTACATAGTCAATGTGCCGGATGATCAGCCAGCCGGTGTGTATAGCACAACGGTTAGTTATATTTGCACTGCTGCATTCTGATGCTACAATACCGCTAATACTTAAAACAAATGAGGAAGAGAAGTATTCGATGAAGAAATTACTGTCTTTTGCTGCCATCATGGTGTTGTCGGCGGCTATGGTTTTTAGTGCGAACCTGCAGAATAGCAATGCACAAAGTGCAGCGCTTACTATTTCTCCCCGCCGGGATTTGCAGCTAAAGCCCGGCGAATCAGTAACCGATCAGCTTTATATTCAAAACCCGCTGAATGATCAGGAAATTACCCTTAGTCTTGAGCTAGTGGACTTCGGTGCGAAGGATGAAACCGGAACACCGGCACTGAGGCTTGGTGAGAATGAGCCGCAAACGGCGTGGTCCGCAAAGCCTTTCCTAGACCTACCGGAGCGAGTGACTCTTGGCCCTAGTGAAACACTGTACGTAGACTATACCGCCAGTATACCCGAGGGCCACGGTGCCGGAAGCTATTACAGCGCCGTCCGATATACGGTAGAAACGACTGTTGGCGGCGGCAACCTGACGCTCTCGACTTCCGGTGCAACGCTCATCTTTATAACCGTTCCTGGCCGCGCTAATGAAATACTAAATCTGAAGAACTTCGGGGCATATGAGATTTCACCAGGAGAAGCTGCTGGTAAGTTCAAGACCATATTCGTCGGCTCCAAGCCGAAAGAGTTAGCATATTTGCTCGAGAATAAAGGTGATGTCGCGGCGCAACCAGTGGGCGGAGTGCTGATAAAGAATATGTTTGGTAAGGTTGTGCAGACCGTAGATAACGCTAACCCCAAGAAGCAACTTGCACTTATCGGTCAAACCCGTCGGTTCCAGGCGTGCATCATTGAAAGTGGTGCTGAAGAACAAAGCTCAAATGACGCGATAGTATGTGAAGAACCAAGCCTGTGGCCCGGCCGCTATACTGCACAGCTGGCTGCATTTTACGGAATCAACGGCAACAGCACGCAAGAGATTGCAGCAACAGCTACCTTCTGGTACTTACCGGTCTGGTTCCTTATAGCGGTAGCAGTACTGCTGGCGGCAATTGCGCTGGTAATCTACCTGCTGATCCACCGCATCAGAAGCGGCGGCGGCAAACGCCAGTCCTTCCGCAAAGCCAGCGATTAATTGAAAGTTCAGACTATAGAAACCGCCTCCATCTTGGGGCGGTTTTCTTACGCTTTACTAACACCCTTAGCATAAGTAGAATAATGGTAATATGTGGCGCAAAAATAAAAGCAGGTCGTGGTTCATGAGATTGCCCTATTTATTGGCGGCGGTATCGATCGTAACCAGCCTGCTGGTACTGGCGACTTCCGTGCATGCGCAGATTACGCCGTTGACCATCCCAAACCCGCAGGATAACTCTTTTGGTATAGAGGGCGTCATACCGGCGCCGCCGCCGGATCAAGGTGCAACAATCGTCACACCCGGTAATGGCGCTAACTTTAACGATCAGCCGGTGGCGACTGTCAGCGGTCTTTGCCCGACTGATCTGTTAGTCAAGGTGCTGGTAAACAATGCCTTTATGGGCTCTACCATGTGTCAGGAAGGGAGTTTCTCGCTCCAGGTGTCGCTGTTCTTTGGCCAGAACGATATCGTTGCCTATGTCTATGACAACCTGGATCAGGAAGGCCCGCCGTCCAATACGGTGAGCGTGTTCTTCAATAACGCCAACTTCCAGGCCTTTGGCACGCTCATTACCCTTACCAGTAGCTTCCATCGGCGTGCAGCTAATCCGAATACGACGCTAACCTGGCCCTTGCAGCTGACCGGCGGGACCGGGCCGTATGCCTTCAGTATAGATTGGGGTGACGGCAGCGAGCCGCAACTGGTGAGCCAGCCGATTGCCGGCGATGTAAATATCAATCACGTATACAAGAATGCCGGCATCTATTATGTGGTGGTAAAGGTGACGGACGTAAACGGCGTCAGTGCCTTCCTGCAGCTGGTGGCGATTGCCAACGGTTCGCCCACCGGCGGCATAACAGTGCCGGAAGACAGTATTCATATTCGGACCAATACGGTTACAAAGGTGATATGGCAGCCAGCCGCGGCGATATTGATACTGGCATTTCCGGCCTTCTGGCTGGGGCGACGGTATGAGATTGCGGTCCTGCGCAAGCAAATCGAAAGCGACGCCCAAAGATATCGCAACTAACTGCTCTCTAGTCTGGTTGTGGAAAACTTGTCAAGACTTTTTTGAAATATTCTTGCCATTGTAAGCGAAAGCATGGTACAAATAGTACTGTTAATACTAATAACAAAAAGGGAAACATAAAAAATGAACATACATTCATTGCGTTTCGATTTGAAGCGGCCGGTGTATGGTGCTATGGCAGTCATCATGGGTGTTGCTGCAATGGTACCCGTACTCTCGCAAACGGCTGCTGCAGAACAAATAATCGATAGAAGTATAAAAATGAGCAACGCTACGGCGTCTGCTACGGGCGTGAGCTACGAAGTGAGCTTCACGAATGTGACAGCAGGTGCGGATAGCTTAGTGGTTGAGTTCTGTGCAGAAAGCCCGATTGCTGGTGATGACTGTGCGACACCTACCGGATTTACTGCCGTGGGAGGTAATGTTACGGCTGGTACCGGTACTACGAACTGGACAGGCACTGTAGTGGACGCCAATACTGTTGCATACAATAAAGGCACAGGTGATGAGTTGGGGGCATCAGCACAGGTAGACTTCATTATCACTGGTGTTAGCAACCCAACGAGCGCAGGTACATTCTATGCCCGACTGTATACCTACGAGGGTACACATAGTGCTGAAGGGAACTATACAAACGCTAATACCATTGGTGCAGCTCTTGATACTGGTGGATTTGCCCTTAGTGCGGTCACGCAGCTTTCTGTAGACGCCCGTGTCCAGGAAACCTTGACCTTCTGTGTATCCAAGTCAGCTCCAGGCTCAAACTGCTCTGGTGTTGATGCACCTGCCGTAGAGCTAGGTACTGGTGATCCAAAAGTCCTTGACTCTCAGGCTATCTACACTGACACAGCACATACGCAAGTTTCATCCAATGCTAACGGCGGCGTCTCCATCCGACTGAAGAGCACGACTGCAAATGGCGCGCTGATGAGTGGCTCTAACGCAATTCCGGCAATCGGCGCTGCAGGACTAATGAGTGCTGGTACGGCGAGCTTTGGTATCAAGGTCGCTGACGGCACAGGCGATGATGCGACGGCTGTTGATGCAGCGAACGGCTATGATATCGATACTCCTGACAACTATAAGCTTGATGGTGCTGGTGTAACGAGCACTTTTGGCGACGAGATTGCAGCTTCGACAGGTCCGGTCAATAATGTAAACAACCAGATTACATTTGCTGCGACGGCATCCAACACCACGCCTGCAGGTCTGTACTCAACCCGCATGATCTTGATCGCTACCGGAACATACTAATCCGATAGTTGTATCAAATCATCAAACACTCCCCGTATACCGGGGAGTGTTGTTATTTGTGCGCTTTGTGCGCTATAAAGCTTCTGTTATTATTATCCTGAAGTGACTAATAAATGTATTTGGGGGACCAGGTGATCAGACAGAGTGTTAAGCGGCTGTTTGCCGTTATTGCGTTAACCGGGCTTATTGTTAGTTCAAGCAGCCCGATTGTGGCTACCGCGCAAGAAGGCGGCATGGGCAACGGTATGCGGATATCTCCGGTGCGCACCAACCTATCGATAGAAGCGGGCGCCTCGCAGCAGACCACGGTGTATGTGCAGAACATGACCCAGGATGTAGCAGTGCTTAGGGCAATCATCAATGACTTTACGGCGCTGGGCGAGGACGGCAAGCCGGGCATCATGCTGGAGGAGGACGAATACGCGCCAAACCGCAGCCTGAAGCGCTATATCGAACCGATCGGCGACATTACCGTGCAGCCGGGTGAGCGGCTGGAGGTACCGGTGACGATTACTATCCCTGAGACCGCGCAGCCCGGTGGTTACTACGGTGCAGTGCGGTTTGCTCCCGCAGAGCTAGACGGCGGCAACTCGAACGTGACCGTGGCTACCAGCCTTGCATCCCTGCTGCTGGTGGAAGTGCCGGGTGATATGCGGCAGGACTTGCAGGTGGAAACCTTTGAGGTTAGGCAGAATGATGAAGTAAAGAAGTATTTCCGCGACGGCGACGGCATTAATCTGATCGTGCGCTTCAAGAACAACGGCGACGTGCACGAAGAACCGTTCGGCAAGGTAGTCCTGAAGAAAAACGGCTCAGTCGTAGGTGAATACGAAGTGAATGACGGTGAGCCGCGCGGCAACGTCCTGCCGGAGAGTGTCAGGCGCTTTGATATCGGTCTGGATAAGGTTAGCGGACTAGGTAAGTATACGGTAGAGGGCAACCTTGGCTACGGCGACGGTCAGCTGATCAACGTGAGCCAGGAATTCTATGTCATTCCGCAGTGGGTGATAGTGGCTGGCATTGGCGGAATTGTCGGTCTGATCCTGCTGGTTGCAGCTATCGTCTTTGGTATCAAGGCCAATAACCGCCGGGTGCTCCGCCGGGCAGGTTATCGGGCGTAGTAAACAGCGCCGAGGTTATAGCGCCTTAGGACGGTTTACCGTTAGCGTAAAATTTGCTAACATAGCCAGGTTATGGCAAAAAAAGTTTACGTCGGCTTAAGCGGCGGAGTGGATAGCTCTGTCGCTGCGGCCCTGCTGCTGGAGCAGGGCTTTGACGTCACGGGCGTGTACATGAAGAACTGGAGCCAGGATTTGCCCGGCTTTGCCTGCCCGTGGAAAGAAGATTATCAGGATGCCAAGCGGGTCGCGGTGCAGCTCGGCATCCCCTTCAAGCTGTACGATTTTGAGACCGAATACCGGCAGAAGGTAGTGGATTACATGATAGACGGCTACAAAGCCGGCCGGACCCCGAACCCGGATATCATGTGCAATCAGGAGGTGAAGTTTAAGCTGTTTTTGGAGGCGGCGTTGGAGGATGGCGCGGATATGATTGCCACCGGCCACTATGCCAGAGTGCATGATGGACAGCTGCTGACCGGGATTGATAATAATAAAGACCAGAGCTATTTCCTGTACCGGGTGAATGAGGAGGCGCTGAAGCGGAGCCTGATGCCAATCGGTGAATTTGAGAAACCACAAGTGCGCGAGCTGGCTAAAAAGTATGGCCTGGTGACGGCAGAGAAAAAGGACAGCCAGGGTATTTGCTTTGTCGGCAAGGTCGGTATAAAGGAGTTTCTGCTGCATGAGCTTGGACCGCAGGAGCACGGCGCTATTATTGATCAGGGCGGCCGCACTATCGGCGAACACGACGGCGCGATCTTCTACACTATCGGGCAACGGCACGGTCTGAATGTCGGCGGCGGGCTGCCGTACTACGTGGTCGGCAAGGACATGGATAAGAACGAGGTGTACGTGACAACCAACCTCGATGACGACCGGCTATGGCATAAGGAACTGAAGCTTAACGATGTGCACTGGATAAACGCGGCCCCAAAGACAGGCGCAGCGTGCCAAATCCGCACCAGATATCGCGCCCCGCTGGTGCCTGGTACGCTAGATATAGCGGGTAATACGCTACATATAGCGTTGTCTGAGGAAATACGCGCCGTAACACCGGGACAATCCGCAGTCATCTATGACGGCGAGCGGGTCCTAGGCGGCGGTATTATTGTTTAATTTTCGTTTTGCTCTTCTTCCAGCGCCCTGATTTTATCAGGTAATTCAATGATGTCCGGGCTGACTATGTAGAGCGCGCCCAATCGAATGTCTCTGAGATGTTCCTCTGTCATTTTATCCGGCTTGAGCTCATTGAGAGATATCGATAGGAATGTGTCAGTAATCTTCGCCTGCTCCGACGGTTCTCTGTAATATAAAAGGTAATCGTCGATATTGCTAACTAGATGCCTGTATCCATCCTTGCTATCGTATAAGCGGATACCGATACTTTTTTCCGGATTAAAGTCAGGATTCAGGCTTGATTCGAGGTCGTAAATCTCACGCAGTGCTTTCGCACGGTACGCGAAGCGTTCTGATGTATCCGGATCACCCTCCTTTGCTATAAGAGAATGAAAGCGAAATGTGTCAACAAGTGCCGGGATGGCCTTGTACTGGACAGGAACTCCTGTAATTTCTTCCTGTTCATGCTGTGGCTCAAGGCTGCTAAGCAGGCTATCAAGCATGTCATCACTAAGACCCTCGAATTGCTCGAAGGGGTTGTGATAAGGTGTATGCTCGTGATGACCGAATGATTCGCTCATAATGGCAATTATATCATAAAGCATAAGCAAAATCAATGCCAATATGGATTACTTCTGAAATTTACCCTATAGCATTGATGCCTGAGTGCTGATTGCGCCAATTCTACGATAAAATTTCTTCAGCCAGCGCGCTTCCAGCCAGCCGGATGGCAGCCATTTATCTTCGGGGGCTTCGAGGAGCCGGCGGTTGTCAGGCGTGACTTCGTTGTAGTGGTGTTCTTTGCGGGCTTCCCGCTCCATGCGCTTATGGTCTTCGATTGCGATAAAGTAGTTTTTCATGCGCGCTTCCCATTCCGGTACATCGATATCAAGCTTTGATCCGTGCGGTTTGAATTGTTTTTCGTGCCGCGAGAGGAATATTAGCTCTTTTGCATACTCCTCAGCACGCTTAACCCGTGCCTGAGTAAACGGGTCGTCTCCCAGGAGAGATAGGGAGTACGCTTCACAAAAGAGAGGCTTGGCTAGGCTGCGCTTCTCCTCAGGCATGAAATGCATGGGCTCCACGGCCATAGGGACTGACGTGCCAAAACGATTTGAAAAATTATCTGGAACAGGGCGAAGATATTCAGCCATGTATTAATTATAACATAAACAAGTATAATAAGCAATAGAGTTTTGTTTTGTCAGGGCCGTTTTTTAAGCAAGTCGGGTAGGGCTATGAAGCAGGGGCAGTAGGGAGTGTTGTCCCTGTATTTTAAACTGCTTAAGCTTTGTACTTGGCGGTAAAGCAAAAAGCAGTTACAATGAAACAAATAAAAATAATAGCGCCCGAATGCAGCTTAAGTGGGGCGGTTCGGGCGCTTTTATTTGGTGGCCCTTTTTACGGGATTTGTCAATCAAGTTACCTCTGTTACAATTAGTGAAATGAACGCACAGGATATACGTAGGGCTTATTTGGAATTTTTTAAAGAGCGCGGGCATGCGGTTATTCCGCGGTCGCTGTTAGTGCCGTATAACGATTCAACGACGCTGTTTACCGGTTCTGGCATGCAGCCGCTGATTCCGTACCTGCTTGGTGAGCCACACGCTGAGGGTACGAGGCTGACTAATAGTCAAACCTGTCTGCGGGCGCAGGATATCGAAGAGGTAGGCGACAACCGGCATACGACGTTCTTTGAGATGCTGGGTAATTGGTCGCTTGGCGATTACTTTAAGGCTGAGCAGCTGCCCTGGTTCTTTGAATTCTTAGTGGACGAAGTAGGGCTGGATCCAAGCCGGTTGTACGTTACGTGTTTCTTGGGTGATGAGCAGTACGATATTCCAAAAGATACCGAAAGCGCAGAGATATGGAAAAAGTTGTTCAAGTCCAAAGGCGTTGACGCTAAGGAGGTAGAGATCGGCTCCGAGGAAGACGGCTACAAGAAGGGTATGCAAGGCGGCCGGATCTTCTACTATGATGCCGGCAAAAACTGGTGGTGCCGTGCCGGAGATATTGGCAGTATGCCGCCGGGAGAGCCGGGTGGTCCGGACAGCGAGGTCTTTTATGAGTTTGATTTTATTGAGCACGACACCAAATGGGGCGAGCACTGCCATCCGAACTGTGACTGCGGCCGGTTTATGGAGATTGGTAACTCGGTGTTTATGGAGTATGTGCGCCGGGAGGACGGATTTGAAAAGCTGCCAAAGCAAAATGTGGACTTTGGTGGTGGATTGGAGCGTATTGCGGCGGCGTTATTGAACAGTCCGGATGTGTTCAAGGTAAGTGTCTTGCACCCGATTATAGAAAAGCTGGAGAGCTTGTCCGGCAAAAACTATGACAGCAGCACTGAAAGTATGCGCGTGATAGCCGATCATCTGCGGGCGGCAACGTTCCTGGCGGTTGATGGGGTCAAGCCGAGTAATAAGGAGCAGGGCTACGTCATGCGCCGGCTGGTGCGCCGGGCGATCAGGTTTGCGTTTGATTTAGGGATACAGCAGAACTTCCTACAAGAGGTGGTGCCGGTTATCGCGGATATGTACAACGAGGATTTCCCGGAAGTGGCCGAGAAGCGCCATGAGGTTATCGAGGTGCTGGTACGGGAAGAAAAGGCCTTCCGCCAGACTTTGCGCAAGGGTCTGCATCAGTTCTCTAAGCTGACCGAGGATGGCTTGACGGGCAAGGAAGTATTTATGCTCTATGATACGTACGGATTCCCTGTGGAATTAAGTATTGAAGAAGCGTATAAGCAGGAAATCACCGTCTCTGACAATTGGCGCCTGGAATTCGAGGCGCTCATGGATGAGCAGCGCAAGCGTTCCCAGACTGCCGCCAAGGGTACGTTCAAAGGTGGCTTGGGTGGCCAGACACTGCAGCACAAAAAGTACCATACCGCGACACACCTGATGTACCAGGCACTTCGAGATGTGCTGGGCGATCATGTCATTCAGCGTGGCAGTAATATCACTGAGGAGCGGCTGCGATTCGACTTCTCTCATCCCGAAAAGGTGACACGCGAACAGCTGGATGAGGTGGAGCGGATCGTGAACGAGCAGATTGCCAAGGATTTACAGGTTACGTGGGCGGAGTATCCGACCGAAGAGGCGACTGGTTCGCTCGGAGCGCTCGGTCAGTTTGGTGACCGCTACGGTGATACGGTAAAGGTCTACTCCATGAAGGATCCGAAGTCGCCGCCAGATGAGCGGCCGTTCAGCTTTGAGATTTGTGGCGGTCCGCACGTCGAGCACACCCTGCAGTTATTCGAAGGTGGCAAACGTTTCAAAATCACCAAAGAAGAAGCCTCGTCCGCCGGTATCCGCCGCATCAAAGCAGTTCTCCAATAGTGCAATGCATCGGGAAGAGCAGCCCAAGCTCGGATTTATTCCGAGCCTGGCGCGATGAGAAACCCCGAAGGGGTGTCTCATAAGGCGCAGCCGAAAATATGAAGCCTCGTCCGCCGGTATCCGCCGCATCAAAGCAATCCTTGAATAGTGTATTTAAGCAGGCCTAATAGAAGTATTTTGTAAGATTTTTACGGATTGATGCTTCTTAGTAATTTTGTTACTATCACCCCTGTAGAGTGCTATAAATCCTAACCTATAAAAAGGTCTTATCATGAATAAAAATGGTGGCCGGCCAGAGCGGCCGGAGTGGCAGAACGTGCCCGTAAAAGGGCTTGACGGTAAATATTATCGCAACGGCGAGCCGATAGAAACCGAGCAGGCATTACGCTGGATTAAGGAGCGGGAGTCTAAAGGCAGGCAAGCGGAACGAGTGGCGGAGCTCGGCAGAGTGGTGTTGACGGAACGACTGAACGGTCATGAGTTGGAATTGCCAATTGAAGCTCCGCCGAGGTACATCAGCGTAGAGTTCACACAGTTTGGGGCTGTCGCGGCCGAGGTTATCGAGGTCGTACCGCTGGATGAGACGCTGTAATCCGCCGTATGCCAGCACGAGGCGCGTGCTATAATCAATACGATTATGCTAGATAAGATTAAGGCTCTTCAGAAGTCCGTCGCCGAAAAGGCGGGGCGTCGGCCAGCAGAACCGAAGTCACAGCACATTGTTGCTCTGGACATCGGGACGGTGTATGTGAAGGCTTTGATTGCCCGGGTAAATGACGACAAGCTGGAAGTCGTGGGTATGGGTCGTGTTCGTCAGGATGTAAGTGATATGCAGGCGGGGGCGATTGCCGATATTGCCGCAGTCGTAAGCAACTGCGATAAGGCGCTGCACGAAGCTGAGCAGCAGGCTGGCGTGACCGCCAAATCCGCGGTCATTGGCATTGCCGGAGAGTTAGTCAAGGGGACCACTACAACAGTCCGTATAACCCGGAAAGCTCCGGATAAGCCACTGGATATCGAAGAAATCGAGCGGATCATACATTTGGTTCAGAAACGTTCAGAAGAAAAGGCCAAAAAACAGCTGACCTGGGAGATGGGCGGCAAGGAGGTCGAAATCCGGCTGGTTAACAGTGCGTTGGTGAATATAGATATCGACGGTTATAAGGTAACTAATCCTATCGGTTTCCAGGGCAAGGATGTGGTGGTGCAGCTGTATACGGCCTTTGCGCCTATGATTCATATCGGCGCGCTGGAGCGGACTGCCCAAGAGCTGGATCTTGATCTGCTGGCGGTGGCGGCTGAGCCGTTTGCCGTGGCTCGCTCCGTTATAGGCGACGATGCCAACACGACACTCAGCGCAGTTATTCTGGATGTCGGCGGCGGCACGACAGATATCGCGGTCTTGGATGAGGGCGGTGTGCAGGGGACGAAGATGTTTGGAATCGGCGGTCGGGCTTATACGCGGTCGATTGAGCGGGAGTTAGGGATCAGCTACAAGAATGCAGAGGAGCTTAAGGTTGCTCTGTCTGATAATCGCGTGGCACCAGCGAAGCGGCCGGTTCTGGAGGGAGCACTGCAGAAAACACTGGATGTATGGGCAAGTGGTATCGAGCTAGCGCTCAGCGAATTTACGAATCTTGATCATTTACCTAACAAGATACTGCTGTGTGGCGGTGGTGCCTCGTTGGATATGCTTGTAGCTCGTCTCGGTGAGTCGGACTGGTATTCCAAGCTGCCGTTTTCCAAGAAGCCGATCGTGCAGCACATCAATCCGAAGCAGGTCGTCGGAATTGTCGATAAAAGCGGTCAGGTGGCCGATCACACCTTCATTACGGCTATGGGTCTATTGAGGGTTGGGCTTGATACGTTGCAGCAATCCGATGATTTGGGTGCAAGTGGCTCAATTCGTGAAAGAATTGATAAAATACTGAGAGTATGAGCAGTTCACAAAAAGAAATTATCTATATTGATATTGATGATGAGATTACCTCTATCATTGATAAGGTTCGCAGTAGCAAGGGCAGGATAGCGGCGCTGGTGCTGCCAAAGCGGGCTACTGTACTGCACAGTATCGTGAATATGAAGCTGCTCAAGCGCACCGCGGAAGAGGCAAAGAAGCACGTAGTACTGATTACTTCGGAATCGGCACTAATGCCGATAGCCGGAGCCGTTGGCATGTATGTGGCTAAAACGCCGCAATCAAAACCAGCTGTTCCGCCACCTCCGGCAACGAGTGCACAGGTCGGCGAGGAAGAGGAAGCGGTTGTCGATATGGCGAAAGAGGATGCTGAGCTGGATGCCACCAAGAGTGTCGGTGAGCTGGCCGGTTTGCCGCCGGAAGATGAGGCGATAGAGATAGATAATACTGCGAGCTCCAAAAAAACCACCGAGTCAAAGACTTCTAAAAAGGTAAAGAAGAACAAGAAGCTCAAGATTCCGAATTTTGACACCTTCCGCAAGCGGCTGCTGCTTGGTGGGTTGGTGCTGATACTCTTGATTGCTGGCTGGTATATGGCATTTAAGGTCATGCCAAGGGCAACGGTGACTATTAAGTCCGACATGGATACGGTGGTCAGTACGCTGACCGCATCAATTAGTGCTTCAGCCCAGGAGCTTGATAAAGAGGCGCTCATCATTCCGGCGCAAATCAAAGAGCTGAAGAAGGAAGGCGTACAAAAAGTAACTGCCACTGGTGAGCGTGATGACGGAACTAAAGCTAAAGGTAAGGTTACGCTGAGGCTGACCAATTGCTCGGAAGAGGAAGTCAGGATACCGGCCGGTACGACAGTGAGCAGCGGGGGAAATAACTACATTACCCAAAAGGCGGCAGTCATGGAAAGCGCGAAAATAGGCAGTAGCTGTAGGAACGGTGATTTTCCGAACGTCTCCACGAAAACCGTCGATGTTATTGCGGCTGAGAATGGTGATAAATATAACCTCGAGAGCGGTAAGACTTTCTCGGTCTCTGGCTTTAGCAACGTGAACGGAACGAACAGTGAGATTAGCGGCGGAACCAGTAAAATCGTCAAAGTAGTCAGCCAGGACGACGTCAGTCGGGCGCTGGATCAGCTGAATAACTCTGCGCCGCGAGAATCAGTAGCCGAGGAGTTGGTCGCAGAACTTGAGAGGGAGGGCTTGTACGGATTGGTTGATACGCTCGAGAGTGCTGAGCCGCAGATAGCAACGGAGCCGGCAGTAGGTAAAGAGGCGAGCGAGGTGACGGTAACGTCCGTAGTTGTGCATAAAATGGTGGGTGTCAAAATCGAGCACCTCAAAGAGCTGATTGAAACAGATGTCCACAGCAAGATTGACACCTCTAAGCAAGTCATATTGGATGACGGCTTAGACGAAGCAATCATACGGATTTTTGATAAGAAGTCGACCGGTGAGTTCACACTCTCTATGCAGGTGGCTGCTACAGCCGGACCGGAAATTGATCCGGAGGAGGTCAAGACGGAAATTGCCGGTCGGAAGCGTGCTGAGTCGCAGCGGTTGATTGAACAACGTCCCGGAATCGGGGAGGTGGAGGTGCACTACAGTCCATTCTGGGTGTATTCCACGCCGAGTGACGTAGGTAAGATAAACGTAGTGTTTGAAGACGACAATCAAGCGAATGCAGGCGAATAAAAATGTGCTGGCGCTAGATATTGGCGGGCGGCGCATTGGCGTAGCAATCGCTCGGGCGCCAGTGTATATTGCTACACCGCTGATAACGCTGGAGGTCACCGAACGGATACATGATGAGATTGCGCAGTTGGCAACTCAGGAGGATGCTGGTTTGGTCGTGATTGGATTACCGCGCGGTCTGGAGGGCCAGGATACGCCGCAGACAACCGCCACGCGCAAATTTGCAAGCCAGTTGGAGCCAAGGCTGACGGTACCGATGGTTTATCAGGATGAGGCGGCCACATCGCTAAAGGCAGAGCAGACTCTAGAAGAGATTGGAAAAGGGTATGTCAGGGGGCAGATTGACAGCCTGGCGGCCACGTATATACTCGAGGATTATATTGCGACAAACAGGGAGAAGCTGGTATGAGCGCTTATTCGATGCAGGCACCAAAACGACGCTGGCCGAAGCTGCTATTGATTTTGGTACTGATAATCGGTCTGCTGCTCGGCGGTGCGGCAGTCGGTGCATACCGCTTCTATCAAGAAAACCTAAAGCCAGTGAGTGCTAGCCAAAAGCAGATCGTGGTGACGATACCACTCGGCGCGTCATTAAGTGAAATATCTGATCTGCTTGCCGATGCCGGTGTGATTAGAAGTGACTGGGCATTTGAGCGATATGTTCGTAATGCCGGGCTAGAGAATGAGCTACAGGCCGGGACGTACTCCTTGCTTCCAAGCCAAAGTGTTCAGGAGATTGTCGTAATCATTACCAGGGGTGAAATTATGAAAGATTTGGTGACGATACTGCCGGGGCAGCGTATCGATCAGATACGGCAGGCGCTTATCAACCATGGGTTTGATGAACCAGAGGTAGACGCAGCTCTGGATCCGTCGAACTACGAAGACCATCCGGCACTTGTCGAAAAGCCTGAAGGTGTCGGCTTGGAAGGCTACCTGTATCCGGAATCTTTCCAGATGACTGCTGAGACGACAGCAGAAAGTATCATCCGCAGCTCGCTTGATGAGATGCAGAACCGTCTGACACCTGATGTCCGTAATAGTATTGTGGCGCAGGGGTTGACAGTGTACCAGGGTATTATTCTGGCTTCTATTCTGGAGCAGGAGGTTATTGATCCCGAGGAAAAGCGGCAGGCGAGTCAGGTCTTTCTGTCACGGCTGCAGATTGGTATGAAGCTGGAGTCTGACGCCACTGCACCGTACGGTGCGATTCTGGCAGGTGAGGAGCCATCCCTGACATACGACTCACGGTACAATACCTACCTGCATGAAGGCTTACCGCCCACTCCAATCAGTAATATTAGTGAAGCTTCGCTTCAAGCTGTGGCAAATCCGGCTGGCACGGATTGGCTGTATTTCGTGTCGGGTGATGATGGCGTAACGCATTTTTCGAAAACTCTCGAAGAGCATGAGGCACTAACCAGGCAGTACTGCACCAAGCTGTGCGGCAACTGATCATCAGGTGATTTCTGTCTCTCGTGCCAGTAGTAATATTGACTAATTATGCACAGCTAACAGGGGTAGCTTAATTGCATAGCTTGCATAGCTTTGCTATTATTGTGCTTGCACCAGGCTTTTTGGAGCAGTTGGTGCGTTCTGCCTGAAACATTATGTAAGACGCAGATTCGATAAGTAATAAAAGCAGGCAGGATATGCGTGTTCGCAAGGAGAAGTGGTATTCGTACCAATGATACGTTAAGCAAGAAGCTTAACATCGACAGTTTAAGCAAAGTATATGAGCGCCCCTTGAGGCGTTTTGTAAAGAAGTATCGTAAGCGCATCGTCAAGTACGGTCTGTTGACTGTTAATGTGTTGCTGCTTGTGGCTGTTGTTAGCTTTGTGCTTCGGAATCCGGATTCGGGTCAGGCCGTTCGTACCGATAAGCTTTCCTCGGTAACTGATAGGGAAGGCAGTTTGACAAATCCGCTTGATAAGATGACTTCGGCGGATATAGCGGTGCACCTTTCGCGGTTAGCCGGTATGGATGCCGAGCAGGCGGTGGCGGTAACGAACCAGGCTGACTCGGTCAACATTGATCTGGCTATTGTTTCTACCGGAGAGGCGCTGGTGTATAAGCCGCAGGTGGTACAGACGGCACTTAAGTCGCGCAAGGACATCATCAGCTACGTCACACAGCCAGGTGATACCATTAGTGGGCTCGCTGCCAGGTTCGGTGTTACTTCTGATACTCTTCGCTGGTCGAACGGTATTAACGGTGAAAGATTACCTGCTGGCAAAGAAATTTGGGTGCTTCCGGGGGTTAACGGAATTATTTATACCGTACAAGGGGGCGATACGCCCGACAGCTTAGCGCAAAAGTATAACGCCAACAGGGATAAGATTATCGCGTACAATGATGCTGAGCTCAGCGGCCTGCCGGTCGGGGAGCGGATCATTATTCCTGACGGCAGTATCAGGATCGTGCGAAGCTACGCTTCAGCCAGCGGTTTTGCGTTCGGTAACAGTCCAATTTACGGCGGGAACGCGTATGTTCGCGGTTACTGTACCTACTACGTGGCGTCTCGGGTTGCAGTACCGAATAACTGGGGTAATGCGAACCGCTGGGCAAGTGCTGCCCGGGCAAGCGGATGGACTGTCAGCCAGACTCCAGTGGTCGGCGCAATTGCCCAAACCACGAGCATGCATCCCCTTGGTCATGTCGCGTACGTTGAAGAAGTTTCGGAAGACGGGACAATGATTAAGTATTCAGACATGAACGGTATTGCCGGTTTCGGCAGGGTCGGTTACAGTGACTGGGTTCCGGCCAGTATGTATCAGGCGTATATTTACCGGTAGAAAATGAGACACCCATGCGCGGCCCCAAGCAGGCTTTGGTGCCCTCCGGCTAGGGTTTCTCATCGTCCGGCGACTGCCGGACTGCTCTTCCCAAGGGCAAGTAATCCTTTAATCCAAAGGAGCTTCGGATTAAAGGGTGATTATGTAATGTTAAGGCCTATCTCTGGACGAGAGGGGTGTGCAAAGGTACTCTATTAGATATGTTTGTAGATAAAGCTGAGGTTGAGATTGAAGCAGGTAGCGGCGGCAATGGCGTAGTCAGCTTCCGGCATGAGAAGTTTGTGGATCGTGGCGGTCCTGACGGCGGCGACGGCGGTAATGGCGGCGATGTCATATTTGAGGCCAGTCGCAATCAGAATACGCTTGCCAATTTTCGGTACCAGCGGCTGCTGAAGGCTGAATCAGGCAAGCCTGGATCTAAGCAAAAGCGGCATGGCAAAAGCGGCAAAGACCTGATTATTCCGGTGCCGGTCGGTACGGTCGTGCAGGATGAAAGCGGTCAGATACTTGCTGATCTATACGAAGACGGGCAGCAGGCAGTTATTGCTAAGGGTGGTCGCGGTGGATTTGGTAACGCGCACTTTGTATCATCCCGTCGGCAGGCACCGAAAGTTGCTGAAAGAGGCGAACCCGGTGAGAAAATTATTGCGACGCTGGAGCTAAAGATGATCGCTGATGTCGGTTTGGTTGGCTTGCCGAACGCCGGAAAGTCCACGCTACTGTCAGTTATTAGCAACGCCCGGCCGGAAATTGCTAATTATCCGTTTACGACGGTCAGACCTAATCTCGGTGTCGTAGAAGTTGATAAAGAGGTAAGTCTGCTGTTTGCGGATATTCCCGGACTCATTGAAGGGGCTAGTGAAGGCAAGGGGCTGGGTGATGAATTCCTTAGGCACATAGAGCGCACCAAGGTGCTGGTGCATTTGATTGATATATATCAGGATGATGTCGCGGGGAGCTACGTTACGATCCAGAAAGAGCTTCAATCGTATAAGGTGGATTTGACAGACAAGCCGCAGATTGTGGTATTGAATAAGATTGATGGCCTGGATGAAGAGATTATTCAAGACAAAATGGCACAGCTACAAAGCGTCGTACCAAAGGATGTAGAGGTTCGGGCAGTTTCCGCGCAAAGTAAGTCCGGGGTCAAAGAGCTGCTGTATAAGGTCAAGGAGCTGGTGCAGCTGCAGCGCCAGGCGGCTGAGTCAGCAGGGATTGAGGCGGCTGAACAATTACCGGTCTTGCGCCTGACAGAGGATGAAAACAGCTGGCATATTGAGCGTGACGGCGAGGCATTTATTGTAACCGGCAAGAAGATTGAGCGCTTTGCGTTGCGTACTGACTTCGAGAATCCCGATGGGGTCCAGCGCCTGCGGGATATTATGCGAAAAATGGGTATCATGCGTGAGCTTGAGCGCCAGGGTATGGAGCCCGGCATGACTATTCACATCGGCGATAGCGGAGATATTGAATATTAACGCGGTGTTACAGTAATGGTAGAATTTAACAAATTATTGTATAATATTTGTTATGAGCGCTGATAAGTTGCCTGTAATCCCAGAACAGCAATGGCTTACTGATGCCGATAGGATTCGTATGGCTATGGATGAGGAGGGGATCAAGGCATTCTTGATGAGTGACGGTGTAGGGCTTTTCATGATAGAAGCAATACGTGGCACGGAACGCTACGCACATGTGGACGGATATGTCTCGTACGTGACTAATGTCGGGGAGGTGGCCTACAGTGCAGAAGCGGACATTAAGTTCCTCCGTAACGGAAGGGTGGCCAAGTGGATTCGTGAGCGACTGCGCCTACCTGAGCGGGCATACGTGTCAGCGACAATTTTTACCTCTGAAAGCCGGGACCTGGAGCCGTAAGACGGTAGCATAAATACCCTTGAAGCCATACTATGTAGTGGTATGACATTTTATTTCTATGACCTGGAAACCAGTGGCGTAAACCCGAGAGAGCAGCGGGTAATGCAGTTTGCCGGCCAGCGGACCGATATGAATTTGAATCCTATCGGTGAGCCGGATAATTACCTCATCAAGCTGAGCGATGACATCGTACCTGAGCCGTACGCTATCCTGGTGACTGGTATCACGCCGCAGCAAACGGTTGCAGACGGTATCACCGAGGCAGAGTTTTTAAAAATTTTCCATGAGTCGATAGCGGTGCCGGATACAATCATGGTGGGTTTCAATACGGTGCGCTTTGATGATGAATTCATGCGCTACATGTTGTATCGGAATTATTATGACCCGTATGAATGGCAGTGGCAGGACGGTCGGTCCCGCTGGGATTTGTTGGATTTGGTGCGCATGACGCGCGCGTTGAGGCCAGAAGGCATCAAGTGGCCGTTTGATGTCAAGGGCAAGCCAACCAATCGGCTGGAGCTGTTAACGGCGCTGAACGGCATTGAGCATACCGACGCCCACGATGCCTTGAGTGACGTCAATGCTTCGATTGCCATTGCGCGGCTTATTAAAAAATTACAGCCGAAGCTGTTTGATTTTCTTCTGGAAATGCGCTCCAAACAGAAAGTTGCCGAACTGGCACTCAGTGGCAAGCCGTTCATATATACATCAGGAAAGTATGATAGTGAGTACGAGAAAACAACTATTGTCGCTACGATTGCCGAAGCTTCCAAGCGGCAAGGTGTTTTGGTGTTTGATCTGCGGTATAATCCGCGAAAGTTTGAAAAGCTCTCGGTTCAGGAGCTGGCCGAAGCGTGGCGGCGGCGGAAGGATGACCCAGGTCCGCGCCTGCCGATTAAGACACTGCAATTCAATCGCTGCCCGGCTATAGCGCCGCTGAGCGTGCTCGATACAGCAAGTGAAAAGCGGCTGAAGCTTGATATGCAAAAGATCAAATATCACCTGGGTGAGTTGCAGGAGATGGGTGATTGGGTCGGTAGAGTGCTAGAGGCTCAAGAGCTGCTGGATAAAAAAATGCAGGCCAAGTTCCTGGATGTTTCCAGTACAGTCGATGCACAGCTGTATGACGGGTTTTTTGATGAGCGGGATAAAAACATGATGAGTGCGGTCCGGGCAGCTGACCCCGAGGAGCTAGCTGATGTATCAGGCAAGTTTAAGGATCGTCGGCTAAAAGAGTTGTTGCCGCTGTATAAGGCACGGAATTTTCCGAACGCACTAACGGGTGAGGAGCGGGCAGAGTGGGAGCGCTACCGAACCGAGAAATTGCTGGCTGGCAAGGAAAAGAGCCAGTTAGCCAGATTCTTCAATCAGCTGAGTGAGATTGAGGGCAAGGGTAATCTTACTGATCATCAGCGCTACCTGCTGGAGGAGCTGCAGCTGTACGGCCAGAGTATTATGCCGACAGATGATTAGTGGCTGCAGCTTGCTGGCTTAGTGGTGTTTGTTCACCAGCCCTATAGCTGCCGAGTACCGTGACATCGCACTTCTGCTGCTCAAGCTCCCTAAGTGCTGTCGTCATTGCTGGACTGCTTTGGTCTGCCAGTACGTCCACATAGAACATATAGTGCCAGGCTTCGCCGATTATCGGGCGCGACTGTAGCTTGGAGAGGCTGATGTTTCGATCGGCAAACGAGCCCAGTGCCCGATACAGTGCGCCAGGCTGATGATCGGTAATCAGCACCAAAGAAGTTTTATCCGAATCAGTAGCCTCTGTCGGTGTCCGGGTGAGAGCTACGAACCGGGTGTAGTTTGCCTTATTGGTTTCAATGCCTTGGGCTAGGATTTCTAGGCCGTGCAGTTTAGCTGCGGCCTCGCTGGCGATGGCAGCCTTGGTCGGATCATTCCAGCGTTTGATGTCAGTCACACTTGCTGCGGTATCATGATGCTCTACTCGGTCGACATGTGCTAGTTCAGTCTCAAGGTATGTTTCGCATTGTGCCAGAGCTTCGGCTTGTGAATGCACTTCTTTGAGCTGCTTGATTGAGGTGCCGGGTAGTCCGATCAAGCAGTGCTCGACTCGTAAGTAGACCTCGCCGCAAATCCAGAATCGATATTTAAGGAGCAGGTCATATACCTGATTGATCGAGCCATACAGTGAATTCTCAATTGCCAGCAGGGCAAAATCTGCCCGACCATTATCAAGTTCAAGAAACGTTTCAGCAAACGTGTCACATGGAACTAACTCTATGTCCTCGCCAAAGAATCGGTTGGCGGCAATGGAGTGATAGGACCCTTCATGTCCTTGAATGGCTATACGTTGTTTCATCAGCTACAAGACTACCATAAACTGTCACTTGCTGTTACCATTAGCGGAAGCGAACGCTTAGTCAAGGTAAGCGGTGGGGGAAATGAGGGAAGACATGGGTGAAACATGCCATAGGCCTGGTATTCGTAATCATTTGCTTGCGAACCGGGAGTTGAGGGATGGCAGGGTGCTGAAGGTGTTTCGTCACGTCGATCCGGAGCACTCCAGTTCGATTGCGGACATTCTGACTGATTGGGCGCGGAGCGGTGACTTGCCGGAATTTGATAACATTCCACGTAAGCATACAGCCTATATTCTGGACCCCCGCTTAATGGGGCAGGGCTTCAAACGGGGATTTGTGCCCAGGTATCGGCCTGCCGAAGCAAGGCGCGAGATTGAGCGGAGCTGCCAGGACAGCAGTCAAGCCGTGATGGCAAAAATCGGAAAAATTTCAGTTGAAGGCAGAAACCGGAAGGTGGTGTTAGCGCAGCTTGCAAGTGAAGAACTGCTGGAAGAGCGCAAAGAGCTATACGGTATCTTGGGATCGGCCGGACTAAAAGGGACTTCCCGGAGGATGAACGGTAAGGGTGGAAAAATATCATGCCCTACTCTGTTTCTCGGTGTGCTGCACGAGGGAGTGAGTCGTACTGAACAAGGTGAGTTGGGGGAAAAAATTGACATGGCACTGTCTATGTATGGCTCAGACATTGTGCAGCTCGGGCCATCCCAGGTAGAGGTGTCTCGGGCTAGAAACGACTAGCTACTATCCTATCAACACTGGAAAAATATCAGGTTTATCTGTATAATTTCTCAGCTAATGAATGATAGCATTGTCGTCAAAGGGGCGAGGGAGCACAACCTCAAGGATATTGACGTCACCATTCCCCGCGGAAAACTGGTGGTCATCACCGGCTTGTCTGGTTCCGGCAAGTCTTCTCTGGCGTTTGATACGATTTACGCTGAAGGCCAGCGGCGCTATGTCGAGAGCCTGAGTTCGTATGCCCGGCAATTCCTGGGTCTTATGGAAAAGCCGGATGTCGATCAGATTGAGGGCTTAAGTCCGGCAATCAGCATCGACCAGAAGTCGACGAGCCGTAACCCCCGCTCAACCGTTGCTACGGTAACGGAAATTTATGATTATTTACGTCTGTTGTTTGCGCGCGTAGGAGTGCCGCATTGTCCGATTTGCGGCCGGGCAGTTACCAGGCAGACGACGGCCGGTATCGTCGAGCAGGTAGAAGGACTGCCGGAGGGGGCGCGTCTCATGGTGCTGGCGCCAATCATTATCGACAAGAAGGGTGCCTTCGAACATATTCCGGAGCAGTTTATGCGCGCCGGTTTTGCCCGGGCTCGTGTTGACGGTGTGGTGTATGCGCTTGATGAGTTCCCAGAGCTTGATAAAAATTATAAGCACAGCATAGAGATAGTCGTCGACCGCCTTGTGAATAACGAGGAGAGCCGTGGTCGTCTGGTGCAGTCAGTAGAGCAGGCGCTGGACTTAGCGGATGGAAAACTAAAGGTAGTTAACGCCGACACCGAAACTGAACATGACTACAGTTTAATGTACGCTTGTCTTGAGCATCCTGATGTGGTCATTCCGGAGTTGGAGCCACGAACTTTCAGTTTTAATAGTCCGCACGGAGCGTGTCCGGTTTGTACGGGTCTCGGATCCCGGCTAGAGGTGGATCCGGAACTGGTGATTCCTAATGGCCGGCTGACTATTGCCGAGGGCGCCATCCGTCCATTCAACCGTGTTAATACTGATGCCTGGTACATGAAAAAGATGCAAGCAGTAGCTGACCGCTACGGCTTTAGCTTGCACGTACCAACCGGACAGTTGCGGCCGGAAGATTTAGAACGGATTTTATATGGCACCGGAAACGAAACATACCGGATTTCACTTGGTACTGGTCGGCACTTCGATACCACGTATGAAGGTGTGATACCCAATTTGGAGCGCCGGCATAAAGAGACCGACAGCGACTTCATGCGCCGGGATATCGAGCGCTTCATGCAGGAGCGGCCATGTACCGCCTGTAAGGGATTGCGGCTCAAGCCGGAAGTGCTGGCGGTAACGGTTGCTAATAAATCAATCATGGACATCTGTAGTTTGTCGATTGATGAAGCGCTTAAGTTCTTCAAGGATTTACAGCTGAGCGACAAGGAATCGCACATAGCCGCCATGATTCTAAAGGAAATTTGTGCCCGTCTACAGTTTTTACAGGATGTCGGACTGAATTACCTCAACCTGCTTCGTAGCGCTGCCACTCTCTCTGGCGGTGAAGCGCAGCGCATCCGGCTGGCGACGCAAATCGGCTCCGGGCTGATGGGCGTGCTGTATGTGCTCGATGAGCCGTCTATCGGCCTTCATCAGCGCGACAATGAGCGTCTGATCCGTACCTTGAAACATTTGAGGGATCTTGGCAATACGGTAATCGTGGTAGAGCATGACGAAGATACGATTCGCACGGCTGACTTCCTGCTGGATATCGGACCGGGTGCCGGTATCCACGGCGGTCATATAGTAGCTAGCGGAACACCAGATGAAGTTGCGCAAGCCAAGACTAGTGTTACTGGCCAATATCTCAGTGGTAAGCAGAAAATTGCCACTCCAAAGAAGCGCCGAACAGGAAATGGTAAATCGTTGATTGTCCGGGGGGCGCGCGAGAACAACCTCCGTAATATCGATGTGGAGATTCCGCTTGGCAAGATGGTGGTGGTGAGTGGTGTTTCCGGTTCCGGCAAATCCAGTCTGATTAATGACATCGTGGCCAAGGAGCTGTCTGCGCGACTGCACCGGGCCAATGCCGTACCGGGTAAGCATGACGAAATAGAAGGCATCAAGCATCTAGATAAGGCGATTGTGATCGATCAGTCGCCAATTGGCCGTACGCCTCGGTCGAACCCGGCGACTTATACTGGCTTATTTACGCCGATTCGTGAACTGTTCGCCTCTGTTCCGGAGGCTAAGTTACGCGGCTATTCGCCGGGAAGATTCAGCTTCAATGTGCGCGGCGGCCGCTGCGAGAACTGTGCCGGTGACGGTATCATCAAGATTGAGATGCACTTTCTGCCTGATGTCTATGTTCCCTGCGAAGTCTGTAAGGGTAGGCGTTATAACCGTGAGGCGCTGGAGATACATTACAAGGGCAGTTCAATTAGCGACGTGCTGGAAATGACGTGCGATCAGGCTCTTGAGTTTTTTGGTAATATTCCAGCGATTGCTCGTAAATTGCAGACGTTGGTCGATGTAGGTCTTGGATATATCCGCTTAGGGCAGCCGGCAACCACTCTCTCTGGTGGTGAAGCGCAGCGTATCAAGTTAGCCTCCGAGCTATCCCGCCGACCCACTGGCCGGACACTTTACATCCTGGACGAACCAACGACTGGTCTGCATATGGCAGACGTCGATCGGCTGCTTAAGGTGCTGCACACGCTGGTTGATAATGGCAACAGCATGATAATTATTGAGCACAACCTGGATGTCGTGAAGTCTGCAGACCATATTATCGATATGGGGCCGGAAGGTGGTAATGGGGGCGGTATGGTGGTGGCGGAGGGTACGCCGGAGCAAGTCGCTCAGAACCACGCATCGCATACTGGCAAATTCTTGACAAATATGTTATAATATAAGAATGGTACAGGAATACGATCCTGCTGCTGTGCGGCAGGAAGCTGAATCCCATCTGAGAGATATGCTAGTGGCAGCTGAAGCCGCCACTGACAGGCGAGATCGCATGAGGGCATTCGGCAGGGCGATGCTTTTTGCGTATCTCATAGGCGATCATATTGACATGAACTTAGGGCCGACAGGTAAAGCGCAGGCTGTCCTAAGAGAGCAGTATGATAGATTGGCCACGGAAGGGCACGAGATTGCGGGGAGAGAGGTTATCGACGACGTGGAGGAGCTTCATGAATTTACCGGATACATCGCAGCCCATACAAATTCCGGGAAAGACAAAATGATACTTTCAGAAGAAGAGGTGGAGTCTATAGAGCTTGACTATGATTTCATTGTTCTCCGTCATATTCCTCGGCGGTTTCTCATCTAATTTTTTGTTTGTCCAGTCCACCATAGGCCAGAAGTAAACATGGTATAATTTAAGGTGTTAACGACAGAGGGAATATGCAGGACATCGAACTGACATTAGAAGAGCGTAACGTATTTGGGAAAAAAGTGAAGTCACTGCGCCGTAACGGCTTGGTGCCGGCTGTAATTCATAACCACGGTAAGGACTCGATAATTGTCATGGGTCAGCAGGTGCCAATGCTTAAAGCCTATCAGGAGGCTGGTAAGCATCAGACCGTGCAGCTTAAGGTTGGTAAGCAGGAATATATGGCTATGATCAAGGATGCTGATTTTGAGCCGACCAAGCAGCAGCTGCGACACCTTGTCTTTAATGCGGTTAAAAAGGACCAGAAGGTCGAGGCTGAGGTGCCAGTTCATGTAGAGGGTGATATTCCCGCAGAGAGGGCTGGACACATGGTAGTTACCAATCTCTACCATGTAATTGTCGAAGCCAAGCCTGGCGATATGCCGGAATCGCTAAGCGTTAGCGGTGAGGCGTTGGCTGAAATCGGCGACAAAGTAACCGTTGCAGACATTAAGTTGCCAGCAGGTGTGGCAGTATTAACAGAGCCGGACCAAGTTGTGGCAGCCGTTGAGGAAACCAAGGCTGAGATGTCAGAAGAGTCGATTGCCGAAGAGACCTCGGCTACAGATGTTCCGTCAGATAATGGCGGTGGCGAAGAAGCGTCCTAAGATCTCATCAGCTGCCAAAGTGCGCAGTAGTATACATATAACCGGCCTTCTAATAGAGGGCTGGTTTATTCTTCTATAAACCCACCCGATTGGTGAACCCACAGTTCGGCGTATTTACCGTTTTGCTTGAGTAGTGTCCTGTGTGAGCCTGACTCTATGATATTGCCATCCTCAAGAACGATAATCCGGTCCATCTTTTGAATAGTACTAAGCCGGTGCGCAATGACAATTGCAGTACGTCGCTCCATGAGTCGCCAAAGAGCTTCCTGGATAAGCCGTTCACTTTCTGAATCTAGAGCGCTAGTGGCCTCATCCAGTATCAGAATTGGCGCGTCCTTCAGCATGGCTCGGGCTATTGCTACGCGCTGGCGTTGCCCGCCAGATAATTTGACACCACGTTCGCCAACCAGCGTGTCATAGCCACGGGGCAGCTGCTTGATGAAATCATGCGCATTGGCCTGCTTGGCGGCCGCTATAATTTCATCTCTCCCAGCATTCGGCTTGCCATAGGTGATGTTTTCGGCAACGGTACGATGAAACAGCAGCGGCTCTTGGGGTACATAGGCAATCGCCTCGCGTAGGCTTTGCTGGGTAACTGATGCAATATCCTGACCGTCAATGGCGATTACGCCGCTCTGAATGTCCGCGAATCGAAGTAACAGCTTGGTAATTGTCGTCTTGCCGCCGCCGGAACGGCCAACTAGGCCGACTTTTTCGCCCGGTGCAATAGTAAGGTTTAGATTAGTAAACAGACTTTCCTTGTCTTTGGCATCAGCATACTGGAATGTAACGTCCTGAAAGCTGATGGCTGCATCGGTAACGCGCAGCTTTTTAGCGTCTGGCGCATCAGTGAGTTCGGGTGGCTGATTGAGGACGCGGATCATCGGACTTGCTTCAGTAATGGCATTCTCGAGATTGCGGATCATGGTGCTGACCTCAAACATCTTGTTGCTGAGCGTGATAGTAAAGCCGAATGAGAATATGCCGGCAGATAGCAGTGACGGGTCGGACGATACCCGGTGGACGATGAGCCAGATGAATAGGAATTGCAGGGCGAGTATAGCGATGATCCGATTGTTACCGTCATAGCTTACGAGCTTCCAGTCATGGATCCGGTGTTTAGTCAGTTTGGCATTGAGTACTTGGTGGACTTTCTGTTCATATGGCTCTTTTGCAAATGCCTTGACCGTGCTGTTGTTGGTAATGATATCCGAAAAATAGCCAACTAGATTCCGTCTGGCTTCATGACGGCGCTTGCGCAGCGGTGCGCGTTTCCGGCTGTTATAGATAGCTCCGCCAATGACCGTCGCGGACATCACGCACAGGCCGACTGCCAGTAGTAGCGAGTGAGTGCCAACCACGATTATGCCGCCGAGCAGGGTGAGCAGAAACGGGATAATGCCAATTGTAATAATGTCTTGGAATTGAATGAACGCTGTGCCAAGTCCGATGCTGTCTGAGATCAGTTTTCCGGTCATGTTATCACTGTAGAACCGCGAACTTTTAGCCAGCAACGAGTCGAGCACCGTATTTTGGATGCGCTCAACGGTCTTTGCCTGCGTGGTCAGCAGGACTAGGAACCCGAAGCGGTTGGCTATAACTCCGATTGCACCGAACAATACCAGCAGCGCCATGCTGGTTCGCCAGTGTTCACTGGCCGACATTTGGGCCAGCTTGGCAAGCAAGTCACTGATGATGAACGGCACGGCGGTATTAATGCACAGAGTGCTGATGGGAATCAGAATGATAGCTAACAGCAATCTTTTATTGCGAAAGCTTTCGCGGTACATGTAGCGGATGACTTCGGACGTATGATTTTTATCACGCTGCTTCATAGCGTCAAGCCTCCTCATGCTTGCGCGCTGCTTGGTTTTGTAATGCAGTTGCCGGCATATGGCGCGTATGCGGCGAGATTAATGATCGTTATTGGTAATGGTAGCACGCTGCGGAAGGAGATGACAAGGGGTGTGATCTTCTGTAAAATAGCTAAGTTATGCAAAAGATCATCTTGTACTACAAGTTTGTACCGATTAAGGACCCAGAGACGGTCATGCATTGGCAGCGGACGCTTTGTCAATCGTTGGGACTGACAGGGCGGATTATTGTGAGTCAGCATGGTATTAACGGTACGCTGGGAGGTGACCTCAAGGCGCTTAAAGCTTACACCAGGGCAATGGCGCAGCACAGTTTATTCAAGGGTATTACATATAAGTGGAGCGACGGTGGCGCGGACGACTTCCCGAAATTATCAGTTAAAGTCCGGGATGAGGTGGTTACCTTCGGAGCGGCTAACGAGCTAGAGGTGAGTGAGCGCGGCGTAGTGAATGGTGGCAAGCACCTAAAGCCAGAGGAGTTGCACGAGTTGGTAGAGGAGCGGGGTGATGAAGTGGTGTTTTTTGATGGCCGCAATACCTATGAGGCAAAGATCGGCAAGTTCAAGAACGCAATCGTTCCCAATACCCGCACCGCCAAAGACTTCGCCCGTGAGATTGCAAAGCCTGAAATGCAAGCATTGAAGGACAAGCCGGTCGTAACCTATTGTACTGGCGGTATCCGCTGCGAAATCCTGACCACCATCATGAAGAAAGAAGGATTTAAAGAGGTCTACCAGCTGGACGGCGGAATCGTCAAATACGGAGAAAAATACGGCGATGACGGACTGTGGGAAGGTAAACTGTTTGTCTTTGATAAGCGGATGAGCGTTGCTTTTTCTGATAAGGCAAAAGATATCGGCCAGTGTACGCACTGCGAAAAACCGACTAGCCGATACGTCAACTGTGCGAATAAGGCCTGTAACGAACTGATCCTGGTTTGTGAGCAATGTGATCCGGAGAGTAGAACGGTCTGCAGTTCGAAGTGCGAGAAGCTGCGGGCTGCCGTGTAGCCTGACGATTATTAAACACTATTGACATATGCACAAAATGTGTATATATTGCCAAATACAAATAGGCTGTAAGTATTGATCTGTAACCCGTATTTGGTCGCTTGGGTTCCAGGGAGCTAGTAGCGAAACCGGACAGCCGAGCCTCTTTGTTGTAAGCTCGGGCGTCCCCGAGCTTATTTGTATCCAACAATTTATTAATCCGACCAAGCAGCAAGTGCGGCTCGGTCTATTAAGGCATGGGAACGATACGGCCGTATCGGGTCTGTATTCGAGGCGTCCCTAGTGCCGGAAAAGGAGGCTACCCACATGGGAGTGCGAAAAGAAGAAGACACGTGGCAGGAGATGGAGCAAGCTGCTGCAGTCCGCGAGCAGCGGCTTGGTCAGGCCATTATAGCCGCCAAGATTAGCGGCCTGCTCTTTGCTGGAGGTATCTTAGGCGGACTAGTGGTGCATAAGGTTGATGGGCCGAACCGAGAGCGGATCGGTGAGCAGCGTGGTATAGAAATCGGACGACAGGCAGCCGCTGAGGAGGTGGCTGAGTCGACTATCAATACCAGGCTGCAGCTGGAAAGCTGTCAGTTGATGGATGGGTACAAGCGTGAATTTCCGGGTTATTTTGAAGATTTTAAATTTGAGTCCTGCGTCGGGGCTATCGCAGTTAGCGGTGGTGACGGCAGGCAGGGCGGATAGGAGACGATATGTCAGAACAAGCAGCAGGAAGAGAACGGTTCGGAAAACTTAAGATTGCAGGTTGCGTGGCAGTCGGTGCGCTCGCATTGAATGTCGCCGCCGATAAGCTAGGCATTGATCTGGGCGTTTTTAATTCGGAGACAACGACCGATTTTGAGCAGCCGACCACTATTGTTAGAAGTATTGAGCCAATTGACATCGGCTGTTTTGTCCAGGTAGAGGCCCAAATGGATATGGTAGCGCATTTGCGAAGACGGGTTTCGGCTGGCCCGTTCACTAAGACAGCATGGACCAATACTACCAAGACAACCGCAAAGGGGGAGTCACGTCTGTGCGTGGATAATGAGCTGACGGATATCACGGTTACTGAGCGTACAGAGTGGGCTGGTGACGAGCCGCAGACAACAAAAACTATGGATGTGACTATCGGCCGACTGTATCCGGAGGGTAAGGTGGTCCATGACGGCACCACAAAGAGTGACACCAATGATGCCTTCGGTGAACGGCTCGGCAAGCTGTTTGGCGGCGACGGCAGCAGTGAAGATGTGCAAGAGGGCTTGAACATTATTGCGGAGCGCTTAGCTACGCGTAGTGCATGCGTGGACGAATCGGTCGAAGTCGCCAAGTCACAAATCAGGAAGCACTATGAAAAGCTGGGCCGGCAAATCGGTGGCATTGAATCTGAAAACATCACTATCACCTACGCTGCTCCTATGCCGGCAACCCAAGAGATTCCCACTGGTGAGAATGTCGATGAGGCGCTGGCGGGTCTTGGCATAGAGCTTTCCGATAACCTTGATATTGGTATTGAAAATCCGGTCTGCTCGGTTGCTTTGGTTAACGGCATACCGTTAGTTGAAGGTGCGCAAAAGGAGCGTTAGGGTGGCGGGCATTGAGCGTATACCCACAGTAGCGGCAATGCCTTCTGTTGAGGATATTGGTCCGGTGGTTGCACGAGAAGAAATCCATGCCCGATTGGAGGCGGCTCGTAGGTTGGGATTGGACCGACTCGAGAAAATTACTCAGGCTACAGAAAATCTTGGCAGGGTGTCGCTTGGAATGGACTGGTCGGATTTCGGCGAATGGATCGAACAATTTTCAGCAGAATCACGGGCCATCGACGGCATGATAGAGCAGCTGGGCCAAGATGATCTGACAGGTAGACTGGCGTGGCAGCGGCAAGTGTCAGCAAACCAGAAGGCGATGGATGCTGGGAATGGATCGCTGTACGGTTCGCAGCAGCCGCAAATTTCAGAGGCTGAGTACACGGCTATTCTAGCGGAGGTTCCGGCCGAGCTACCCGATACAAGTAATAATACACATCGTGCCAGTCTATTTGGTCGTATGGTTGCTCGGGCGGCTGCTCATGAGGTCAGTGAGGATTGGGAGGACTGGTGCCGCGAAGCAGTTGAAGTTTTGAGCGGACAAAAGGATGTGCCGGTTAGGGGACGCGATTATGTGAGGATTGGCAATGATAAGTTTGCCATACTCTCAGATCTTAACCCAAAAGATACCTATTATCACAAGCTGCTCTCTATTGACGGTGCTCGCGAGCGGATTCAGGAGAAGTTCTTGCGCCGTTCCGATGCTGAGCGAACACTGCTCGCCGTAGAAAATGCACTACATGCCGAGCGGGTCCTGGACGGAATTAGAAGTGGCGGTATCCATCCGCGTGATCGCGATCATCCAAATACCCAACGGATAATCCGTCAATACGAAATGGTGCACAAGAACCGGGTGACTATGAAGGATGTAAGAGAGGAGATTCAATGGAAGGAATAAGAGATACACGGGCAATGATCGATGCACTGCATGAGGCACTTGGCCCATCACGGAGCGAAGCCGTAGCAGAATCTGTCAGAGCTAATGCCGGAAAAATCGGCGTCGGTGGCTTGTTAACGATTGCCGCCGGAGCTGAGCTTATGAATCCGGTTGCCGCCGGTGCTTTTGAGCAAATAAGCGATGACGGCAAGACGCTGGTTTTAGAAGTGAATAGTCCGTACGACACTATTGGCGAGGCTCGCTTGATGGTCGAGAGGGGTCGCCGCCCAAGCGTGGGTCAGATCGCCGCGGACAGCGGCAAGTCAGATGCGGATCTGCTCTTTATGGGTGACCGTATCGTCGTGGTGCGTACCAGCGAGCCTGGGGAGCAGTCTGCTGACAAAACTGAAAAATATAAAGTAGTAACGGGCGACAGTCTTGACGCTATCGCACATCGGAACGGCACGACATGGCAGCGCTTGTATAATTTTGGAAAAAACCGCTCCATTGTAGGTGATAACCCAAACAAAATTATGCCTGGCATAGAACTAGACTTGCCGCCGGATGTTGAGAGCAAAGCAGTAAGAACGGTAGATGTCGTCGTCCAGTCCGGTGACACCCTATCGGCGATCGTTGCGCCGTATGGTGATAATGATGACGAAGCTGCAAAGCGGTCCGGTATAGCGAACAAGCACTTGATCAGGCCGGGCGAGGTGGTTACGGTGGAGGTTCGAAAAGCTGCAAAACAGCACACCCAGGAGGTGGCGCAAGAAGTCTCCAGTGACCTTACATCAAGTGAAACTTCGGGAAGGCCTGCGATAACGGAGTCGGCCCCCGAGCCTCTGGCCGTAGTTGAGCCGGTAGCTATGGAAGTCCTGGCAGCTCAAGAGGTGGCGCCTACTCCCGAATCTGCACCAGCTGTTGAGGTGGTTTCCCGCCCGGCAATTCTCGAGCATGACCTAATGCCGGTCGAGGTGGTGTCGTTGGACGAAGCTCGGCGTCTGGCTCGGCTGACTGGTAGTGAACGATACGGACTTCGCCTGGAAACAGCGGAAGTCATGAAATACCTCTATGTTGCCGGGTTTCGGGGCGAGGACTTGGTAGTAATGACAGCAGTTACGCTCGGAGAGTCCGGTGGCCATCCGTTCGCGGTTGGCGATATCGACCTCCATTTTAAGGGCGATATCTCCACTGGTCTTTGTCAGATTTACTATTCGCCTGGCCGTGGCTATGTCAGCCCGAACCGGGATCCGCAAGCGAACCTCAATCCACTGACTGCTGCAAGAAATTGTTTTGATATGTATGCAGCTCGCGGCAGTAAGAATCACGATGCACGGTTCAACGACTGGAGCGCTTTTAAGAATGGTTCGCATGAGAAATTTATTGACGAAGCGTGGCAGGCATATCGGGGCTTGAGTGAGCAGTACGGTGATCTGGCTCCGGAGGCTATCACGGTTCCACTTCGTCAACCAGCGGAAGCAGAGGTGCAGCACGCTATGGTGGAGGCAGCTGCAGAAATCCCGGAGGCACGCTTTGAGGGCGTCGATGAAGTTGCAGCTGCGTACCTGGAGTCAATCAGTACTGCCCGACCGACACTGGACGAGTACTTGTCATTTGGCCAGCCTACGGACAGGGCATGGCCAGCAGGCGTCAATGCGTCGCTGCAAGGTGTTTTTAATACCGAACTCAAAGACAAAGGCGCCATTAAGGAGTTGCAGCATCTTGTCGTGCACTGGACGGCCGGAAATGAGCAAAGCGGACAAAGTATCGCTAACTCGCTCTTGAGCCGGAAGGGTAATTGCTGCAGTGTGCAGGCCGGCATCGGCCGTGACGGCGTGGTTTACGGATATACTGAGACTCCGGATACGGTCACGATGCACGTCCGCGGCAGGAACAGTAATGGGCATTCAAATAACTACACATCAATCGGCGTGGAGATTGCTGCACCCGGCTTTCCGGGCACCTACGAGTTGTCAGACGGGGGAGCTTGGCAAGGTGGTGCTGATCTGGAGGGTTTTAATGCTGAGCAGCATAAAAATGCAATTATGCTCTATGCGTGGCTCGTCGAACACTACGGCCTGACGCCGGATGCAATTGTTGGCCATGAAGCAATTGATCATCCGGATCGTGGTGGCAGTGGCAAGGTTGATGTCCCGCCCCAGTATGTGGAGATAGTCCGCAGTGAGGTTGCGCGTTTGCTGCAGGAGAAGCAGGCTGCTGGCACAAGCCAGTAGGTCATTCGCTAATCTCCGGTGCGCCTGTCATAATATAGATTGGTTATGACAGAGGTACTAAAGCAGAAACTATCCGAACTGCCGAAAGATCCCGGTGTCTACTTTCATAAGGATGCACACGGGGAGATTATCTATATCGGCAAAGCCGCGGTGCTTCGTAATCGGGTGCGCCAGTATTTTCAGGCATCTCGAAACCGTGACCCGAAGACCGAGGCGCTGGTAGAAGAAATCGCCGACATTGATTGGATGGTGGTTGAGAGCGAAATCGACGCCTTGTTTTTGGAGGCGGAGATGGTTCGGCGCTATCTGCCGAAGTACAACATTCTGCTCCGGGATGATAAGAGCAGTCTGTTTGTGCGGATTAGCTATGGTAGCCCGCATCCGACTGTCAGCTTCACTCGCCGGCCTATGGATGATAAGGCAGAGTACTTTGGCCCATATTTCAACGGCGGGGAGGTGCGGCGGGCGCTGAAATATCTGCGGAAAATTTTCCCATATTCAACGCACAGCAGTGTAGTGCCGAAGCGCGCCTGTCTGCAGTATCACTTGGGACTGTGTCCCGGTATTGAAGAGGGTAAGACCGATCTGAAGGAGTATCGTGCTAACTTACGCAAGCTCATGCAGTACCTAAAAGGCGAGCGAGTGCAGCTGGTGAGAGAGATCGAGCGTGATATGAAGCGGTCTGCCGCCGATAAGGATTTCGAGACGGCCGCGGAGCTACGTAACCAGCTGTTTGCTCTCAAGGGTCTCAGCCGGCAAATCGTCTTCTCTGACAAGGAGTTCATGGACATTAGTAAAGATCAGGGGCTTAGCGGATTAGCGCAGCTGCTTGGGCTCGAGCAGGCGCCGCGGGTTATCGAAGGTTACGATATTAGCCATATGCAGGGCACGGACAATGTCGCCAGCATGGTGGTGTTCAGTAACGGCGTACCGAAAAAGAGCGCGTATCGGAAATTCAAGCTGCGGATACCGGGCAATGACGACTTTGCGCATATGAACGAGGCAATTACCCGGCGTCTTAGAGAAAAGAATCGCAAGGATTGGGGTGTTCCGGACCTGTTTCTGATTGATGGCGGCAAAGGGCAGCTGGCTGCTGCGCTCAATGCGCGTAATGAGGCCGGTATTTCGGTACCGATGATAGGTCTTGCGAAACGGGAGGAGGAAATCATACTTAAAAAAAGCGACATCAAATCATCCACCGAGGATAGGTCTTTGGCTGCGATTCCGGCGCTCGATACGGCCTTCCTGGCGGAGCTAGGTGGCTTCATGTCAGAGAGCGGAGAGTTTATTACCATCAGTTTGCCGCACTCGACACATATCGTGAAGCTGCTGCAGCGTATCCGCGATGAGTCGCACCGATTTGCAGTCAGTTACCATACGGTGCTGAAGTCGAAACGGCAGACTGCCAGCCTGCTGGACGACATCCCGACCATCGGTCCAATTACTCGAAAAAAGTTACTCAAAACCTTCGGCTCGATGCGCGGGATTATGCAGGCACGGCAGTGGGAGCTAGAGAAGGTAGTTGGTGAGAAAAAGGCAGCGATCCTCCGGCAGTATTTACGACCGCTCAAAAAAGAAACCCAAGCTTCGTCAGCTGACAGCCAATGAGTCTGCTTGCTATACTTATTCCTCATGACAATGCAATTTTTAACTCCTGAATTTTTTCAAACTAATCGCCGAAAACTTCGTGCGCTCTATAGCGATACGGCGCTGATAGTAGTGACGGCAAACGGGCTGCTGCAGCGGAATGCTGATACGGCTTTTCCATTCAAACAGGACAGTAGTTTCTACTATCTGACCGGT
>CAYZZS010000005.1:57601-69223 GCA_964483035.1 uncultured Candidatus Saccharibacteria bacterium
AGCACTATGGCATGTACACGAATCCGGCACGCGCAAGTCTGATCTCACGAATTTATGAGCTCAATCCTGGCATCGAGCTGCTGGATGCTCGGAAGCGCATGGCAGAACTGAGGATGGTCAAAGCCCCAGAAGAGTTGTCGGCGATCAAGTATGCGATTCAGGTAACGGAGACCGCACTCCTGCAGTTAAAAGACAACCTGAAGACATACGAGTTCGAATATCAACTTGAGGCTGCGTTAACTGAAAAGTTCCGTCACGAAGGCTACGTGCACGGCTATAGCCCGATTGTGGCGGCGGGTAAGAATGCTTGTGTACTGCACTATATTGCCAATACCGATCGGATAAGTAAAAAGGATTTACTATTGATTGATGTCGGGGCAGAGGTCGAGGGCTACAGCGCCGATATTACCCGGACATACAGTCTGGGCAGGCCGACTCAGCGGCAGTCTAGCGTGCATGAAGCAGTGCTAGCGGTTCATGAACATGCCTTATCCCTACTGAAGCCGGGTGTGCTTATGAAAGAGTACGAGCAGGCGATTGAGCGGTTTATGGGTGAGCAACTGCGGAAACTAGGGCTCATCAAGCACATCGAGCGTGAAACAGTCCGGCAATACTACCCGCATGCAACATCCCACTTTCTAGGGCTTGATGTGCATGACGCTGCGGATTATGACCAGCCGCTGGAGCCTGGCAATGTACTGACAGTCGAGCCCGGTATTTATATTCCATCTGAGGGTATTGGTATCAGGGTGGAGGATGACATATTGATTACCGATGATGGCGCGGAGGTGCTGTCTGCCAGGTTGCCTCGAGACTTAAGCTAGCCTAAAATGGACCAAAGAATTAAAGAAAAATCTGCTATGAGCAATATGAATCTGAGCGTATCAGAAGTCTGTCCGAGAGGTCCGAGGTGAGGAGGCGACCTTTCTCGCGGTTCCTGCTTCGATGGTTCGTGTGCGGGCTCGGAATATGGGTGGCAGCAGGCTTGTTCTCGGGCAATATCTCATACCAAGGAGATATGGGCGTCATAATTATCGCAGGGCTGGTGCTGGCTATTATCAATACTTTTATTAAGCCGATCGTCGTTATTCTGTCGTTGCCGGCGATTTTATTTAGCCTAGGATTATTCATGATTGTTGTGAACGGGCTGATGGTTTACCTAGCTAGTACGTTATACAGCGGACTGCAGATTTCAGGTTTCGGTACGGCAATGCTTGCGGGCTTAGTCATCGGCTTGGTAAACTACTTAGTAACCGCTATTTTGGAGGAATGATGAGTATATATAATTATGTTTCGATCGGATCCATGATTCTGATGACGATCCTTATTTTGCTACAAACCCGTGGCGCGTCGCTCGGCGCTGGTTTGGGGGGCGGAGGAGAGGTCCATTCGGTCCGGCGCGGCTCTGATAAGTCCTTGCATCAGATTACGATCGTGACGGTTGTTGTTTTTGCTGGATCGTTGCTGCTTGGAATTACGCTGTAGGCTGTATAGGCATCAGGCGGATGAAGGCGAAGCTCAAGAAGCAAACACTGCGGCGTAGGCTGCTACCGAGGCGACGCAAGGTCGAGGATCTTAGCAGTCAAGCCGAAGAGCAGCTAGAGAAGCATCTTATCCAGCGCTTCGGCCGCTTAGTTGCTGTGCGCCGCTTTGTAGTCACTTGGACGTTGCTGTTTATTCTCTTGATGGGCGGCGTGGTGGTGCAGATTCGCGGACTTAGTAAATTCTATCTAGCCGCAGCTCCAGTTCCCGGAGGTACATATACCGAAGGCGTGGTCGGGGCGTTTACTAATGCCAATCCGCTGTACGCCACATCGCTTGTCGATACCACGGTGTCGCGGCTTGTGTTTTCAGGCCTGTTCGAGTTTAACGAGCGGGGAGAATTGACGGGTGATCTGGCAGAGGGGTTTGAAACAGATGAGGTTGGGCTAGTATATACCGTCAAGCTGAAACCGGATCTGAAGTGGCATGACGGTCGTAGCCTGACGGCTGAAGATGTCCTCTTTACCTATCGGACTATTCAGAATCCGGATGCGCGGTCGCCGTTGCTGCGAAGCTGGCAAGGTATTACCGTCAAAGCAGTGGACGAGCGGACAATTACTTTCACGCTTCCAAATACTCTGGCGTCCTTCCCGCATTCGATGGTGAACGGCATTGTTCCAAAGCACGTACTTGAGGATATTCCGCTGCCCCAGCTCAGATCGGTTTCGTTCAATACCGTAAATCCAATCGGGTCCGGACCGTTCAAGTGGAATACCCTGGAAGTGCATGGTACTTCGGCCGAAGACCGTGAAGAGGTCATCGGCTTGGTGGCGAATACTGAATATCACGGTACGGTGCCGAGGCTGGGGCGCTTTGTCGTACGGACATTCCGTAGCAAAGACCGGTTGATAAAAAGCCTGGAGCAGCGGGAGCTTAACGCGGCGGTTGGATTGGATAGCATGCCGGATACGCTGGCTGGTAGGCAGAGTTTTATCGAGCACAGCATACCGGTAAATGGTCAGATCATGGCTTTTTATAATAATTCCAATGCCATCCTTGCCGACGTTAAGGTTCGTCAGGCTTTGACGAAAGCAATTAACACTTATGAGATAGCGCAAGGATTGAGCTATCCTGCTATTGCTGCCAAAGGTCCGCTGCTACAGAGTCATATCGGGTATGATCCGGCGCTGACGCAATTCGAGCAAAATATCGAAGAGGCAAGTAGACTGCTTAATGAATCAGGGTGGGTGGTTGGCGAGGATGGGATACGCGTAAAAGACGGCGCAAAGCTGATACTGAACCTCTATTCACAAAACACGAGTGAATATGTGTATGTGGCCCAGAGACTGCAAAAGATGTGGCGCGACATTGGTATCGAGGTTCAGTCCATGCTGCCTGAGGAGGCGGCTTTCCAGGAAGTACTTTCAAGGCACGGATACGATATATTGCTGTACGGCATTTCTGTGGGCCGTGATCCGGATGTGTTTCCATTCTGGCACAGCTCCCAGGCGGATTTGCGTTCGGCGAACCGGCTGAATTTTTCTGAATATAACTCTGATGTAGCGGACGCGGCACTCGAAGCCGGCCGTACTCGATCTGACGACGCGTTGCGCAGCGTGAAGTACCGGCCGTTCCTGGAGGTCTGGCGTAACGATGCTCCCGCGCTTGCGCTGTATCAGCCCCGGTTGCTGTATATAACGTACGGTGAGGTACATGAGTTTAACGTAGTGTCGGTCAGCAGCAGTGCTGATAGGTTCGCTGGTGTCGAAAACTGGATGATTCGCGAGGATAAGTCGCTTAAATAGCTCAAATCTGCCCCAGCAGAGAGCAGCTGTTTACGGATTATTGTTTTTGTCGTAAAATACCCCCGTTATTAGCACGAGTGGCGAGCAAATGATATATAATCGTAGACTCGTCGTGCCTCCCGCTTTGGTTGACTAGAGTGGGGTGTAAAATTAATAATCAAATCGGTATGCGCGAGTGGCGGAATTGGTAGACGCGCTAGCTTCAGGAGCTAGTATTCGCAAGAATGTGGAGGTTCAAGTCCTCTCTCGCGCACCAATGAAGCAGTCCGGCTTGTCCGGACTTTTTCATTGGTTTGTTAAAGATTGACTTGAACTGATAGGCGAGAATGCCTCGGTAGGCTTCTTGGGGTACTCCTGTCTGGCCGGTTGAGCACAAGGCAGTGTGAGTCTCTCGCCAGAGCAGAATCGGCTAAAATGACCGATCCTCACGTCTATCAATAGTTGGTTTACACTGATAGGTGTTTGTTGATAAATTTTGTTTAGCAACCAGTACTATCTATGATTTTGGCTGTGATTATTTTCATTTAATTGTTGTGCTATCATAACTAACAGAAACGAACTAATGGTTAACTAACGCGAACCGAGGTCTATTCCGGCAATGAATAAAGTAGCGCATTACCTGCAGGAACACTTAATGGGTGAGGTGCTAACATCTCCAGATGCCAGGAAGTATTTTTCTACGGACGGCAGCGTGTTCACGGTGACTCCTTCGATAGTCGTGTATCCAAGGAACGAGAATGATATTCGGAAGACCGCGCGGTTCACCTGGCAGCTGGCTGAGCGAGGTCGGATTATCCCCATAACGGCTCGTGGCAAAGGGACAGATCAAAGTGGTGCTGCAATTGGTAGCGGAGTCATGTTAGCCTTTCCGGCACACATGAACCGGATTTTGGAGCTGGACGGCAAGACAGGATCGGTTGTTGTGGAGCCAGGCATTATCTTCGGAAAACTGCAGCAGACTTTGCATACTCACGGGAGATTTCTGCCGCCGTATCCATCGTCTGCGGAATACTCTACTATCGGCGGCGCGGTTGCTAATAATGCCAGCGGCGAGAAGACTGTCAAATACGGGGCAACTAGGCAGTATGTGAAGGGGTTGCGGGTAGTGCTTGCGAACGGCGAGGTGATTGAAACGCGACGACTCGGCAAGCGTGAATTGAATAAAAAGCTCGGTCTCGCAACATTTGAAGGCGAGATTTATCGGGCACTGGATGCACTTTTGGAAGAACATGCTGACGTCATTAAGAAAACGGAGCTTCATGTTTCGAAGAACTCTGCAGGCTACGATATTTTTGACGTCAAGCGCAAAGACGGGTCGTTTGACCTGACACCTTTGATTGTCGGCTCACAAGGGACGCTTGGGATTGTAACTGAGGTTACACTGGAGACCGAGCCACATAATATGCAGACCACACTTATCGCCGCGTTTTTCGACGATATAAAAAAGGCGATAAAAACAGCGGAAGAACTTCGAAAGTTACCAGAAATGCCGAGTGCGGTCGAAATGGTAGATTATAATCTGCTTGATTTCATTGACCGCCATAATCCTAACCAGCTACGGGATGTGGTCGAAAAGCCGTTCCCGAAGATGGTGCTTTTGATTGAGTTTGACAACCTAAGTGACCGCGTTCAGAAGAAAATGACGAAAAAGGTCACCAAGCTGCTAGATAAGCAAGGCGCGTCGTATCAGGTTGAGGTCGAAGATTACCTAAAAGAGCAACTCTGGAAGATTCGTGACAGTGCTGCCGCGGTAGTGTCGCACACCGAGGGCAACGCCAGGGCATTGCCGATTATCGAGGACGGTATCGTGCCACAGGAGAAGTTTACCGAGTACATTGCTGGAGTTTACGCACTCTTTAAGAAATACGGACTGGAAGTTGCACTCTGGGGTCATGCCAGTAACGCAAATGTACATATGCAGCCGTTTCTAGATCTCGGGCAGGTCGGTCATCGACAAAAGGTTTTCAAGATTATAGATGAGTACTACAATTTCGTTATCGGTCTGGGTGGCAGCACCAGTGCTGCGCATAACGATGGCCGTTTACGCGGGCCATATCTCCAGAAGATGTACGGCAAGCAAATTTACGGTATATTTCAAAAGGTGAAGTCGATTTTTGATCCGTACGGAACGTTAAATCCGGGGGTTAAGATTAACGTCGGACTCCAAGATATTAAGCCGCTGCTTCGGCAGGAGTATTCAATGAGGCACCTGTACGACCATTTGCCGCGGTCATGACACAAACGTAATGAAATAAGGGTGGGCAATGTCTGATTCACACAAAAATTATCTCGAAGGTATAGTCGTTGGCGAGCTGTTTGATGACGAGCAGACGCTAAAAGAGCACAGCCGAGATGCCAGTATCTTTGAGGTGCGGCCAAGTGCTGTTTTTGCCCCGGCAAATTTACAGGATCTACAGCAGGCAGTCCGTAGGATTTCTGAATTACGGCAGCAGGGAGTGAATGTATCGTTGACGCCCCGCGCTGCCGGGACCTGCATGTCCGGTGGGTCGCTCACCGAAAGTATCATGGTTGATTTAAAGCCGCACTTCACCGGCATTCATTATGTTGACCGCGAGAATAAGCGTATCGTAGTAGGTGCCGGCACCTACTACCGGGATATCGAGAAGGTGGCGACCGAGCACCGCTTGTTGTTCCCGCCATACACTTCGTCAAAGGATTTGTGCGTCATCGGGGGTATGATTGGCAATAATGCTTCGGGTGAAAAAAGTCTACGTTACGGCGCTACGACTAACTGGGTGCGTACCGTTCACGTTGTGCTAGCGGATGGCGAGGAGTACGAGTTTGGCCCATTGAGCCGTGAGGAGCTAGAGCAGAAGAAGTCACTTCAAACGCACGAAGGGTATATCTATCGTGAAATCAGCAACTTAGTTGAGGAAAACTGGGATTTGCTGCAGTATGCTCGGCCAAAAGTTCGCAAGAACGCTGCCGGCTATGCCCTATGGCGAGTGTGGAATCAGGATAAGACAGAGTTCAACCTGGCAAAATTGTTTGTTGGCGCCCAAGGCACGCTTGGGATCGTGACCGGAGCGACATTAAACTTGGTTGATTTGCCTAAGACTGCACGGATGGTAACGGTAGCAATTAAGAACCTCGGTGATCTAGCTAGCGCCCTTAAAATTATGTTGTCTCACCGGCCAGAGGGACTTGAGGTGTATGACAAGCACACCTACATGCTGGCAAAGACTTATCATCCGAAAGAGGCTGAGCTGGCTTCGGTGGCCGAGGGTAAGGAAATGGTTCTGTTTGCACAGTTTGCCGAGATGACAGAGGATCAGACCAACCATAACGCCCGCGTGTGTGCAGAGAGTCTGAGAAAGCAGGGCTATGATGCCCGCTATGTTGAGGATGATGCGGAAGCGGAGGCCCATTGGGTCATCCGCCGGGCAAGTTTCCTGATGCTCAAGGAGCATGCTCACGGTACGAAGCGCGCCGCGCCTTTCCTGGAGGACACGATTATTAGTACTGATCATTATGATAAGTTCGTGGATGCACTGGAGGCTATCCTGTCTGATTATGAGATGGAGTTTACCTATGCAGGCCATATTGGCGACGGAAGCATTAGGTTAATTCCTCTCGTCGATTTGGAAGCAGAGGGGGCAGCAGATGTGATTTTTGAATTGGCGCTGCGGGTGTATAATCTGGCGTTTGCATTTGGCGGCTCGATGAGTGTTGACCATAATGACGGGCTGATTAGAACGCCGTTCCTGATGGACATGTACGGTCCGGATGTTGTTAAGCTGTTTGAGCGGACCAAGCAGATCTTTGATCCGCACAATATCTTCAATCCCGGCAAGAAAGTTTACGGTGATCTCGCTTACTCAAAGCAGCATGTCCTAAAAACCAACAACGACTAAATTTTTCTACTCCTTGGCCTTGGAATCGTGGGTTTTATTGTGAATTACCAAGTGTAAAAAGAAAAAACGCCCTTTAGGGCGACAATACTTATTAAGTTTCTGGTGCGCGGGAGAGGACTTGAACCTCCACGTCTTTTGGACACTGGCACCTCAAGCCAGCCTGGCTACCAATTACAGCACCCGCGCATCGAACACCATATTAGCATATGGATCTGTTTTTATAAACTGAATGAACTTTTCTCTTTTTCTATTCAATGCCGGAAGTTTTGGCGCATAGTACATTAAGTTGAATAGTTTGTGGGAGTCTTTTTTCGCGTATACCAGCGTAAATGCACGTGAGTTGGTCTTGATGCTTCCCCCTTGTACTTTTGCTATTGCGGTATTACGTTCGTGTAGCCATTTCAAATAAGTAACACTAGCGGACACAAAACCTGTGTAATACATATAGCTATTATTCCAACGATTATCCCTGTTTTCGTATATTGTTCCATCACCATCAAAGTACCCTCTTAGGAAATCTCCGTAATATTCGCTCGGGACATTTATAGGGCCCAGTGTTTTGCTCTTTGCTGTTGTAAGTCCTGCTTCGACGAGAAAATCATACAGGGCAACATTACTGAATTGAAGATGGTTAGCGCGTCCTCCGTAGCTACTTGCTTTGACGCTTACTTTAACATTCATCCCTAGAATGCTTTGTACTAAATCGATTATCTCATTATCCTTCGATGTGATATTTAGGTGTCGTCCATTGTTCAGAAGACACCCATCGGCAGCTATCAATCCAGACAGATATGAAAGTGATGGATCCCATTCGTATAGCTTCTTGTAGCTATATCTCCTCATGTACTCAAGCATATCACTGAATTGTGGTTATGTTTATCGTTTGCTAAGACTATTCGGGTGTTTTGGGCTATAGTGGGGGTATGAAGAAAATTCTTATTACCAGAGCGTTAGCCGAACCAGTTATTAATCAGCTAAAAGAACACTATGATATTGATATGTGGGACAAAAGCGAGGAGGCGATGCCTCGTGCTGAACTGCTGGCGCGAGCAGCGGGCAAAGACGCTATCCTCTGTATGTTGACCGACAGGATAGACGAGGAGCTGCTGGATGCGGCTGGCAGCCAGTTACAGACCATTAGTACTATGTCTGTCGGGTACGATCATGTCGACACTGCAGCCTTAAAGAAGCGTGATATTACACTCGGCTATACTCCTGATGTGCTTAGTGATTCCGTGGCGGACACCACCATTGCTTTGATGCTGATGGCGGGCAGGAGACTCGTTGAGGCTAAGCAAGCTGTTCACTCTGGTGCCTGGGGGACATGGAGCCCTTACTGGATGACGGGGCAGGATCTCAGCGGTGCAACGGTTGGTCTTATTGGGATGGGCAATATCGCTGAGGCAGTAGCGCGCCGGCTAAAAGGCTTTAATTGTGAAATACTGTACCAGTCGCGCTCCACTAAGCCGGAACTAGAATCTGAGCTAGGAATCAAAAATACTGATTTACCTGCCTTGTTGAAAGCGAGCGATTTTGTGAGCGTTCATGCTCCTCTGACTCCTGAAACAAGAGAGTTGTGCAATGCTGACATGTTCCGGACAATGAAATCTTCTGCGGTGTTTGTGAACACATCGCGTGGCGGGTTGGTGAACCAAGAAGATTTGTATGTCGCACTTTCGGGCGGTCAGATATATGCGGCAGGGTTGGATGTCACCAGCCCGGAGCCGTTGCCGCTCGATAGTCCACTGCTTAAGCTGGATAACTGCGTTGTATTGCCGCATGTCGGCAGTGCGAGTATTAGGACGCGCGCCAAAATGGGTGAGATTGCTGCCCAGAACCTCATTGCAGGTCTTGAGGGTACGAAGTTTGTCTATCAGGTTGACCTCTAGTGTAGCTAATGACAAATGGCTATTTATATGCTACTATCTTTCAGTTATATCGAAATATTCGATATCTAGGGTGATTAGCTCAGTTGGCGCTGGTCTCTCGTTTACACCGAGAGGTGCGAACAGCCTGTGGCTGTTCGCAAGGGAACCTTCCGATGAAAACTTGTTTTCAATCGTGAAGTTCCGGGCTCGCCGAAGGCGAGCGGGGGTTACCCCGACCCGAATGCTAAGATATAATTAAAAACCAGGTTTGGGTGATTAGCTCAGTTGGCTAGAGCATCTCGTTTACACCGAGAGGGTCGGGGGTTCGAGTCCCTCATCACCCACCAAGAAAAGAACTGTCCTTCTGGACAGTTTTTTTCTTGCATTGTCATTGGATTCGAGCGCCCGACGCCAAGGGTTGGGGTGAGACATGCCGGTGGCATGTCGCAAGGGAGCCCACTCTTGAAAACTTGTTTCCAAAGAAGTGGCGACGCGGTCACGGAACGTGACTCGTGTCCCTCATCACCCACCAAAGCAAAAGGCTCCGTCGAAAGATGGGGCCTTTTGCTTTGTGGATGTACGTGGCCGAATGCTCGACCCCAAGGGGTGAAAACTGCCGGTGGCAGTTTGCAAGGGGATCTTCCGATGCAAACTTGTTTGCAATTGTGAAGTTCCGGGATCGCCAGAGGTGGTTCGAGTCCCTCAGTACCCTTCTGTCCTAGAGGATTGTTGTTTGGTGTACACTAAAGGTGTAATCAAAGGGAGTATTATGGCGGGTTTATTGATTGTACTGATTATTGTCGGATTGATCGTGCTGGCGAGCGGAGTTCGGATTATAAACCAGTATGAGCGTGGAATTGTTCTGACACTCGGCCGGTATACCAGCACTCGCAATCCTGGGCTTAATATCATTATTCCTGTCATTCAGACTATGCGCAAAGTTGATGTGCGTTCGACGCCGATTGATGTGCCAAAACAGGAGGTTATTACTAAAGACAATGTCACGATAGGTGTTGATGCGGTGGTGTACTTCCGGGTAATCGTGGCGGAGCGGGCAGTGCTGGAGACTAGTAATTACGTGTATGCCACCAGTCAGTTCGCACAAGCTGCCTTGCGGGATGTAGTAGGAAATGTAGAACTGGATGAGTTGCTGAGCAAGCGGGAGGTTATCAGCCAGCAAATCAAGCAGATTGTAGATGCTGAGACGGACAAGTGGGGTATCGATGTAGAGAACGTCAAAATCCAGAACATTGAATTGCCACAGGATATGAAGCGAGCAATGGCCAAACAGGCAGAGGCCGAGCGTGAGCGGCGAGCCAATATTATTAACGCTGATGGCGAAAAGCTGGCAGCGCAGACGCTAGCCGAGGCTGCTGCAATGCTTGCCCAGACCCCCGGTGCGATAAATCTGCGAACACTGAATACGTTGGAGCGTATTTCTACTGAGCCAAGTCAAAAAACCATGTTCATCATGCCGGTCGAAATGATTGATGCTTTGCGTGGTATCGGCGGCAACCGTAAATAAGTGGTTGAGATTTAGCTAACAGTACGCGCTGCTTTCTCTGTCTACAATATTTGGCTGAGGAGGTGGTTTATGGCGACAAATGAGTATTTGAAGCAGGCCTCTCAGATGTTGCGCAGGGCTTCTAATGATGCGCATAATCAGGCAAATGAATTACGCCGTCAAATTGATGAATTGCGCCGGGAGGAGGCGAGGAGGACTGATCAATTGCAGGCTGAATTGCGCCGCAGGGATGCAATGCTGGTGAATGTTCAGAATCAGCAGGGGGAGCACCCTGACCGCGCCCGGCTACTGCGCGAAGAGGTGGATATAGAGAATCAGATTTCACAACTCCATACTGATACCCTAAATGAGATCGAGCGGCTTAATCAGGAGGTTCAGAGTAAAGAGAATGAAGCACGCGGACTCCAGAGTGACGCGAACGGATTAGAAGGGCGTGCTGCTGGCTAGATTTCTGTGGGTGCTATAATTCTCAGCATGCCCCTCAAAGACTACCAGAGACAAATTGACGAAATAGTGCAGGTTTATGAAAAGCCGTACTGGCATCCACTTAGTAACTTAGCGCGGCTAATAGAAGAGGTCGGAGAGGTTTCAAGAATCCTGAACCATCAGTTCGGTGACAAGCCGAAAAAGCCGGACGAGGACCATGAGAAGTTGGAGGATGAGCTGGCTGATATCCTATTTACCGTTATCTGTATTGCCAACAGCCAAGGAATTGAGCTGGATGAACCGTTAAGAAAGGTTATGAGCAAGCTCGAATCTCGTGATAAAGATCGTTTCAGGAAAAAGCCGATACCTTGAAATAACATCTTAAATCTCGTAAAATAGCGTAGTTGCGGCGCTTTAGCTCAGTTGGTAGAGCAGAGGCCTGAAGAGCCTTGTGTCCCCAGTTCGAGTCTGGGAGGCGCCACCAAAATCCATCCCACACTGGATGTATTTATTTGGACACTTGTTCCTATTGTAGTTTATCGCTATAATTCACCGATGTTATGCGGGTGTAGCTCAGTTGTTTAGAGCGCATCCTTGCCAAGGATGAGGCCAGGGGTTAGAGTCCCCTCACCCGCACCAAA
>CAYZZS010000006.1:0-33725 GCA_964483035.1 uncultured Candidatus Saccharibacteria bacterium
AATAAATTGACAAAATTACCACGTAATTTAATAATCGCAAAATATGATTACAGTAATAATTGCCGGAGGATCTGGCACCAGGCTTTGGCCGCTATCGACTCCGGATTACCCCAAGCACCTCCTGAAGATTAACGGGCAGCAGAAATCGCTGGTTCAGAACACCTATGACCGGGTAAAGGATATCAGCAGCCACGTCTACGTCATTACGGATGCCTCGCATGCCCATCACGTAGTGCAGCAGCTACCGGAGTTGCAGGGTGAGGACTTTATCATTGAGCCGGCCCGGCGCGGTACGGCGAGCTGTATTGTAGCTGGACTGGAGTATATTGCTGAGCGCCATGGCCACGAGGAGCCAATTGCGTTCGTGGCTGCCGACCACTACATTCGCGACCTAGACGGGTTCAAGCATTCGTTCGGGGTGGCCAGTAAGATTTCAGAGCGCGACGGCAAGATTGTGTTGGTTGGAGCTGAGCCGGACTATCCAGCAACCGGATTCGGCTACATAGAGAAGGGGGAGCTGATAGACGATAAGGCGTTTGTCTTTGGGGTCAGTGCCTTTAAGGAGAAGCCGAAGTTCGACCTGGCTAAAAAATACTTTAAAAGCGGGCAGTACTTGTGGAATTGCGGGTACTTTGTGGCGTCAATTGATACGTTTCTGAAAAAGATGAAGAAACACGCCCCTGAGCTGGCAGAAAACTATAAGCGGCTCGCGGCTGCCAAGACCCCTGAGGAGTACCGCGAAACGTACCTGGGATTTGAAAATATTGCGATTGACTATGTCCTGATAGAGAAGGTGGACGACCTGCTGGTGACGCCAGCGGCCTTTGACTGGATGGATCTTGGTTCTTATGATGACCTGCATAAGGCTGTCGAGAGTAATGAATTACGCAACCACGTGCACGGTGACAAGGTCGAGATTGAGGCCGTCGAGAACTCCTTTATTCAAAATCACGAGGATAAGCCGCTAGCGGTCATTGGGCTGGATAATGTTGTCATTGTCAATACGCCTGACGGCATTCTGGTGGCCAGAAAAGACCTTTCTCAGAAGGTCGGTGACGTTAGTAAGCGGTTCTAGCTCTGAATAAGAGCCGTTACTTTCTTAACGAGACTGTCCAGCTCGCTCTTGGTTTTCGCTTCGGCATTAAGGCGAAGCAGGGGTTCGGTATTGCTGGGGCGGACATTGACCCAGGTATTCTTGAAATTAACAGTCAAGCCGTCCAGCCAGTCTTGTTCGCCGTCGTTGAGTGATTCGGAAATCTTCTGCAGTATCGCCTCCTTGTCGTCGACCTCGAAGTTAGTTTCGGGGATTTGGACGTAGGCTTTGCGGAACGGTTCGGCTAGCTGCGAGAGCTTCTTGCCGCTGCGACTCAGCACATAGAGGGCAATAACAGCGGCAATCAGCCCGCTGTCGGCCATGTAGTTGTCCTCAAAGTAGTAGTGGCCACTGTGCTCACCGGCGAACGTGGCCTTGTGGTTGCGCATGTCCGCTTTAATAAACGAGTGCCCGACCCGGGTTCGCACCGGTACGCCGCCAGCGGCTTCGATGGCTTCAATCGCTGCCCGGCCGCAAATCGCATTATGCAGAATGACTGCACCGGGGTGCTTGCTAAGGAAGTATTGTGCCAGGATAGCGGTCATAACGGTACCGGTCAGCGGCTCGCCCTTTTCATCAATTAGAACTGCCCGGTCACCATCACCGTCGAACGCAATACCGACGTCACAGGCATGTTCTTTGACGGCTTTTTGGACGTCTACCAGGTTTTTTGGCTCCAGCGGGTTGGCGATATGGTTCGGGAAGGTCCCGTCTAGCTCAAAGTACATTTCATGCACCTCAAATGGGACGTAAGGTTCAAGTTCTGGGAAGATTTTACCTGCCATGCCGTTGCCGGCATCAACCGCGATTTTTAACGGCTTTAGCTTGTCCGTATCAATGAAGGACAAAACATGGGTAATCCAATCTTCCGTTACGTCTTTGTTTTGGATCACTCCTTTGTCCACCCCTTGCTTGAATATACCCGTCATTGCTAGGTCGCGGATTTCAAGCAGACCGGACTCTTCGCCGATCGGCTTGGCCTCTTCACGGCAGAATTTAATACCGTTATATTCGCCGGGATTGTGACTGGCAGTAATCATTGCTCCGCCGGCTAGCCCAAAGTGACCGACGCTGAAGTAGATCATATCGCTGGTGACTTCGCCGATATCCCAGACCTCGCGGCCCTGTGTCAGCAGCCCCTCGATAAGCGCGGCGGCCAGCTTGGCGGAGTCGGGTCGCATATCACGTCCGACGGCAACCGGACCTTCGTTCGGCAGCCAGTCAGCCATCGCTTTGCCGATTTTTTGTACGACTTCACTCGTGAGTTCGCTTCCTACTTTGCCGCGTACGTCATACGCCTTGAATATCCGGTTGAATGAATCCATAAAGCCTCGCAAGGTTATCTGTTATCCGTGGCTCTAGTATAAGTGATGGCCAGTCCAATAGTCTAATTACCGGTGTGTAGCTACAGGGGTAAGCAGGGACAGCTGCTGCAGCTTGGAGGTTTGAGCTAGGACTGCGCGCTTAACTGCTGCTGCCAGCGCCAGGCATCGCGTACGGCGTCTTCCGTAGTCTTTTCTGCCTTCCAGGTCAGTTCTTTTTGCGCCTTTTCTGCTGTTGCATAGTAGGCGACTGGATCTCCGGCGCGCCGATCACCCAAGATGTGTGGCACCCTGACGTTGTTAATGGCCTCAAACGTCTGGATAAGCTCCAGCACGCTAGTAGGGGTGCCGGTGCTGATATTGTAGGTGTCATAGGATCCCGACGTCTGCGCAGCAATTTTGCGCAGCGCGGCCACATGCGCCCGGGCGAGGTCAACGACATGTATGTAGTCGCGCAAGCAGGTGCCATCCTTGGTTGGGTAATCGGTTCCAAACACAGTAAAGGGCGGTATCTGGCCGGTGGCGGATTGAATAATTATCGGCAGCAGGTTCTGCGGCCTACCCTTAGGCAGCTCACCGATCTTGCCGGAGTCATGTGCTCCTACTACGTTGAAGTAGCGGAGCGCGACACCCTTAAGCTGGGGATTGGCAGCACAGGTGTCACGCAGGATGATTTCGTCCATGTATTTCGTCCATCCATAAGGAGAGGTCGGAGCGCAGGCAGTTTCCTCGGTAACAATATCAGTCGGCGGGTTGCCGTATACTGCCGCACTGGAAGAAAATACGAAATCATTAATATCGTGCTCCAGTAGGGTTGTAAGAAGCTGCACAAAATCACCGACATTGTTCTGATAGTACTTCAGGGGCTGTTCGACCGATTCGCCGACGGCCTTGTAGGCGGCAAAGTGGATGACGCCGTCAATGCCTTCTGTTTTCAGTACCTGAGCGAGCAGTTCGGTATCCTGAAAATCACCCTCGTAATATGTAACATCCTGGCCGATGATCTGCTTGAGGCCTGCAAGAATGGTCTTTTCGGAGTTGTTAAAGTTGTCGATGATGACTGGCCGGTAGCCTGCGGCGTACAGTTCTACTACGACATGTGAGCCGATGAAGCCCGCTCCACCAGTGACGAGAATATTTTTCATTGAATGACCGCCCTATCTAGTGCTCTTATATTTTCAATACTCTATCTTTATATTATATCAAATTTATGTATAAAAGTCAAAGTTATTGTTTGTTTTGACGATGCTTCCGCAGCTGCGACTGAATAAAGTGAGAAAGCTCCGTTTTAAAGCGCTCGGTACTGAACGTGCTGGCGTGGGCTTGCAGTTTTTTTGGATCAAATGCTGTAGCGCTAAAGCCGGATAGCGCCTGGATGAGAGAGTCGGCAGACTGTTCATCAAAAAACCGGCCGGTTTTGCCCTCGATGATATAGTCCAGCGCGCCGCCAGCCCGATAGGCAATGACCGGCGTACCTGCAGCCATTGCTTCGACCGGTGTGATACCGAAATCCTCGAACGCTGCGAATAAAAACGCCTCAGCATTATGCAAGTGGCTGACAACTTCTTCATCACTTGCATCAGTGATGAAGTTGACGGTTGGACCCGCCAATTTGCGGAGCCGGGGCAGCTCGGGGCCGCGGCCGATAATTGTCAATGGTACCTGCAGGCGATTGCAAGCTTCAATGAGAATGTCGGTCCGCTTATAGGGGACGAGACGACCGACCGACACGAAGCCGCTCCGAGTGCTTGATTTGCTTTGTAGGCTGAAGCGGCTGGTGTCTACCGGCGGGTGGATGACAGTGGATTCTCGGCCATAGTACGACTGTATGTCGCGCTGTATGTGTGTGGAGTTGGCGATTAGGTGGGCGGGCCGCTGGGCCGCTTGATGGTCCCGGCGCCGCAGGGGGCTAATAAGTAATCGAAGCCCTAGGCGTGCTATTGGATCAAATATGCCAAATCCGGGCCGCTTCATGTACTGGTCGTAGTGTCGCCAGTAAAAGTGTGTCGGAGAATGGCAGTATGAAATATGCAGCGTTTTTGGTTTTGTTCTGACGGCCATCGCTTCGCCGTTACCAGAGCTGCTGATAACCAGATCATACGCACTGAGGTCCAGCTGGCTGAACCAGCGGTAGCGGAGTAGCGGCAGGAATTTGCGAAGTGCCGAGAACGGCCAGCGCTGCAAATAGCCAGTAACGACTGTACCGCCGAGTTTTTGCTGCCATTCACGCGTAGCGTAGCTGGTATAGACCGGGGCGTCCGGAAAGAGCTCGTGCATGGCCAGAACGACCTTTTCTGCCCCGCCGCCCACGAGCCAGTCGTGCACGATCGCAACCCTGAGATCACGGTTCAGCCCAACCGGCATTGGCTACTGCGCTCCCTCGCCGCGTAAGATGGTACGAATTGTCTTGAGTAGGATCGTGATATCTAGCCAAAAGCTCCAGTTCTGAACGTAGTAGACATCGATACGGCGGCGCTCCTCAAAGTCGATGTTGCGCCGTCCAGAAACTTGCGCTAGGCCAGTCATGCCGGATTTGACGCTGAGGATTGTGTGTTTCTTGGCATAGAGCTCCAACTCTTGGGGGATTAGTGCGCGCGGACCGACCAGGCTGATATCACCTTTAATAACGTTGAAAAGCTGAGGCAGTTCGTCCAGGCTGGTTTTACGCAAAAACCGGCCAACTGGAGTGATGCGGGGGTCGTTCGGCAGGTAATCACCGTTGGCGCGGTAGGCTTTGGCGAGCTCCGGCCGACCCATCAGCTTGAAGTCATCTTCTGGCGTGCCTTTGCCGTATTTTTCGTATTGCGTGCGGAATTTAAAAACCCGGAATTTGTGATTGAAACGAGTCAGCCTGACTTGGCGAAAAAATACCGGCCCTTTCGGGTCGCTGATTTTAATAAGGAGCGCGATCAGCAGCATTAGTGGTGAGGCAATGATGAGTATGATAGAGCCGACTAGGAGATCAAACAGGCGCTTGACGACGCTGCCCCAGCCATTAAGCGGTGTCTGGTGAACGGCGATGACCGGGATGGAGGAGCGGAACAGTTCAACGTCTATGTTTCCAACGAAAAGCTCGGAGTTGCCGGGAACAAACCGATAGGCGATGTGATTGGTCTGGGCGAAGTTCAGGATTTCATTATTGCGCTCCGGCTCGGCGTATAGTTCGGTCTGCAGGATGCTGTAAATATTGTCTTTGCCGATTGCAGCGCAGGCTTCTGCGAAATTGCTAAAGAGCCTGACTTGATCCTGGTGTCTACGCAGTAGATTTTTGTTACCGACCACGCCGACAATACGGTAGCCGGAAGTGCGGCTGTCCAGCAGTGATTCAATCAGCTCCTTGGTAATGGTAGTGCCGCCAACAATCAAAATATTGGTAATACCAATGCTGTAGCGAAACAGCAGGGTGCGGAGCAGGCGGGCAATGTTCCGGAAGATAACTAGAAAGATGAACGCCAGGATAAAGCCGTATATCGGCACCAGTCTGGCCGGAAAGACTGGCTGATTGCTGACGAAGTCGTAGCCAATGACAAACAACAGGCCGATAAATGAACCCATCAGCAGTCTGCCGATTTCTGAAAAGCGTTTCTCGTAAATATTGCTGTTGTAGAGGCCGAGCATGCCAAAAATGACCAGCCAGAAGGGAAGGAGAGTTAGGAAAATACCAAGATAGGTGAGGGCCGGTATGGCTTCAATCAGTGGTCGCTCATCAAGCGTGACTCGCAAGATATACGCTCCTCCAAAAGCTCCTACTAGTGCGAGAAAATCACCAAGTATGAGCAAGAGGCGGTATACCAGCGAAGCATTGTTTTTCATGGTCTATACTAGATTGTAACATCTATGAATAAGCGATCTGGTGATGATGTTCTGGACAAAATCCTTGCCTATGGCACGGCCGGGATTCTGGTACTGCTACCGTTTCATGCCTTTCTGACGACATGGATTGGGTCTTTGGTGGGCAATGTGGATGCGGTGCGGATTTGGAAAGAGGTGATTATCACTCTTTTGGTGGCCGTGTCATCGGCTGTGTTGATGCGACGTCCCGGGATCGCGAAGTCGTTGTTGGCGGACCGGTTGTTGCGCTTGATTGCTGTTTATGTGCTGCTGCACGTGCTGCTGGGGGTGTTTGCCTTAATGAGTGGGCGGGTCAGCCTGGAGGCGCTGTTATATGCACTGCTGATTAATGGGCGGTTTGTGGTGTTCTTCTTGGTTGGGCATGTGGCGGCCCAGCGTTCAGATTTCTTTAAGCAGCACTGGCGGCGACTGGTACTGATTCCTGCGGCAATTGTCATCATTTTTGGCTTAGTGCAGCTGACGCTGCCGATAGATTTCTTGAGCCGTTTTGGTTACGGACCAGATACGATACCGGCTTATCAGACGGTGGATAATAAGCTGGAGTACCAGCGGATCCAGTCCACACTGCGCGGTGCTAATCCCTTCGGGTCATATTTGCTGCTGATTCTGACGATGGTTGCCGGGTTGGCACTGACGGCCCAGCGCAAGCTTGCCTACGTAATCCTGGGTGTCTTGGGCGGCATGGCGTTGTTTTTTACCTACTCCCGCTCCGCCATGCTCGGTCTGTTTGCTAGCCTGCTTTTAGTAGCGGCGTGGCATGGCCGCCATAAATTGAGCGCAAAAAAGCTGCTAATTGCCGGATTAGTATTGCTAGTAACTGGCGGCGGACTGCTGTATGCATTCCGTGATAACGATATGGTGCAAAATACGGTGTTTCATACTGATGAACATTCGCAGTCGGCACAAAGCTCTAACGAGGCGCGCGCTCAAGCCTTCTCGAAGGGGGCGGAGGACGTGGTGCGTGAGCCGCTGGGTGGTGGTCCTGGGACGGCTGGTCCGGCATCGGTACGAAATCTAGGGCACCCGGCGCGTATTGCCGAAAATTACTATGTGCAAATTGCACAAGAAGTGGGCATTGTGGGCTTGGGTGTATTTCTGGCTATTAGTTTACTCGTGGCGCGACGGCTGTGGCAGCGACGGGCGGATGTTCTCTCGCTGGCTTTGCTGGGCAGTTTAATCGGTGTGTCGATCATCAATTTGTTCTTGCATGGCTGGACGGATGACACTATATCGCTGCTTTGGTGGGGGCTGGCCGGTGTGGCACTTGCATCGCCAGCGCTTGTTGGGTCGCCTCGGCGCTAACCCTGCATGAACTAGAGTCCAGTACTGTTATAATTGCCAGAAGCATGATTGGCGTATTGCGGCTCAAAAAGAAACAACAGCGTGAAGTGCGGCGTATTGTCGAGTATATGATAAGCGGCGGCGCCTACTTCTGGTCGGGTTATGCCATGTTCTTTGTCATGGACAGCATGGTGGGGCTTAATTTATGGTGGGCGAAGTTGAGTGCGAACTTGTTTGGTTGGACGGTCAATTACGTGCTGCAGCGCTACTGGGTCTTTAACAACCCCCGACTGGCAAAGCACCAGACGGAAGTTACGACTCGCTACATCATCATCACGCTGACCAACTTCTTCCTTGACTATGTAATCGTCAGTACACTCAAGTCCTTTGGGCTAACACCTTACTTAGGACAGTTCGTTTCGGCTGGATTCTTCACAGTCTGGAATTACTTGTGGTACAAGTTCTGGGTGTTTAAGCAGAAGATTGTGCGCCGGCCGCGAAAAGCGCGGAAAGTGCAGAAGAAGAAAAAAAGGTAGCAGTGGCGTATGGATGGCACGATTCGACCCACCAAAAAGCAGCGCAAAATCCTGGCTTTTATTGAGCGGTTCATTGCCGAGCACGGCTACAGTCCAAGCTATCGGGAAATCATGAACGGCCTGAATTACACCTCTGTTGCAACTGTGTCGCTGCACGTCAATAGCCTGATTAAGCGTGGACACTTGCGCAAGCGGGATTACTCAGCGCGGTCACTTGAAGTAATTAACGGTACTGACTCCATGAAAATGCCGACGAACGCCATCAAGGCAGCTGAGGAGAAGTGGCTGGTCGAGAAGGTGGAGTACTATTTCCGGCAGGCTGAGCAGGCAAAGACGCCGACGCAGTCTCAGCTGGATGAGCTGTATGTACTGATCGGGGCGCTGAAAATTCTGGGACTGGACGGTGCAGCACAGTCTTTTATTCCGCGACTCACGGCATTGCAGCCGGACTCAGAGAAGTGATTAACTATACTAAAAGGGCGGCATGACGCTACTTCAGGCAATTATTTTAGGTTTGACACAAGGATTAACTGAGTTTATTCCGGTTTCGAGCTCGGGACATCTGGTGCTGCTGCATTACATGCTGGGCATTGAGGACGGCGGACTGGCGTTTGACGTGGCGCTGCATATTGGAACTCTCGGTGCGCTGTTGGTATTCTTCCACAAAGACTTGTTTGAGCTGGCTAAAAGCATACTTGTGCGCAGCGAAAAGACACGGCTGGCATGGCTGCTTCTGTTGGCTACGATTCCGGCGGTGATTGTCGGCGTACTGCTGGAGAGTGCTGCCGAAACGACGTTCCGGTCGCCGATTCTGGTGAGCCTTAATCTGATGATCGTGGCGCTTGCCATGCTGGCGGCGGAGCGCTATGCCCGGCGATACCGCAACAGAAATCCGCTCAGTAGCGTATCGCGAAAGCAGGCGCTGCTGATTGGCTCTGCGCAGGCGCTGGCAATCATCCCCGGCGTATCCCGCTCAGGCGGCACGATAACAGCTGGCATTTTTTCTGGGCTGGACCGAGTGGCGGCTACCCGGTTCTCGTTTTTATTAGCAATTCCAATTATGATCGGTGCTATCGTCAAGGTGATGCTGGATAGCACAAACCTGGCGTTAGTTAAAGGCGAACCGGATATGTTTGCAGTAGGGATAGCTACGGCTTTTATTAGCGGAATGCTGGCAATCAGGTTTATGCTCAAGTACCTGGCTAAGCGCTCACTGAATGTGTTCGCCTATTATCGCCTTGCGCTCGGTGCGTTAGCTATTTTGCTACTGCTGATCTAGGTGTCGCAGTGCACTACTGCCGAGGGCAGAGGTGGGTTGTGCTTTGCTGACGAACTGCTTGTCGGGTACACGGATATTAAGAGTCTCAATGACTTGATTGAGGCCAGACTGAACCTCTTCTACCGAGTGCATTGATCTGGGGATGCCGCAGATTTCAAATACCGGATCCTCGCCGCGCAACCATACCGCGGTATTGGCGACGATTGTGGTGTCTCCTAGAATCTTTTGCGCCGCGCCGCCTTTGATTGGCTCTATTGGGATCAAGTCAGCATTATTATTGGCGGGCTTTTCGGTTGTGCCAGTCATAATCGCGACGATCAGATTGCCACCCCGGTTTAGCTTATCTTCAAAAATCTGCATACTCCTAGTGTTGTAACGTTGCGCCGTATGCTTATCGATGTCCATCGCTTCCCGCGACGGTGTGTTGGGCATGGTCAGGTATATATCGTCACTAACTATCTGGAGGATGTCGATGGTGGGTACCGTGGCCTCGCCCAAGCGGAGTTTGAGGAACGGCAGCATTTTTCCAAGCATGATTCCGGAGCGGAATTGATAGCCGGATTCCCGCAGTGCAACATAGTAGGCAGCAAGTGTTACGCCGGGATCTATGAGTTCACCGTGATTGGCATTGATGACCACATTCTTGCCGGCCTCGAGTGACTCTCCTAGGAGAGTGAGCGTACCGTTTTGCTGCTCTGCTCGCGAGAGGCTTTCAAGCAGGGTCGGGAAGCGGTCGTAGGCAATAGTGGCATTGCTTTTGATGCCCTCGGCATCTATCGGCGAGCCCTCAACGTGGTGGACGTCAAGCTTTTGGGGTTCGTAGGGACGCACGGGATTGTAGGGTAGGACTTCTAGTGTTCCGTTGGAGCGTTCGGCGTGTCCTTTTGCAGCTTTCATATATTCGTTGGCGACATGCTGCTCTTGCTCCTGAAAGGTGAGTGATTCGTGCATAGTCATAGTGCCTACAGCCTAGCTGGAATTGTTGAAAAAGAGTAGATTCCAGGCAAAAAATACTACATATAGCGTTTTGTGCTTGTGCTACACTACTAGCAGTTAACAAAATAGAAACCGGAACCAGGTGTGAATCCTGGGCTGTGCCGCAACTGTGATTCCTGCTTGCAGGATAAGCCAGATACGGATAAGTAAGTCTCCCGAGCAGGAGCACACCCTGTTTAAGGCTGGTAAACCCTCGCTCGGAAAAGCGAGGGTTTTATACATGGAACGGCTGCAGGGTCAGGTACTGGAACGAGGCTACAACCGCGAGCAACGGTTGCGTGATGATACGGCAACATGGCTGGCTGAAACGTTGCACGGTACGATGCGCACCCCGTTTGAATATCGGTTCGACGGACGAGAGCTTTATGCCCGGGATGGCGGTGAGCTTGCGCCAATCTTTGCCGATGCTATTACCGCGGCCGAAGAAATAGCTCAGATTGAGCCGAACCTGGCGTTTGAATTACGCCGCCGCCAGGTTGAGCAGAGTGAGTACGAGGCCATGCTGGGGATGGCGCGCGGTGAGCTGCCAAATACCATGGTTGTGGTATCGGATTTTCCCCAGGAGCTGATGGACGCAACGGAAGACGTGGGCGGCTACAATGTGCGGCGGAAGCAGACGATGCTAAGAGTTATAACCAGGCATGAGGACGGCCGATTACTGATGCGTTCACAAAGTCTGGATAGAAGTGATCGTCGGGCGCTCGAAGCGATATACACAGCTTTGGACTTCAAGGTGCAGCCTGGGGAGCTTTTGGGACAGCGCATGCACCTCGAGCTTCCGGACGATGACCGGGAATTCTTGACTGACTATCTTATGGGCGTGTATGACCGGGAGCTAGCTGCGCAGTACGGCGGCTCATGGTATGCCGGAATCCAGGGAGCTAATCCGATCAATACTTACGAATTTGTACTGGCCCAAGAGGATTTACTGGGTACATATTTGCAGCTATCGCGCGGTGAGGCAGATACACACCTCCTGTATAAGGTTGCGGCTGCGATGCAGGAGCGCTATGACCTGGCACTGAAGGGCAGGCTGCCCCTAGTCGCAGTGGAGTTTAATCCGCGCACGATGCATATGACATATGACGAAATGCATGGGGCTGGGCAGCGGGCTGACGCTGCCGGCAGAACGTTCAGCGGCTGCGGTGGCAGCTTGGGTCCGAACGGCATGATGTCAGCAGAGAATGAGATGAGTGAGCTTGGCTATGGCAATAAAACTGATTCAGAGACAGAGTATAAGTTCGACAAAATCATGCACTGCGTCGTCTGCCAGGCGCCACCGAAGAAGGATGACCCAAAGAAGCAGTGCGGGCCATGCGGCATCTGCAAGGGGTGTGATGCAAAATTAAAGCGAAAGGGTAAATAGTGAAACGGCTGACAGTAGCAAAATATGAACAGCAGAAGGCCGACTGTGAGGGGCTGTGCGACATTGATCATAGCCGAATCGCGCCAGATGATCCCAATTTCATGCCGTGTGTCACCTGTCCGTTTTGTAAAGAGGTGGTGGATGCAATTCTAACGCCTGCGTCAATTAGCTGTCCGGCGTGCAAAGTGACCGTAACGCGGTAAAATAGAGGCATGCCGAGCGATGAGGGGGTCTACCAGGAGTTAATTAAGGAGCGGTCACCGGAGTTTTTCTGTGATTACTGTGGCCACTATCCGATAGAGCCGGTGCATGGGCACTTTGTCTGCCCGGCTTGCAAAATGCCTACCAAATGCTGCGAAGGGATACCATTAGATGTGTAAAACAAAATACGCTCACGATAGCTTTATCGGGAAGAGCAGCCCGCGCAGGCGATTTATTCGACTGCCCGGCGCGATGAGAAACCCCGAAGGGGTGTCTCATGGGAGATCTGCGAAGGGATACCATTAGATGTGTAAAACGTGGTGCGGCTATAATAAAAATAAGTAATTGCTGAATGGACGGAAAGTTTCTAAAACTTATGAGTAATGCCAGATCTGAAGTGACTGCTGAGGCGTTGGGTGGACCAAGGGGCGGTAGATTATACGCTCAACCACTGCGGTTTAGTAGGCTACAGCAACTATTAGTAGTGTCGGTTCTGGCGGCAATGGTGCTGCATCTCGGTTGGCAGCTGGCAGCATACTACATAGATCCAGAGCAGTTATTCTTGCAGGATTTGGCACGGCGGTTTGGCATGGACGAGGAGCTGAGCGTACCGACATGGCTGGCCTCGGCCTTGGCGCTACTGTTCGCTGCAGTGGCAGGTCTGCTTGCTAGGCAGCAAGTGGCTAGAAAGTCTAGAGCTGTGTGGTCGCTTTTGGCTGGCTTAGGCTTGTTTATTTCTATTGACGAAACCGCAGCCCTGCATGAGCTGGTGTTGCAGGGTCTGCACATATTTGCAGATTTTGGCGAAAGTCAGACATTTCGCCAGAACGCTTGGTTGCTGGTGTTACCGATAATTATTTTGGCCATGATGCTGCTGCTTTGGGCGATCAAGAGGATCGTGCCGCGCGCTACGTTTTGGCGGCTTGGTGTCGGATTTGGGGTATATCTCGCGGGTGCTTTGCTGGTTGAGTACTTAAGTATTCCGTTTGACAAGAGCGCACTGGGTTATAAGGTCGGCATGGTTACTCTCGAAGAGAGTTTAGAGCTTTTTGGTCTGGTGTTGATTATACGAGCCCTGGAGCTGCACATAGTAGATTATGAGCCAAGGCTGGCGAGCAGATTAAGTAGGCTTACCTCCGCATGAAGCGAGTCGGAATCTATTCCGGAGTATTCGATCCGATTCATAACGGTCATCTTGCTTTTGCTGAAGCCGCCACTGTGGAATGCGGTCTGGAAAAGGTCTTCTTTCTGGTCGAGCCGTCGCCGCGCCGGAAACAGGCTGTAAAAGCGCTGGAGCATCGGCTCAGAATGACAGAGCTGGCCATTGCTAAGCAGCCAAAGCTTGGTTTGATTGTCCTGGATCAGCAGCAGTTTACTGTGCAGGATACTCTGCCGGTGTTGCAGCGCCGATTTTCGGGAGTGGGCCTGGAGTTCTTGATGGGCGAGGACACTCTGACGCATTTTATTGACTGGCCAAATGTTGAACATTTGCTGCACGAAGTAGAGTTTATTATTGGGATTAGAGATAAGTCCGCACAAGAAATTAGCCAGACGGTGCGGGCAATCGAGACTGCGCGGTCCATGCATTTTCGTTACCGCATCATTCAAACACCCAGCTCACACGTTTCTTCCACTGCTGTGCGTCGCCAATTGCGAGTTGGGAAAACGCCGGAAGACATACCGGTGCCTGTCGCCCGTTACATCAAACAGTACAAGCTATACACTCCAGTGAAGTGATTAGTTTATGTGGCCTCAGGGGCGACTGTCATGTGAGTCTGCAGTAGAGTTAGATGCTTTTCCCGGTAGTGTTTGAATTCAGTTTTCTTAAAGCCGTTTTTCTTGATGAAGTTGCTAATTTTTTCGCTGCCGATAAAGTGCGGCATCATGACGTAGGAGGCGCCTTTGTCATATAGGGCAGCGGCATGTTCGACCGAATCGGCTGAACAGACGTAAACTGCACGTGGATTATTGACCTCAATCCAGTGAGCTAGAAAATCATTGGTTTGATAATCGCTGATAGTCGATATGATCAATTTTGCTTTATTGAGATTGAGCTCCTCCAGCAGCTCTGGGTCGGTTGCATCTCCGTACAGATAGCTAGCGTGATGACGGTCTAGTTGCTCAATGACCTCTGGGTCATAGTCGACAACCACGTATTTCTGATTCATGCGCTCAAACGTTCGTATGAATTCCGGTCCACCTTTCTGGTAGCCGAACAAAATAATCGGACGGTGTTGATGACTTTCACGTTGTTCAAGCTTTGTCACTTTCCGTTCAAACATACGCAAGTGCTTTTCTAGCAGGGCGTACAGCCTGTTGTCATACTTAATGAGGTAGGCGGAAACAGCAAAGGTTATAAGTGCCACGAGAGTGACAGTGCTCTGAGCGGAGTGGCCGATTATGCCCGAGCCTAAGGCAGCAGCCGCAAACACCAGCGAAAACTCACTGACCTGGCTCATGGCCAGCGCTGCCTTAAAGCTGGACCGCTTGGTGTAGCCAAGCTTTCCCATTGAAGCCAGGATGAGCAGTGGTTTGCAAAAAAGCACGATAATACTGAAGATTACTGCCGGCCACAGGACACTGAGTGCCGTTTCGGGTACCAGTGACTGACCGAGCGAGATGAAGAAGATTACCAAGAAAAAATCACGGACCGGCTTAAGCCTGGAGGCGATAGTGCGGCTATAGGGCAGTCCTGCAAGGCTCATTCCGGCAAATAATGCACCGATTTCAATTGAGAAGCCGCTTTTCTCAAACACAGTAGCGAATCCTAACCCCCATCCTAGGGCGAAGAGCAGGATCAGCTCTTTGGAATTTTCCATGTCTCGGGTGAGCTTTGGGATGACATGGCGACTGACTAGGTAGAGGATGAGGAGCAGGCCTGCACCACGGCCGGCCAAGAGCAGCAGGTCTATGACAGATTCCGAGCCGTTCGTTTTTGCCGCTGCGGCAATTTTGGCGATAGTGGCAAACACATCCTGCAGCAGTAAAACCCCAACGGCAATCTGAGCATAAAGTCGGGTCATTTCCCGTTTGTCACTTAAGAGCTTGACGATAATGATGGTGCTGCTCAGTGCCAGGCAAAGTCCGATGACCAATGATTCTGTCGATCCAAAGCCGAACATTCTAGCGGCCACGAAGCCAACACCCGTTATGCCACAGACCTGCACGATGGACGTGAAGAGTGCAACCCTGCTAAGTCTGGTAAATATACGCAGACTGAGATCTAATCCAATAACGTAAAAGAGCAGGGCAACACCAACGTGGCTGATGCCGCCTAGATGCGCATCTTGTTTTATGAGATTAAAAACCGCTGGCCCGGCCAAAATGCCGGTAATGATATGGCCGAGGATGAGCGGCTGCCGGAGTGCTCGCATAATAAGCGCCACACCGGATCCGAGGGCGATGATTAGGCTAATCTCGGTAAATATATGATTATGCATATTTGTTTTACATACAGTTAATAGGGTAGTATTTTATAATAGAACAAGCATTTTAACTACCTTTGATGAAAAACATATTTAGAAAAATATCCTCTCGGGCGTCCCATACAGCAGGGAGTGCTAATACCTTTGTGTTTGCTGTAATACTGGTGATTATGTGGGCGCTGTCAGGTCCGGCTTTAAATTTTTCTAACACCTGGCAATTGATGATTAATACCTGTACAACGATCGTAACTTTCCTTATGGTGTTCCTCATCCAAAATACGCAGAACCGCGACAGTAAGGCGGTGCAACTAAAGCTCGATGAGCTGATTCGCTCAACCCGAAATGCTCGCGATTCGTTTATGGGGCTAGAGGAGTTGACCGATGAAGACTTAGCGGCGATTGATGAGGAGTTCCGACAGTTGAGTGCCATCAAGGGCGATCAGACATCAGCCAGCCTCAAGAAACTGCAAACCAAGATCGAGGCCGAGCACAAACGCCGGTTAAGCCTGAAGGCCGCTGGTCAGATGCTGACTTCATTCGGTAATATGCTGACGCTCAATACCTTAAACGCCAATAAGAACGAGAAGCAAATCAAGCCAAAGCAGCCGACAGATAAGAAGCAGGCTTGACGGCTGCATTCATTTGACAGACATAAGCGGGATGTGCGATAATCTCGGTACTTCAGACAGTAGGTGAGTGAGCACCCACTGGTGAGAAGACAAAAATAAATTCAAAAAGAGACGATGCGGGCTGTGGGGTTCGTGTTGTTCATAAAAGGGGGGTTGGCACCATGCCAGTCAAAATAAAAATTATTAATTCACGGGAGTATAAAGTGGAAGTTAAAGTCCGGCGCCCGGGATGGCAGCAGTTTCTCCACTATTAAGAAGCTGGAGATGAGAAAACAGCGGCTACTTAAGCCGCTGTTTTTTGTTGTAGTCGTTTTATGGAATCTACTCTTGGGAAGTGGTCTCTTCTTGGTCAGAGTTTTCGCCACTATCCTCATCAGGTTGACCACCTTGCTTTTCGCGAATCAGATCCAGGAAGCCCTGTATGGTGGACGGTGGGTTTTCAAGGCGTTCGCCGTTTAGGAAAAAGGTGGGCGTAGAGCTGACTCGGAGTTCATTGCCGGCGCTAATGTCGGCATTAATGGCGCTGTTGACGTCGGTACTGGCAAAGTCGGTCTTGTACTGATCCATGTCGAGCTCCAGCTGCTGGGCGTAGCTTTCAAACAAGCTGATTGCACCGCTTTGCGACATGCCTGCATTCGCGCTCCAGGCGCGTTGATTCTGATACAAGAGGTCATGCATTTCCCAGAATTTACCCTGCTTACCAGCTGCCTCAGCTGCCCGATGCGCGGCGTAGGCGTTCTGGTGGATTTGCGTCAGTGGAAAGTGGCGGAACTGAAAGGTAAACTCCTGGCCGTATTCGTCCTTGAGTTGCTTGAGAATTGGGAAGTAATTGCCGCAAGCCGGACATTCGAAGTCACCATACTCAACCAGGGTGACTGCCGTGTTCTCGCCAAACGTGTGATTGGTGGTGGCACCGCTGTCGCCCTCTGGTGCGCCGGCGTTATCTTTTTTTAACAAGATAACTCCCCCGATGACAGCAATGACTACGGCGATAAGTAATAGGAATCGCTTGCTCATTATGCTCTATACTCCCTCAAGTAATTATGCAATACCTATGATAGCGGATTTCATGGCCGCTACAAAGTGTTGTTTCTGGTAAGATGATCGTATGGCATTAATGGTAGCTGCAGTCTTGAGCGCCGGCCTGATGCTGCTGGCGATATCCTGGCATAAAACCTACAATCACATCCCACAGAAAGAGCTGCGCCGCCGTGCGCAAAAAGGTGACGAGTTCGCGCAGCTACTTTATAGCGTTACGGCATACGGTGTCAGTTTAAATATCCTCCTGTGGCTGGTGATTGGCCTCAGTGCCGCAGCGCTCTTCGTCACCCTCAATTCACTAACTGACGGCTTAATCGCCATTGTTATCTCTGCAGTTGTGATCTGGTACGGATTTGCTTGGATGCCCGGCTCACGAGTTTCGAGTCTCGGCGGCCGGATTACGGCAATCGTCAGCCCCTTTTTGGCCTGGCTACTACGTAAGCTGTACCCGGTGCTGGACTTTGCGGCCCGGAAAATTTCCAGCCTGCGGCCAATTACTGTCCACACCGGCTTGTATCAAAAAGAAGACATCATTGATCTAATCAAGCGGCAGCAGGCGCAGGCAGACAACCGGATTACACCGGACGAGTTGCGGATAGTCAGTCACGCTCTGACGTATGGGGATAAAACAATCCGGTCAGTCATGACGCCGCGACGGGTGGTCAGTATGGTGTCGGCAGACGACACGATCGGCCCAGTCCTAATGGCTGAGCTGCATAAAAGCGGACATTCCCGCTTTCCGGTGTACGAAGGCAGGAAAGATACGATTGTCGGCACCCTGTACGCCAAGGATCTAGTAATGGCCAAGGCAGGCGGCAAAGTGAGTGGTGTTATGCGCAAGGACGTCTATTACGTCAACGAAGAGGCCTCGCTTGAGCAGGCGCTCCAGGCCTTTCTTAGGACCAAGCACCACTTGTTCATGGTAGTTAATGAATTCGAGGAGATCGTCGGGGTCATTACAATAGAGGATGTTATGGAGCAGGTACTTGGGAAGAAGATTGTTGATGAGTTCGATCAGTACGAGGATATGCGTGCGGTGGCGAAGCTCCATGCCCGGCAAGATCGCAAAAAACTTGCAGGCAATGTGATCGAGTAGATCTAAGAGAGACTGGACAGTGGTTTTTCAATTATACCTCTGTTACAATACGCCGGATGAGAACAATAGCACGAAACCTGTCTTCCAAGGTCGGGCAAACAGCAACGGTTAAAGGGTGGATTCATAAGAAGCGGATGCTCGGCGGCATCACGTTCATTAATGTGCGCGACCGCTCTGGCTTGATCCAGATAGTTGTCGAAGATAAGAATGAGGTCGAGAAACTACGCGGGCTGCAGATCGGAACAGTTTTGACTGTTACCGGCAAAGTGGTCGAGGAGCCCCGTGCGCCAGGTGGTGCCGAACTTCACGAGGCAGCGATCTCCGTTGAGGTGCCAGTGCATGAGCAGCCACCGGTAGAGATCGATAAGCCACTGGATCACAAGCCAGAAAATTTGGACACATTGTTCGAATATCGGCCAGTCGGATTGCGTAACTTGCAGGAAACCGGGATTTTCAAAATTCGGGCGGCAATTACCAGATCACTGCGTGACTACTTTTATCAGCATGATTTTACTGAGGTGCAGACCCCGAAATTGCTGGCAGCTGCTACGGAAGGCGGCGCCGAAGTCTTTAAGGTTGATTATTTCGGCAAAGAGGCAACGCTTGCCCAGAGCCCGCAGTTTTACAAACAGATGTTGGTCGGGGTATTTGAGCGGGTGTTTGAAATTGCCCCGGCGTATCGTGCCGAGCCAAGCGCGACCACGCGCCATATGACCGAATATATTTCAGTTGACGGAGAGATGGGCTTTGTGTCGATTGAGGATCTTAAAGAGTTCCTAAGCGGTATGCTGAACTTTGTTAGCGACTATATCTGGGAGCATTGTGAAGCTGATCTGAAGAAATGGAATGCCACAAAGCCGGTACTGCCAGAAATGATCCCCTCGCTACCAATGAGTGAGATACATGAGCTGTACTCAAAGGCTACCGGTATCAACACCGTTGGCGAAAAGGACCTTCGACCGGATGAAGAGCGGTGGATTTGCGAGTACGCCAAGAAGCAGCTTGGCAGTGAAGCAGTGTTCGTGACCGACTGGCCGGCAGAAGATATGAAATTCTATCACAAGGCACAAGATGACCAGCCGCAATTTGCGGATCGGTTTGATTTATTGTTCCGCGGCCTTGAGATTGTGACTGGCTCTATGCGTGAGCATCGGCATGAGGTAGTGGTTGAACAGCTTAAGGCTATGGCCGGCGGTGATCCGAACGATCCGGGTTTCCGCTACTTCCTGATGGCCATGCAGGCGGGGTTGCCTCCGCACGGCGGTTTCGGCATGGGGCTGGAGCGGCTGACAGAAAAGCTGATCGGGCTAAAGAACGTCAAGGAAGCTACACTCTTCCCGCGTGATATCAACCGTTTGGCACCGTAAAGTCATCAGCACAACACGATTAATATGACAAAGCACGCTAATTATGATATAATAAGAGGTTGCGGGCACGTTTACTTTGAATTGACGAGTTTGGCAGACACGCTTTATTGGTAGGTATTTTGCCGAAGCGAGCGGATATCCGCTAACCAGTGTATCGGCCAGAGGATCGTTGATTGAATGTGATAATCAACAATGTAATGATTGCCAAATTTGGCTAACTGCCGGCAGTAAACTCTGTTTGCGCTTGGAAAAGTGTGTTCCGAGGGCCTATTGGATGCTGTGCTGTAGATAGTCATGACGGGTATGAAAAGGAGTAAGTATGGCGGAGCGACACTTGCCTAAAGCGGCACTGGCGGCCAGTATGACACTGTTTAGTAGTATTGCTGCACCTGAGTCGGTGGCTGAGGCAGAGCGACCGGTTCCGGTAGTGGAGCAGGCGGAGAATAGCCCAGTAAGGATAGGGTTGGATGCACAGGCTTTTAGGGTCGGACAATTGCTGATTAGTACCTCAGCGGTATTCAACTGGCTGGATGAGACTGTAGTGCCGCCAGGTTTTGACCGCAGTCTGCTGGAGGGGCCCAAGGAAGAGGTGAATTTCGCAGAGGTCAGTGCTCAGGCAGACACTGAAGCTACTATTCAGGAGTTTAATGCGTTCGTAGCTGCCATGGAGGCAGAGAGGAAAGCGCAGCAGGCAAAGGCTGCCCGTGAGGCTTCACGGGCTCAAGCGGCATTGGCAGCACGTACTTCTGCACCGGTCCCAGAAGGGGATCCCCGCAGCTGGATGGAGCAGGCCGGCATACCGGAGGTTGAAATGCCTGGTTACTACGAGCTTTTCAGGAGGGAGAGCACCTGGCGTCCTGATGTTGTGAATCGTAAGGGCTGTATCGGTTTGGGGCAGGCATGTCCTGGCGGCTTTAAGTCGGTGCTGGAGGCCAACTGTCCGGATTGGGCAGTGGATCCAGTGTGTCAGATAGAGCAGTTTCGGAATTATGTTACGGGGCGGTATGGCGGTATTGATGCAGCCCTGTCCCATCATGACGAGGCAGGCTGGTACTAATACTTAACAAGTTAAGTAATGAGGTAGGGTATACTGCAAAGTGTCTATGAAGCTCTACCTTAGCTCGTATCGCATACCTGTTCCTGCAGCATTGTTTAAACTTGTAGACAAAACCGCAACATCTATCTCAGTTGCAGTTATTCCAAATGCTAAGGATTTTCGCGAGCCGACCGAGCGGGAGCGTAAGCTAAGTGCCCTGCTGAGCGATTTGCGCGATCTCAAGCTGGCTCCAGAAGTGGTTGACTTGAACCATTTTCAGGAGCCGGCGAAGCTGCAGGATCGGCTAGCGGCGTACGATGTAGTGTTTGCCTGCGGTGGTAACACCTATGCCCTGCGATACGCAATGAGAAACAGCGGATTTGATAAGATTATCCGCCAGCTGCTGGAGGTCGGAATTGTCTATGTCGGGGAAAGTGCCGGTGCGATTTGTGCTGGCAGGGATCTTAAGGGGTTCGAAGTGGCGGATCGTACTCAGGGTATACCAGAAATTATCGACGAAGGGCTGGGTTTAATTGATACGGTCATCATACCGCACGTCGATAATCCGGAATATGCCGACGATCTCCAGCCGGTTATACGGTATTATCAAGGACTACAGAAAAAGCCATACCTATTAAAAGACAATCAGGCGTTAGTTGTCGAAGGGCGGAGCAAGGAAGTTGTTTCGGCATAATCGGCTATTAAGCGGTATAATAATGCGATGGATTTGACCCAGAGTACTGTTTCAGACAATGCCAATATCGGCAATCCGCAAAACATTCCAACGACGAATTTACGGACTGTCAACGGCACGGGCTTGCAGGGTCAGGGTGCAGGCGGCAGCACCGAATCTGTGCCGCTGAGGGCTGATAGCTCCCTGTCTGCTATTTCTCTGAGTCGAGTAGCGCCAACCAGCGGATCGAACCAGGGTGTGACGGCGTCCGGCGGGAGCGGCGGATTGCTGCTGATTGCCATAGGAGGTACCCTGCTGATAGCAGCTGCAGTCTACGTGGTAAGAAGAGTCAGATAGCTGGCGGTTTACTTCTCTGCCAGTGCTTTTCTTGATAAACTAAATTTTAGGAAAAGCATATGCGAAAAGATCCAAACAAAAGTAATAACGAACAGTCTCAGCACGATAAAGAGCTCCAGGATAAAATCACAGAGCTGATGGGGCCTGAGCCGGAAATGGCGCCGCCTACCAACAGTCCGGTACAGCCTCCGCAATCAGGCAGTGTTATCTCCCCTACTGAGCCGCCGCCCTCTGCTCCCGAAGTGCCGGCTGCAGGCAGCACTGAGGAGATTTCTGCCCCCGAGCCTAAAGAAGCACCTAGTCCGGCTGCACCAGAAGCAGTTGCAGAGCCGCCGCAACCGGATCCTGTTGTTCAGCCTCCTGTGGCCGATTCGTCAGTGCTCTCGGATCCGAAGACCGCACAAGCAGTGGATGAGATTATAGCCCAGGACAGTGATGCGCTGTTGCAGGCCGAGGACGAGAAGATTGCCGAAGCATTTCTCCCGCAGCCGAAGCTGACACTTGGCGGGAAAATCAAACGTTTTTTTGTCCGGTGGTGGCAGAGTAAGCGAGCCCGCTGGGCGACAATATTGCTGCTGCTGCTCGCCCTGGCTGCCGCTGTGGCTATACCAACAAGCCGGTACTTTATCCTTAATACGGCCGGAGTGCGCAGCAGTGCTCGGGTTGAAATAATTGACGCCTCTACCCTGCAGCCACTGAAGAATGTCAGTATTACGCTCAGTGACGGCTCGGCCAAGACGGACGAAGACGGGCGCGCCGTACTAAATAATATCCGTTTGGGGCAGACTGAATTAGTGGTCGAGCGCCGGGGCTTTGCGACGATCAGGCAGAAGATGGTGGTGGGCTGGGGCAGTAATCCGCTGGGAGAGCGACAATTAACGCCTACTGGTACCCAGTACACATTCCGGGTGACTGATTTCTTGTCAGATAAACCGCTAGCAAAAATCGAAGCTTACAGCGGTGAGGCTAGCGCATATTCGGACGCCGAGGGAAAGCTGGTCTTAACGCTTGATAAGGATGATGAGGCTACCGAGGCGGTCATTACCGGTGAAGGTATCCGGGAGGAAACGGTGGCTTTGCCGGACGATCCTAGCGAGGTAGTGCAGGTGCCTATCGTGCCATGGGTGAAGCACGCGTTCGTATCTAAGCGCTCAGGGAGCTACGACCTATACAAGATTGATGCCGATGGGGCGAACGAAGAGCTGGTGCTGCGCGGTACCGGCAATGAGCGCTACGAGGACATGTTGCTGATTTCCCATCCGACCGATAATAAGGTGGCGTATGTCGCGACCAGAAGCGGTGATCGGAACGGTGATGGCTACCTGCTGAGTGATTTAGTGATTGTTGATTTAGTAGATAATTCGGTTACGGAAGTTACGCAGTCAGAGCAGATACGTTTGATTGACTGGGTCGGTGACCGATTGATTTATGTCAAAGTAGCGGAAGGGGCCAGTGCGGCCAATCCGGAGCGTACGCAGTTGATGGCCTATCACTACAAGGATGAAACCAACAAAGTCATCGCCGCCAGTAACTACTTGTATGATGTACAGGTGGCGGGAGAGGCGGTGTACTACGCGCCTGCCCTGGCCTATCATGGCAGTGGCGACATCGGATTTTATCGAATTAATCCTGACGGTACTGGCAAGACTGCGATTTTAGAATCTGAGGTATGGAGCGTTTCAAGGCTACAGCACGATGCCGTAGCTATTCAGGGAAGAGACGGATGGTTTGAGTATACGATTGGCGGCAGCAAGGCAGTTAAGTCTGAAGGCGAGCCGGTCGGGTTGCGGAGTACAGTGTACGTTGATAGCCCGGATCGGACGAAGAGCCTGTGGGTTGATGAGCGTGACGGAAAAGGTGTGCTGCTAGTATACACTGTCTCAACAAGAGAAGATGCGGTACTGCAAACATTGCCAGGATTGCGAGATCCGGCACTTTGGCTTAATAACTCAACCGCTGTATATCGCGTTAGTACAATCAGCGAAACCGCCGATTATGTCGTGAGCTTGGACGGCGGCGAGCCGCGCAAACTGAGTGACGTGACGGATGTCAGTGGTACACAGAAATGGAGATACTAGCGGAGCGTATTATCTAGGCCTCCGACTGCGGTACTACTTTCCGCGAGCCTGTTCGGTGATGGAGTTTGCAGCCACCTCTTCTAGCTGCCGCTGCAGAGCGTCAGTTGGCAGTGTCTCGCGCAACATTTCAGCTTGGATGTCGACTGGCTGATGGGGCGGCAGGAGGCCGATACGCTCTCTGTCCGGCTGTCTAGCTGAGCGCTGAGGCCGATTCACTCTTTGACTGTTGCTGAGCTGGACAGCGCCGTAAACGGCCTGAATAAGGTCAAGCGGCACGAGACTAGATTCGTTCGGTTCGGGAATATATCTTTCTTGCATGTGTTGATTATACGACAATAGCTGATATTTTTAGGTATAATAAAACTATGTGGCATGAAGAGAATAACAAGCTGGTTCGGGAATTCTCATTTGATGACTTTGCTGGGGCATTGGCGTTCGTAAACAGGGTTGGTGCCCTGGCGGAAGCTGCCAACCATCACCCGGATATACACCTGAGCTGGGGCAAGGTGCGAATTGCGCTCAGTACGCATAGCGCCGGCGGGGTTACCGAGAAAGATCATGAGCTCGCCCGCTCAATTAACGAGCTTGAGATATAGTCAATTATCTGTGTTTGAGTTCGACGATTTTAATGCGGCCGTCGGCTTTCAGGTGGCCGCGCCAGACGCGGTTAATTAGCCGGTATGGCGAGTCAATCCGCTCCACTCGCACGCGCTTAACAATGCCCGTGTCTTTGAGTTGGCGGACAATCAGCTCACGTTCGGCATCGGTATCAGGCTCGATCATATGAGTCAGCTGGGCATTGTGTCGAACAATGCCGATGCCTCGATCAAGTGATGCAGCCCCCACCCAGAGCACCCGATGCGGTGCACTGTCGCCGCGGTACTTTTGCCAGAAAAACAAATGCTCTTTGTGTTTGGGGGAGTCAGCAAACACGGTTGCCCAAAAACGGACATGATGTCGATGTTTAGGGTCGCCTTTGACAGGCAGCTGAAAACCGATATCCTGTTTGCGGCCAAAGAGGTACAGCGTGCTGAACGGCGCGGTTGGGTATGGTCGGCTGAGCAATACGGACAGCGCGAGCCGCAGCATATTCTTGGGGGTGCGCGGGTCTGCAGTGTGCCAGCCGGCGCGTTTCATAGCGTGAATGAGCTCTTTGCGGGTGGCGAGAATACCAATGTTAATTGGGTCGGACGCAAAGCCATCCGGCGTCGTACAGTACGTCGGGATGTGCTTTACTCTAACAACCATTCTCACTAAGCGGATAATGGCCGGGATCAGGCCGTAGGCGGTGATTAGGTACGTGATAAAGATTGCTAGAGCTGTCGGTACTCGCCGGTCAACAATCGGGTAGATGTCTTTGATGGCGAAAAGCGTGCCGATGATACCGGGAGCCAATACGGCAATACGCTTGGCGAATCGTACAATGTAACTGACCATATCTTTGATATAACTATATACTGTTCCCCGAACTAAAGGGAGAGGTAAGGCAAGTAATGAGTCGATGGGTGCCGAGTGCACGCGAGCTGGAGATGTTTCGTGATGTGGTTTGGAATTACTATGTAACGCATCGCCGGGCAATGCCCTGGCGTGAGCCGCAGCGCCTGCTCCAGCATGGTGATGTCTTTGATCCGTACGCGATTACTGTTTCTGAAATAATGCTGCAACAAACCCAGGTCAGTCGGGTGGTACCGAAGTTCGAGGCATTTATGGCCAGCTATCCCACCGTGCAGGCGCTTGCGCGGGCGGATCTGGGAGAAGTTCTGGCTGCCTGGAACGGGCTTGGTTACAATCGCCGTGCCAAGTTTTTGCACCAGACGGCCAGGATTGTAGTTGAAGCGCACGCGGGTCAATTCCCGTCATCAAGACCGGCCTTAGAGGCGCTGCCTGGAATCGGCCATCATACTGCCGGCGCGATTATGGTGTACGCCTACAATCAGGCTGAGGTATTTCTGGAGACCAATATCCGTACCGTTTTTATCTATCATTTTTTTGCCGATGTCGAAGACAAGGTTCACGACCGTAAACTGTTGCCGCTTGTAGAGGCTGCGATGGATCGGGAAAATCCGCGGGAGTGGTACTGGGCGCTTATGGATTACGGAACGTTCATTAAGCGCACCGTCGGCAACCTCTCGCGCGTAAGTCAGGGCTATGCCAAGCAGAGTCCGTTTCATGGATCCCGGCGACAGCTACGCGGACAGGTGATACGGCTGCTGCTTAAAGGTCCGCATTCGATTGAGGGGCTGCAGCGGGAAATTAACGACGCACGGCTGACGGACGTCGTACAGGAGCTGCAGGACGAGGGGTTGATTATGTCGCTGCAGGGTCAGTACAAGCTTGGCTAGAGCGAAACAGTATGTGGTACAATGTTGGCAATAAAGCAGTAAAAATGAAAAGTAAAAAAATAAAAACACTAGGCTTAAGTATGGTGCTGTCACTGCTGCTGGCGGTGCCGGTTTGGGCTGCGGTCGATCCTGATACGGTCACCTCAAATGATGAGGTGATGACTACCCGGGCGCGCGTCAGAGACTCTCAGGCAGCCATCAAGAAACGCATTGAAGAGCGGAAAACCGCAGCTTCGAATGTTCGGTTGACGCCATTTCGTGAGCGTCAGGTTAGGGGTCGCTGCAAGGCAGCACAGGGGCAGATTACTTCACTCCAGGCCCGTCTTCATGGTGCCGTTACGGCTCGTGGATTGGCTCACAGTAAAATAATCGACAAGCTTGATGAGCTAGCGGGTAAAGTGACTGCGGCTGGCTTAGACACTGCCCAGCTGGAGCAGGTGCTGGCGGAGTTGCGGACACAGCTACTGGCTTACGAAGAGCAGTTAACGGTCTATCAGCAGGCGATCGATGACTTGATTGACCTGGAGTGTGAAAATGATCCTGAGGCGTTTATGGCTGCCCTGGAGACAGCACGATCACTGCGTAGCCAGCTGGCTGATGGTTCAGCACAGATTAAAGCGTACCTACGCGATACCGTAAAAGCTGAAATCACAGTTATTAAAACGCAGCTCGCGCCGGCGGCTGGAGAAAGCGAATAAGTATGGAGCCCGGTTCTCGAAGTCAAGATTTTGACCAGCGAGCTGCCGCTGCGGGCAGTTCAGGGACGCTGCCGTCTGCCGGAGCCGGTTCAGGGGGTCTGCAAATGCAGCCAGTCTCACGGATTGGCGCACCGGGACAAACTGAGCAAGCAGCAGGGAGCGCTGCCTCCAGTCCAGTTCCGCCGTCAAACCAAGCTAGCGACTCACCGCCTGTTATCGGACGCTCATCGGTCGTAGCCGCCAAGCATCATCATAAAGGGGTGGTTGTCTTAGCAGTCCTGTTGACTTGCATACTCTCAGCAGTGGCTGTCTATATTTATATGCAGGCGCCAAGTGATGGCACAAGCGCAACGCAAGGTCAGAGTGAATCAACTGATACAGCAGCCAGAGAGCCGGCTGAAAGCAGTGCTCCGGCAACCGTCGACGACGTAGAGGGCGCCTTGCAGGTAATCGATGAAGCTGTGCAGTCCATTGAAGAAGTCGAAGATTTGGCAGCCGACGACGCTGACTTGAGTGATGAGAGCCTAGGGCTGTAAGCGCAATTGCAGGCTTGTCACCGGCCTAATTGTCCGGTTATCATAGAAGGCCATGAGCGTATCGACCATACCCAGTAGTGATAAGCAAGTCATAGAGCTGTTGCGTGATGGTCAAATTGGTGTAATGCCAACGGATACGCTGTACGGCTTGGTGGCCGCTGCTTCCCTGCCGGCAGCAGTTGAGCGGCTATATACCGTTAAGCGGCGCGGCCAGAAGCCCGGCACTATCATAGCCGCAAATATCGGACAGCTGGTAGAACTGGGCTTAAAGAAGCGCTATTTGGAGGCTGTGTCCCACTTCTGGCCGAACCCTATCAGCGTGGTTATCCCGACCGGCACTCCACTTTCGTATGTACACGACGGAGTCGGTAGCCTGGCGGTACGGATACCGGATGATATGGAGCTGCGTACTGTATTGGAGCGTTCAGGACCACTTGTTACAACGAGCGCTAATCTGTCGGGGGAAAAGCCGGCAAACACAATCGATGCAGCGCAGCGGTATTTTGGTGACGCCGTAGATTTTTATGTAGACGGCAGTGACTTGTCGGGTCGCTTGCCCTCGACGGTTATCCGGGTTGTAGACGATATTGTTGAAGTGTTACGGGTAGGCGCGGCGATTATAGACGAAGCTGGAAATATAGTTGAGATAAGGAGAAATACATGACGCTGAATGAGTACCAGAAAGCCGCGTTGGTCACGGCTATTTTTAGCGGTGACGAATTTAAGGATCTGGCGCACTGGGTATTCGGAACTGTTGGTGAGGCAGGTGAAATTGCCGAGAAAATAAAGAAGATCGTCCGGGATAAAGGCGGCATTCCCAGTGAGGCTGACAAAGAGGAGCTCGTCAAAGAGATAGGTGATGTCTTGTGGTATCTGGCGGTGTTGGCAGAGCACCTTGGTGTTTCACTAGATGAGGTGGGGGAGCGGAATATTGCCAAGCTGCGTAGCCGGCAGACCCGCGGCGTGATTCAGGGCCAGGGCGACAACCGCTAATCTTCCGGCAGCTGACTACAGGCGGCGACGGTGAAGCGTGCCATCAGCCGGGCAGCCGTCTGCGCCCCGTTCGCTGTGTCCAGCTCGGTGAGCGGGTTGTTTTCTGTGCCTGCTATTTCAGCTACGTCCGTATCGCCGTGGACAAACTCGCCGCTGTACATGCCGGGGTGGCTGTCCGTATCACCACTCATGTTTTCGATAGTACTGGCTAGTGTGAAGCTGAGCTCATAATACGTGCTGCGGGGACTGATTTTTGTAGGTATGAGCGTGAAGCTGGCCGCGCAATCCGTAGCCGACTGCTCCAGTAGTAGCTCAAGACCTTCCTGGTTGACGGACTCGGCTTCGGCCAGGGTGATCCCGACTGCCCCCAGCTCCTTAATTAGCTCAGGATTGATCGGCGGCGCTTCGACTTCAATGGTGGCTGTCTCGGCAGCAGCGTGCAGTTGACCGGCACCATGTTCTGGTGTGCTGTCCGGCAGTGCACAGCTGGCCGCTACAAATAAGGCCATGCCTTTGGCAAGGTTAATTTTTTTCATAAAACATTAGTATAGCGCCCTAGGGGCCGTCGGGCTGTTGCGGAATAATATACAAACCTGTGGAATCTAAACTTGGATTTATGCAAACCGTTCGCGCAGCCATTCATCCAGGCTGCCGCCACCACCGCCGGCCATGCCGACAACCATGTCGCCGTTATCCAGGTGTTTCTGGATACGTTTTTGCAATTCGTCATCGCGTTCGCTGGCCTCAGCAATCGACGGATCGTCCAGGTGCGATATCAGCTCTTCGGGCGGAATGATCCGCTGATCGGGGTCTTCACGGGCCAGATAGCTGGGAATCCAGTAGACCTTCGCTGCCCCGGCAAAGCAGTCGCCGTAATCGTCTATCATGTAGTGTTGCCGGCGATTAGTCAGCGGCTCGTAGACGACAATGACATCTTGTCCTTTTTGCACGGCCATTTCCGTTGCAACGCTCATAGCGCCGCGAATCTTTTCCGGGGTGTGGGCATAGTCAGAGTAAAGGTTCGGTGCAATGGCCTCCATCCGCCGCTGCAGGCCGGGGAATGCATTCATTTTTTCGATCAGGGACTCGATTGGCGCACCTGTCAAGCGGTGCACTCCTTCGATTACCAGCCAGGCATCCAAGCGATTATAGTGACCGGCAAGTGTCAGTTTGTTGATGGCCGGATTGGAGGTATCTAGGACTGTCAGGCCGTCCTGCTCGGGCAGGCCAATGTAATCGAAATCCTCTTGCCACAGTAGGCAACGCTCTGATTGGCTGATAAATTCCTGAAATGCCGCCTGGTAATCCTCACGAGTCGGGAAGATTTCGTGATGATCCCAGCTAACACCAGTAATCAGGCTAAGGTGCGGCTCGAATGACAGGAAGTTACGGGCAAATTCATCACATTCATAGACGAAGTATTCTGCCTTGTCATCGTGCTGACCCATGTCACCGAAACCGATCTTTGCCCCAACCGAGTAGCTGATAGGCAGGTCCAGTTGCTTGAAAAGCCAGACAGCCATGGCAGTGGTAGTGGTTTTGCCGTGAGTGCCGGCAATAGCGAGCAGCTTGAGCTTCTTTTCGGTTAGGATGGCGTTCAGTAGCTCATCACGCTGGCTCATGCGGATACTCTGTTCCCGGCAAAATACGAATTCCGGCGCGTCAGGGTTCTCGATGGCGACTGCTGTTGAGTAGACATACCAGTCGATTGGCCGCTTGGCATGAAGGTCGGCAATGTCTTCATGGGTTTGTCCGATACTGATATCGGTGATGCCTTTTTGTTTGAGGTAGTCTGTGTACTGCGACTCTTGTTTGTCGCTGCCGGATACTTCGTGCCCTGCCTGCTTGGCGATAAGGGCGAGCGGGCCAATGGCCGTACCCCCAATTCCAGAGAAAAAGATATGCATATCACTAGTCTAAGGTGTATTTTTGGAATGTCAAAAGCCGATTTTGGCTCTGGCGTATAATCTTAATCAGGATGCACAAAAGAAAACTACGATATTACTGGAAAGGAATGCGGCCGGTTCGTACTCGCTACTTTTTTATTGCGGCTGCCCTGTTTGTGGGTGTCGGTCTGTATGCGTATCGCGGGAACAATATTCGCATGCTGGAGCTTCGGGCAGCGGTCTTTCAGGCTGACGAAACGAACGGTGACGTGGAAGGAGCGCTTCGGGAGCTTCGCGAGCATGTGCACTCGCACATGAATACTGACTTGGCACCCAAGGAGGATTCAATCCGTCCGCCCATTCAGCTAAAGCACCGGTATGAGCGTCTGGTGCAGGCGGAGCGGGAGCGTGTCTCGCAGTTTAATGAGCGCGTGTACTCCGAGGCTCAAGCAGATTGTGAGCGGCGTTTCCCGGGAAGTTTTTATGGACGGGATCGAATCCCCTGTATCGAAGAGTATATTGCGCAAAATGGCGTTACCGAGCGGCCGATATCAGAAAGTTTGTATAAGTTTGACTTTGTTTCGCCGCGCTGGACGTTTGACTTTGCTGGCTGGATGCTCATAATTGGCGGCGCTTTCTTGCTGCTCGGAATCTTGCGACTAACCCTGGAGCGCTGGGTGGTCGGGCTGTTGCGACGAAAGGCGTAAGGGGTAATAAAAAACACCCCGTTCGGGGTGTTTTTCTTAGCAATGCGGGATAGTCTTTACTGCTGATTGGATGTGTCGTCGTTTGCACTCGGAGTAGTGCTGTCAGTTGCCGGGTTGGTGTCCGCTCCCTGCTGCTGCGGGATGTTGGTCTGGCCATTGCCATTACCACTGTTCTGCGGTGTTTCACAGGTCTGGCCGTTCGGGTTCTGTGTCTTGTACTCGGCTATAGCCTTGGCGACCTGACCGTCGTCCTTGAGGTTCTCCCAGAATATCACCTGATCCTGCTTGATGATCATTTCATCCTGCGGTCCGTGAAGTTCACAGCCAAGCTTGACGAGTGATATGTCATTGGCTTGCTGCTGCTGGTTTTCCGTGCCGGGCTGTACCTGCTGGTTGACTTGAAGGTAGAAGATATCTTGCATGCGCAAGAACCGGGAGTTGAGAGACTTGACCTTACCGAAGTACACTTGACCACCATTTAGGAACACTGCTTGGTATTTCGACGTGTCGACATGCTTGGCTTCGCTTTCCGGCCCGCCAAAGAAGGTCTTAGCCGTCACGGCAATAATCAGCCCGATGATTGCGATAAACAGCAGAGCAGTAAATAGTTTGAATATATTAAATTTGTCGGTTTTGTCTTTTGATCCACCGCCTTTGCTGCCGTTAGGTGCGACAGTTCCGACACTGTTTGTGTTAACAGGCACTGTTTGCCCTGCGGCCGGAGAATTCGGTTGGGTGTGCCTAGCACCACGCTTCATGAACTCCATGTTTGTTCCACCTTTATTATCTTAGAATAACTCCTTTAGTGTACTGCATGAGCATTATGGATTGCAATATTAAGCTTATGCTGTGGTATGGCATGTGGAAAGTGGGCTCTACGGGCACTTATCTGGGAGCTGAAAGTGGTATCTGGGGTTGACAAGTAAAAACCCATAAGAGTATGTTAGGTGTACCATTACTAAAGATAAGAGAGGGAGATATTCTAGCAATGGGATACAAGCACACAAACTCAAAAGGGGTCACGTATTACCTGAACTCAAAGGATGTCGTACTTCGCGGTGGCAAGCAGCAGACTATTTACTACTTCAGCAAAGATGAGCGCCCAGAAGCAACTGATCTGCCTGAGGGGTTTGTCGTGAACGAAAATCCCCGCAACGGATTTTTGACCGTCAAGCGCAGCTAGTTTCTATAACGCTCGAACTTTCAAGACCCGCTCTCTGGCGGGTCTTTTTAATTGCCTGTATAGTGATTACCGATGAAAACGGTTGTAGAGGTCAAGGATTTAAAGAAGGTTTACGGAAGAAAGACGGTCGTTAAAGGCGTTTCATTTTCTGTACGCCAAGGCGAGATTTTCGGTATTTTGGGGCCGAACGGGGCCGGCAAGACAACGACACTGGAGATGATTGAGGCGCTGCGATCGATAGATGGCGGCAGTGCGACACTTAACGGTATCGATGTGGCCAGTAATCCTCAGAAAATCAAGGCGTTGATCGGTGTGCAGCCACAAACACCGTCCTTCGAAGAGAAGACCAAATTAACCGAAATCATTGAGTTTTTTGCCGCGTCATATGGTGAGCGGGTTGATCCCAAGAAGTTCCTCAAAAGTGTGCAGCTGCTTGATCAAGCTGACCTGTATGCCGAGAGTTTGTCGGGCGGTCAGCGGCAGCGCTTGTCTATTGCGACAGCGCTGGTGCACGGTCCGAAGGTGTTTTTCCTCGACGAGCCGACAACCGGCCTTGATCCGCAGGCTCGGCGCAACCTCTGGGATCTGGTGCGAAAGATCAGGAATCGCGGCGTTACAGTTATCATGACGACTCATTACATGGAAGAAGCTGAGCTGCTGTGTGATAGGGTGGCGATTATGGATAACGGCAAGATCATCGCACTTGATACACCGAAGAATCTTATTAAGGCACTGCTTAGTAAGGGTTTTAAAAAGCAGCAGATCGTGGAGCAGGCCAATCTGGAGGATGTCTTCATCGACCTGACCGGAAAGGAGTTGAGGGACTGATATGAACCGCATTACCAAAGCGCTGCTGCCGGTTGTTGTGTTTGCCAAGATTGATATCCGAAGGTTGTTTCGCGACAAAGTGGCGCTGTTCTTTACGTTCTTGTTTCCGCTGATTTTTCTCTTTGTTTTTGGCGGCTTGTTCGGCCGGGAAAGCGATATTTCATTTAACGTAGCACTGCTTAATCGATCAGACAGCGAGTTTGCCGTCTCCTTTGTCGAGCAATTAAAGGATAATGAGATTTTTGATATCGATGAAGATGTTACGGATATTGATCAGGCCAGAGAGAAGATGAACCGTGGCGAAATTGACGCCACTATTATCTTGCCGGAGGACTTCGGTGATGTGACTAACGGACAATATCCAAGCGGTCAGGCTGAGGTGCTCTATGATCAGAGCAATGAGCAGGGCGGGCAGACTTTGGGCGCGGTACTGGAGGGAATTTTCCGGGATATTAATGCCCAGTTCGTACAGACTGAAACACCGTTTACTGTTGCTACGCAGTCAACGGCCACTGCAGGGCTCACCAGCTTTGACTATGTCTTTTCGGGGCTGCTTGGGTTTTCTATCCTCTCACTGGGAATTTTCGGTCCGACCAATACCTTTCCGAAGCTGAAGACACGCGGGGTACTGCGTCGATATCGCACTACGACACTGCGGGTTTGGCAGTATTTCCTGGGCAATGTCGTGTCCGGTGCAATGTACGCGGTGCTGTCAGTAGCCGTTATGTTTACCGTTGCGCTGCTGTTCTTTAATCTCAATATGCGCGGCAATTATTTGGAGCTACTACTGCTTATCGTCATGGGCATGTCGGTAATGTTCGGTATCGGGCTGGCCATCGGCGGTTGGGCTAAGAACGAGAATCAGGCGGCACCACTGGCTAATCTCGTGACGTTTCCGATGATGTTTCTCTCTGGTTCGTTCTT
>CAYZZS010000006.1:33825-54762 GCA_964483035.1 uncultured Candidatus Saccharibacteria bacterium
TGTAGCGGATGGCGCTAGCATTAGCCGCTTGAAGCGAGGTGCTCGCTTGGTTGGTGGGTTAATGGGGTGGCAAGGGTTGATGTAGTTCCAAAGATTAACCTTATATTGGTAGCCGCCAAGGCGTGAGTTCAAGGAGAGTGGGCTCATTGCAAACTAAGCAAAAGCGTGATATAATAAGTAGATATGGTCAAGTCTGACATGACTCCTAAGTTAGCTACAAAACAGACCCTTTCAGGGGCACTTGAGCGGCTGCCGCGGCCGTTCTTTGTCCTTGCGCCCATGGATGATGTCACTGACACGGTGTTTCGGCAGATTATCGGCTCGACGGCTGCGCCTGATTTGTACTTTACTGAGTTCGTCAATGTAGACGGGTTACAGTCGCCGGGACGTCCGAAGTTATTGAAGAAGTTGCAGTTTACCAAAACTGAGCACCCAATCATTGCCCAAGTGTGGGGCAAGAAGCCCGAGAATTTTTATCAGACAACTAAAGAATTGATTGAGATGGGCTACGGTGGAGTCGACCTTAATATGGGTTGCCCGGACAAGACCGTAGTCAAGAACGGCTGCTGCAGCGCCTTGATACATAATCGAGAATTGGCGGGGGAAATCATTCAGGCAGCTAAAGAGGCTGCGGGTGAGCACTTCCCTGTCAGCGTGAAGACCCGACTCGGCTTTAACGAAGTTGATCTATCGTGGCACGAGTTTCTGTTAAAGCAAAAACTTAACATGTTAACTATCCATGGTCGCACCAAGAAGCAGATGAGTGACGTGCCGGCAGACTGGGAGATGATTGGCAGGATACGGGAGCTGCGTGATTCCCTATCGCCTGATACGCTCATTGTCGGTAACGGCGACGTCGAGAGCCGCAGTCAAGGTCAGGCGCTGGCTGAGCGCTACGGGCTGGACGGTATCATGATTGGCCGTGGCATCTTCCATGATCCGTTTGCGTTTGCTGCTGCCAGTCCATGGCTAGAGTACACCAAGGAGGAAAAGCTGGCACTTTATCGCCGGCATGTAGAGTTGTTTGCGGCTACCTGGCGGCAGAATGAGCGCCGGATCTATACACTGAATAAATTTTGCAAGGTATATATCCAAGGGTTTGATGGCGCTAAGGAGTTACGGGAGCGGCTCATGGCCGCTCGATCAGCAGAAGAGCTGCTGAGCATGTTGCGCTAGCATTAACTGTCAATCCTAATGAATTCCCCTCTCATTAAGCACTGTACTAAAAACAGGATGGCGAAATACAGCCATAAGCGCTATACTAAAAATCGATTGACGCACAAAGCGCAAATATATGAAACATAAAGTTGTCTCCTGGGTTGCTTCATTAGCCGTACTGCTGGTCACAGGTACTATTTTCGTTGTCGCTATACTCGAGCAGGCTGATATTGTTCTGGAGTTGGAGTGGCGGTGGTTCGCTGTACCAGTAATGATCAGCTTTATGGCCAGCGTCATCTTACAGATTCTTATTCTTCGCTCTTCGGCGCGCAAGGGCGCACTCTACTGGTTCGCGGCCTTTAACTTCGGTAATATCGCCTGGCAATTCCTGGTGCTGCTAGTCACACTAAGTGCGACTCCGGAGGCTCAGAACTTCTGGCAGCACATGGTGCCACTGGCGTGGATTCCTATTCCGACCATGCTGCTGTATTTCGTTTTGACGTATGTGGATGATACGGAACTGCCAGGTAGCGTCTACCTGTTTCTTACGACGTTTGTCGGTACGTTTGCCCTTGTTTTTTTGGCCGGCACGACCGATCTTATAGAGCCGACGTATCCGATAGATCCGGTGTTGAAATTCTGGGGATATCAAGGTGCGCCGGGTGACTGGATTAGTGTTGTTTTTGTCTGGGCCTTCGTCGTATCGATTACGAGCATTATCGTATTAGTGAAAGCATATCGCCGGGCTATTAACCCCTCCACCAAGAAGCAGCTGGGAATTTTTATCTTCGCCCTTATCCAGTACATCGTAATTGCAATTACTACCGATGTCTTCATCTACTCAATCAAGCCGGATTTACTGCCGCCAGCATCGATTCTCTATAACACGACGCTGACGTTGATCATCGGGTACGGAATTTTGCGCTACGGTATCTTCCAAATCAATCCGGTCTCGTTGGCGGACAAGATTCTACACAGCTTGTCGGAAGGTGTCTTAGGTATTAATGCCGATCTGAAGATTGAATTTATCAATACCGGGGCGGAAGCGTTGGTTGGCACCACGCAGAGCTCGCTGAAGGGCAAGCAGCTCGGTGAACTGTTTTCCCCGGAAGTCTATCAAAAGATCGAGAATGAGATTGAGTCCGGCAAGCGATATATCGAATTTGATGATACTGAAATTAGAACCGTGCGAGGCAAGAGTGTGCCAGTTACGTTATCTATCGGGCAGGTTTTTGATGACCGGAGCCGGCTGGCTGGATATATCGTCGTCGTTGCTAACATCAGTGAAATTAAGAAAAAGTCCATCGAGCTGGCTCAGGAGAAGGCTAGCGTGGAGCGCAAAGTTATTGAGCGCACTAAAGAGCTGAGTGAGACACACGCTCGGCTGACTGCCTCTATTAACAGCCTACATCTCGGATTCCTGATGACCAATGACAAGAACGAGGTGCTGATCATCAATTCGATGGCGGATGAGCTGATTCGCCGGTTTGCCAAGTCGCAGAAGATGGCGCTCAGCGGTGATACGCTGAGCATGGCGCAGGTCGAGAAGGTCTTTAAGGCCGGTATAGAGCTGCAGGATACAATCAAGCGCAGCTGGTCGGACAAGAAACCGTATGATTTCAGCGAGATTCGCTTGGCGGAACATTATGTCCATACGTTTATTGCACCGGTTGTAGAGAGCGGCAAGCCAATTGGTACGGTGGTGCTGTTTGAGGACATAACCGATGAGAAAGCACTGCAGCGCTCCAAGGATGAGTTCTTCTCTATTGCCTCGCACGAGCTTCGCACGCCGCTGACGCTTATCCGGGGTAATACTGAACTAATCAAGAATTACTACGGCAAGAAGATAACCAGTACCGAAGTGCTGGGAATTATCAATGATATTGAGAGCTCCAGTACTCGTCTGATCCAGATTGTTAATGATTTCTTGGATGTGTCCAGTCTGGAGCAGGGCAAAATCAAGCTCCGCCCGGAAGAGTTTGTGCTGAATGATTTGGTGAAAGATGTGTTCGATGAGATGCGGGGTAATCTTAAGGATCGTCCGATTGAGCTGAAGATTACTGGCGCGACTGAGCCAATCAAGCTGAATGCTGACAAGGATCGCACCAAGCAGGTTCTCATTAATCTTATCGGTAACGCCTTGAAGTTTACAGAGAAGGGATCAGTTACTGTGGAGTTGACCACCGGCCGCAATAAGGTTCGGGTTGCAGTTGCTGATACCGGCAAGGGTATTTCTATCGAAAACCAGGGCTTACTGTTTAGGAAATTCCAGCAAGCCGGCAAAAGTTTGCTTTCCCGGGACGGCGAGGGCACCGGACTGGGGCTCTATATCACCAAGCTGCTGGTTACTACCATGGGCGGTACGGTAGGTCTGGAAAGTTCAGAGGTAGGCAAGGGTAGCACTTTCTTCTTCACCCTACCGCTTCAGTAGTTGAAGTATTAGTCTGACCACAGCACGTATTCTTAAAAAGTGATAGCCGCAACACAAGAGAAGCGGTATTATTGAAGCAATGATCAGTGCAGCCAATCTAGGTAAGCGATTTCGTAAAAAGGTTGCTGTTGATGACCTGTCTTTTGAGGTCAAGACAGGCAGGGTTACGGGATTCCTGGGTCCCAATGGCTCTGGTAAGTCGACTACTATGCGCCTCATGTTAGGGCTTGATAATGGGCAGGGCACGACAGCCTACGATGGCAGGCGGCTGCATGAGTATGCCCAGCCATCCCATGTGGTTGGTATGCTTCTGGAGGCCAAGGCGTTTCATCCAACACGGCGGGCGCGTGATCATCTGCGGGTGCTGGCAGCTGCTGGCGGTATACCGGATGTGAGGGTTGATGAAGTGCTGGAGCTTGTCGGGCTTAAGGCTGTTGCCAAAAAGCGACCCGGCAAGTTCAGTCTTGGCATGAGTCAGCGGCTCGGTATTGCTGCAGCGATACTAGGTAAGCCGAAGTACCTGCTGCTGGATGAGCCAGCCAACGGTCTTGACCCGGAGGGGATACACTGGTTGCGTCAATTTCTGAAGCACTATGCCAGTGAGGGTAACGCTGTGTTTGTCTCGAGTCACTTGCTGAGTGAAATGTCACTCATGGCAGACGATCTGGTGGTGATCGGTAGGGGTAAGCTGATTGCCAGTGGTCCAATGCAAGAGCTGCTGCACGGTGCAAAGGAAAAGGGCGTGTTTGTGCGAGCCGCTGAACCGGCGCAGCTGGAGCAAGTCCTGAAGGCCCGGTACGCGGTAGAGCAGCAGGACGGCGGTCTGCGCGTTTTTGGTGCGAATACTGATAGCATCGGGCAGCTGGCATTCGAGGCCGGTATTCCGATCCTTGAGCTTACCAATCTGTCTGCCTCGCTTGAAGAGGCGTTCTTGGAGATAACCGCAGACAGTCAGGAGTATAAAACAAAAGGCAGCGACAGATGATGCAGGCATTGAAATCCGAATACCGGAAACTATTTACCGTCCGCTCCACGTACGTGATTGTCGGGCTCATTACCTTATTTATGGTGATCTTCGCGTTCTATGCCCAGGGTGTAAAAGCAGAGTATGCCGTAGAGTATGCGCTTACTACGCATGTCTCCAGTGCGATTATCAACGGCACTAATATCGTCGGAGTCTTTGCTGCGTTGATCGGGCTCCTGCTGTTTACGCACGAGTATCGCTATAACACCATCGTCTATACACTAGCGGCCAGTAATAGTAGACTCAAACCTCTGGCTGCCAAGTTTATTGCCGGCAGTTCTGTTGCGATTGTGCTTACACTGGCGTTCGGTATGTTGATTCCGGTGTTTATATACTTGGGGACACGGGTGGCTGGTCTGGAGCTTGCAGCTCAAGACGTCCCGTACCTCAGCTTGCTCTGGAAATGTCTGTTGGTCAGCTGGGCAAACATGATGTATGCGTTGCTTATTGCCTCACTTATCCGCAACCAGGTAGGGGTTGTTGCTGCCTATTTCCTGATACCCTCAACGGTAGAAGGACTGCTCAGCATTGTCTTGAAGGATAATACCGTTTACCTGCCATTCAGTGTACTCAGTGAGATTACCAGTAGAAGTCCGACCTTGTCGGCTGGTGTAGCAGCTGCTGTTGTCATGGCCTACGTTGTCGCTGGTTCAGTTGCTGCTGCTTACTTGTTCTTCCGGCGTGATGCTAACTAAGAGCCATACTAAAATCATGCCCTATCTGTTATACTCGTTCGTGAAATGAACTGATGAGGGGGTGTAGCTCATCGGTTAGAGCAGGCGGCTCATAACCGCTTGGTAGTTGGTTCGATTCCAACCACCCCCACCACAAACAAGCAGCCACCAATCTGGTGGTTTTTGTATTTACGGCACCGGGATCGAACCAAGGCTTTTGCTGATAGGCAAAAGTGGTTCGATATTCAAAGCCACGCGCAGAAGCTCGCTTCGAGCATGGTTGCAGAATATATCCTAATATTCCAACCACCCCCACCAATAATAAAAACCGGCTTGTGGCCGGATTTTTATTTCAACATGGATCTACTGTCTAATTATCGGACTCTGATCTTATGGCAGGCCAGTCGGATTGCTTCAGACCAGGTCGGGAAGGCGTGGATGGTTTCGGTAATGGCAGAGGCTTTCATGCGGTGCTGGATGGCGAGTGTGAGTTCGTGGATCATTTCGCCCGCTCGCGGACTCATGATGCTGGCGCCTACCAGGACTCCTTTTTTGTTGGCGATGACTTTAACAAACCCATTCTCGACATCGCTGGTATTTGCCCGGCCAATAATACCGATTGGAATCTTCGATACCTGGTAGCGTATTTTCTTGGCCTGTAGCTGAGCCTCTGTCTGGCCGACGCAGGCTATCTCCGGGTCAACGAAGATACAGCGCGGCACGGCATGGTATGCAACAGCCTTTTTGTTGTTACTATAGAGATTCTGCGCGACGATACGGCTTTGGTATGAGGCGGTATGGGTAAATCGGTATGGCCCGGTGACATCGCCGGCAGCATAGATATGCTTGGCGGAAGTCTGCAGATACTTATTGACGGTAATCCCGGCCTTCGTGTATTTGACTCCGGCGTTTTCCAGGCCTAGATCAGTGTTCGGGGCTTTACCAGTGGCAAGTAGGATTTCGTCGACGGTTATCTGATGCGTCTTGCCTTCTCTTTCATAGTTGACCATTTTCTTTTTACCGACTTTACTGACGCGCACAATTTTAGTGTCAGTAAGAACTTTTAGACCCTGGTTAGTGAAGGTATCAGCCAGTGCGATGCCGACTTCCGGATCTTCCAGGTTGAGTAGTCGCGGAGCGATATCAGCAATCGTAACCTTAGAGTCAAAGCTGGAGAAGATCTGAGCAAATTCGCAGCCGATAACCCCGCCGCCGATAATGAACAGCGAACGAGGCGGTTTCTTTAGGTCCAGTGCCTGCTCATACGTTATGAATCCGGCTTCTTCCAAGCCAGTGATAGGCGGTATGATTGATTTAGTGCCGGTGGCGATCAGAAATTTGTCTGCCGTGTATCGATTGCCTTTGATGGAGATTGTCCAGGGGTTGAGGAAGTGGGCTTCACCCTTAAGAAGCCGGATGCCCTCACGGCGGTAGATGATTTCGCCGGCGCTGGTGCCGGTGCGTGAGATGACGAGATCTTTCCACTCTCTGATGGTTGAGAAGTTTGGCTCGGCCGTTGCTCTAATGCCGAATTTTGAGGCTTGCTTTGCGGTGGCGTAAACTTCGGCCGACTGCAGTACTGCTTTTGTCGGAATACAGCCAAAGTTCGGACACTCACCGCCGATAACCCTGCTTTCGACAACGGCGACTTTCTTGCCCTTTTTGGAGGATAGGTAGGCAGCGACCTCTCCTGCGGCACCCGTGCCAATTACAATGAGATCAAAGTCGGTTTCATATGGCTTCTTGTGCATTAGCAGATGTTCCTATGTAGTTTGTAAATTGTGGCTGCTTCCTGGTTGATAGTTGTCAGCCGCTCGTGCGCGACGCGCCGAATATCATTTGAGGTCACTTCGTGCTTTTTGCCGATCCAGGTCTCAACATGCTTGACGACCTCTCCGGCAATTAACTCTGCAGTTCCCGCTGGCGTGCGCATGCTTAGGGCCGCTGCGTAGACGCTAGCATACAGCTTCTTAGAATCGTATGATTCTGTGTGCCCACCGCGTTTTACTATATGATTCATACCTACCCGAAGTTTATAGTTCCGTTAGCGATTAGTATCAGGATCCAGCCCAAGGCTGCCATGAGTAGTCCCATAAAGAGCCGCATGGTACCCTTGCTTTCTTCCTTCCACTTGGAGACGCTGCTGAGCTTTGTGCCGCCAGCGACCATGAAGAGGATGACAAGCAGCGGTGCGACAAAGATTAAGTTGTAAAGCACCATAAGCAGGAATGCCCAAATCGTGAAGTCAATCCTAAGAATAGTAATAATCGCCAAGTACGGTGCTCCGGTGCAAGGCAGCTCGACGGCTGCGACGAACGCACCCAGGAACATGATGCCGATAAGCGACGTCTTTGTCGTGGAGTATTCGTGGATTTTATTTGCGAAGTATTTTGGTATCTGAAGACTGAACCCTTTGCCGTACCAGAAGTAGTCTTTGATCTCAAGAATACCTGCCAGGATAACCAAGCCACCGACTGCCAGAGAGAGGTATTCGGCTATGATAATCGGTATCGCGGCGAAGAAGTACACCAGCCCTAGGCCGGCAACGAGATAAGTCAGGAAGATGGCAAAAATGTACGCTAATCCGTTCACTAGTAGCTTGCGGGTCGATCCACCCTGGCCAAGGATGACGGAGACCATAAGAATCAGGACACCAATTGCACAAGGGTTAATTGAGTCGATAGCAGCTGACGTGATAACCAGTCCGACTGTTGGCAGATCAAGCATTACTGTGCGCCTCCTGATTCAACTACTTCCCTGATGTTGCATAGGTCGGGGTTGTATTCCTTCACACCGAACTCTACGCAGCGCCGCGAGTCCCGGACGCCATACTGCTGACACAGACGATTCGTACGATCTTTTCTGGGCGAGAACTCCACAATTACACAGTCACCGGGCGGCACTACACTCTCGTCGCGCATGACGTAATCTTTCGGGCTTTCGAGCTTGGTCTGCGTGTAGGTTTCGTCTTCTTTGTTGTACCGAATCAGGAATGCTTGCAGTTCGGCTGGCTCTCCATCACAGCTGGCTTCGCCATTGCGCAGTGCCAGTACCGGACCCTTGTCACCATGTACGATGTGTCGCTCAAGCTGGGTAAAGCTGGAGGGCAGGTGGATGTCGCCGTCCTGATGATTCGGGGTGGCGGTGTACTTGCTTGGATCTGAATTGAGCGGAAAACCAAGGCTATCAGAAGTTATGTAGCCACCAGTCACCTGCATGAATTTTTCAAGTGAAGCGTCGTAGGATTTCTTAACGACCACACCTTCGAGATGGATTCGCTTGTCGTTATGCTCGTGATAGGTAGCGGTGCCGATCTTGTTTGAGAGGAAGCCGTGCGGATCGCGCAGCTCCAACTCGGCATTACAGGCCCAGAATTCGATGTCGGTGTGCCAGTGGACCGGGCCTTTCGATTCAGCGACGGTATTTAGGTATATCGTGCTGCCGAACAGTACTAGTGTGCTGCCAGCCATGGCGATTGTCATGATCAGAAACAGCGGCAGGCTGTATTTCTTGAAGGTCTTTTTCTTGGCCTTCTTGTTGAGAAGGATTGCTACTGCTGTGGTTGCGAGCAGTGCGAGTGACGCGATGAGAACCGTGTTCGTCGCAAGCCTAATAATGTCTTGTTCCAAATCGCCGGAGGCTATATATATCATGAAATTTATTTTGCTTATGGTTTGCAATCACTATAACATAGAGATTGTAGAACTCGAAAATACTTTTCCTAACAATAACTTATAGAACTTATATGAATTCTCCTAAAAAGAAATGGTATCAGACGCCCATCACTGACGTGCTGGCGCAGTTAAATGTTAAACAAGACGACGGCCTCAGTGAGGCGGAAGTCAAGCGCCGCCTCATTAAATACGGTCGGAACGAACTTCAGTCCGCCAAGCGCATTAATCCCTTCAAGTTGTTTATTAGCCAGTTCCAAGACGTGCTGATTATCGTGCTCCTAATCGCAGCAGCGGTGTCGTTTGGCTTGGCGTTTGCCGAAGAGGACGGCAGTATCCGGGAGTCGCTTTTGATTCTCTTCATCGTGCTTGCTATAGCCCTGGTTGGCTTTTTCAATGAATTCAAAGCAGAGAAAACTGTCGAGGCACTCAAGAAGTTAGTGGACTATAAAGCACACGTTCGGCGCGGTGGAGAGGTGGTCGAAGTGTCCGGGGCTGAGCTGGTGCCCGGGGATATTGTCGTGCTTGAGGCTGGGCAGAAGGTGCCGGCTGATATCAGGTTGCTGGAAGTAAATGAGCTGGAGTCAAACGAAGCCTCGCTGACTGGCGAATCTCTGCCGGTCAGTAAAAAGTTAGATGTCATTAGCCGTGATGTATCCTTGGGTGATCAGAAAAATATGCTGTTTGCCGGCACGTTTATTACCAGCGGCAGTGGTATTGGCGTAGTGGTTGCAACTGGCCAGCTGACTGAAATCGGTCATATCGCCGATCTGGTTAGCGGTGTCGAGGCTGAGGCAACACCGATGCAGAAAAAATTAGATGCCTTGGGCCGGAAGCTCGGTATATTTATTGCGGCGATTTGCGTACTGGTATTTGCGATTATTTTTCTGTTCGTTCCTGAGGCCACTGAAGGTAGTATGATGCACCGGATTATCTTTGCTTTTACGGCGGCAGTGGCACTGGCGGTGGCAGCGATTCCCGAGGGCTTGGCGTTTGTTGTCCGTATCAGCTTGGCGCTGGGGGCGCGACGCATGGCTGGCAAGAAAGCACTTGTCCGCCGGCTGTCCGCAGTTGAAGCGCTCGGTTCAACTGATGTTATTTGTTCTGATAAGACGGGAACGCTGACTAAGGGGGAGATGACGGTTCGGGCAGTCTATATCGGCGGCCAGCAGGGTGCGGTTAGCGGCAGCGGCTATGAGCCGGAAGGTACGATTACGTTCAAGGGCGGCGTTCAGCCGAAGCCGCTTGATTTACTGCTGCGAATCGGTGTGTTGTGCAATAACTCAACCATCAAAGACGACACAGTGTTAGGCGATCCGACTGAAGGCGCATTACTGGTGAGTGCAATGAAGGCCGGGATGACACCGTCTGTCGTGCAGAAGGAGCAAGTGAAAGTCGGTGAGCTGCCGTTCACTTCGGAGCGCAAATGTATGTCGACCGTACATAAAGATCCAAAGGCTGGCTACATTGTGGCGACTAAGGGTGCTGTCGAAGTGGTCCTCAGTAAGTGTACAAAGATACTGGACAAGAACGGAAAGGCTGTGGCACTTACCAAGGCTGAAAAAGATAAAGTACTGACAGTTAATAAGCAGCTGTCGGGTGAAGCGTTGCGGGTGCTGGCTTTTGCCTATAAAACCGCCAAGCAGCAGCCGCAAGGCAAGGTAATTGAAGAGGGTCTGGTGTTTGTAGGCTTGCAAGCCATGATGGACCCGCCGCGGCCGGAGGTGGTAGAGGTCGTGCATCGGGTGCAGGCCGAGGCAGGCATGCGGGTGATCATGATTACTGGCGACTACATTGAGACTGCTAAGGCAGTGGCGTCAGAAATCGGCATTGAGGGCGAAGCGATTTCCGGTGTAGAGCTTGAGGCGATGAGTCAGGCGGAATTCGAGCGACGAGTGGAGAGTATCGCGGTCTATGCCCGGGTTAATCCAGAGCATAAAATCCGGATCGTACAGGCACTTAAGAAGCACGGCCATCAGGTGGCAATGACCGGGGATGGTGTCAATGACGCACCGGCTATCAAAGCCGCTGACATTGGAATCGCCATGGGCATTACTGGAACTGACGTTGCCAAGGAGGCTTCGGATCTTATTCTGCTGGATGATCAGTTCCTGACGATTATTAATGCCATAGAAGAAGGCCGGGGAATTTTTGATAACGTCCGTAAGTTCGTTAACTTCCTGATCAGCTGTAACATTGCAGAAGTAATAACCATTCTAGCTGGTATCCTCATTTTCAATGATCTGATGCTGACTGCGGCACAACTGCTGTTTATCAATATTGTGACTGACGGACTGCCAGCGATTGCTCTGGGGTCAGACCCGGCGCAGTCAAACGTGCTTCGCCTGAAGCCCAAGCGGTTCCAGGAGGCAATTGTTTCAGCCCGGGTGTGGGCGGAAATATTCATCTTCGGCACGCTTATGAGCATAGCGTTGGTGTGGCAGTTTTGGTACAACCAGGGCGTAGAAGACCGCTTGTCGGCAGTGTCAGCTATCTTTACGGCGATGGTGGTGTACGAGATGGTACGATTAGTTGACATCAGGACCGACTATAAAATCCGCTGGTTTTCCAATCCGTGGTTGAGCGTAGCGATCGCCATATCGCTGGCCATGCAGGTAGTTATTATCTATGTTCCGCCGCTTGCGAATTCGTTCAACGTCGGGCCAATCAGCGCCCATGACTGGCTAATTATGGCGATCGGTTCAATTGTGCTCTTCGCAACTATGAAGCTGATGAACCCGATCCTAAACCGGCTGATGCCAAATAGCGAACCAGCATAAGATGTACTATAATTTCTAGAGCCAAGCATAAAACAAAAAGGAGAAAACATGTCACTGTTTGGTAAGAAAAAAACGGCGACCAAAAAGAAGGTTGCCAAGAAGGCGCCCGTAAAGGCAAAGAAGGCCAGCAAGGGCTCAAGTGACGCAAAGGCAATTCTAGCCAAGCTGCAGGCTAAGCAGGACGCCGGCGACTGTCCGTTCTGTTAGGTGTTGCTAGCATATCTTTAATAAAGAGCCTCTCGGGGCTCTTTATTCTTTATTAAATTAGGGCAAAAAGCTGCTTGCCTTCGCCTTTGATTGTAGTTCGCGCATACGGCCGGGTATTTATAGCAAGGGGTGATGGTATAATATGCCTATGCTTAACAGTGTTCTACGAATTGCGCATGCTGGAGAAGAGATTGCCGAGCCGGAAGGTCTGCTCGATACGCTGACGCACCAGCCGCTTCCATTGGCGTTATTAATGGTGGCGTTCATTTTGCTTGCATTTTATGGAATACTTACCTACTTTAAGGTGACGTTCGTCAGCCGATTGTTGGCCATAATTCCGTTGATGCTGGTGATTTCGCTGGTATTTATGCAGCACAACCCGGTAGTGACCTCCATCACCCTATCAGTCGGCTTTATTCTGACATTTTTGCTGGTGTTTGGCATGCTGGGTGCCGATAGGCGATAAGTTCGCCAGCTTTTAAATATTTTTGCCATGCAGGAAACGCTCCGAACAATCCTTAAACACCCGTACGTGCAGCAGTTTCGTGATATTCGTGCTGTTGGCCTGCTGGTGTTCGGTGTTATTGCGCTACTGGTCAGTTGGAGCGGGGTTAAGGTTATACAGACAAACTATGATTTACAGAAGCAGATATCGGTGCTTGAGCAGGAGATTGCCGTGCAGGAACTTGAGAATAATAACTTAGCACTACGCAACCAGTATCTGACAACCGACCAGTATCTGGAGCTGGCGGCGCGCCGGCAGTTCGGTAAAGGGGCGCCGGGCGAGACGCTCATTCTTGTGCCTAAGGAGGTTGCTCTGGCTCATACAGTGGAGTTACAGCGTGAAGATGTGGCGGATGATACGAGTGGTGCACGACAGCGTCCGGTGTATCAAAAGAATCTGGAAGCCTGGATGAATTTCTTTATGAACCGCGAACAGCTGGTGGATACGGTGGATTAGTGACTGTTTCCGTGTATGACGTATGAGCTAATGAATGCCGAGACAAGCAAAGCCAGACTATGCCTGCGCCGATTGACCCCATAGTACATGAGCGGTTCGCCGCTCGAAGGCGTAGGTTCTCAGTGGTTTTACTTCTCGCACTGGCCCTGATCGGTTACGCAGTATACGGTGAAGTTACCGGACCTGGCGGATGGTTGCCGCACTCAGAGCAGGACGAAACTAGCACCACGCAATCACCGCCGGAAAATACCTCAGGCTTGGCTCGTGCAAGTAATGAGCTGCAATTACTGGAGGTTAAGGGGCGGGCACCCAAAACAGGGTACAAACGAACCCTGTTCGGTAATGGATGGGAAGATGTCGGGTACTGTGATGTGCGTAACCTTATTTTGCGGCGCGATTTGCTCGATACTGTAGTGGACGAGGAGACTGGTTGTCTGGTGCTTGAGGGCACGCTCCATGATCCCTATACCGATAAGCTGATCCAGTTTACGCGCGGACCGGATACTAGCCAGGATGTACAGATCGATCATGTGGTGGCGCTTTCCGATGCCTGGCAGAAGGGCGCACAGCAGCTGACGGAGGCGGAGCGGGCGGCGCTGGCTAATGACCCACTGAACTTGCTGGCAGTTGACGGTCCGACCAATGTCCGGAAGGGTGATGGCGACGCGGCAACTTGGCTGCCGCCAAATCGGGCTTACCGCTGTGCGTATGTGGCGCGCCAGATTGCAGTCAAGCGTAAGTATCGGCTGTGGGTGACAAAGGCTGAAAAGCAGGCCATGGAACGCCAGCTCAAGACGTGCCCTAATCAACTGCTGCCAAAAGTCAGTAAGTAATATTACAAAATATGACATAATCGGGATATCGTGAAGGCGGTATTCGGTCGGAAGTTACACCTGTCATGGCTAATTGCCTGGCTTTGTGGTGGGATTATGATTGGTGCAGCGGCTACGGCAGTGGCGTCGCCAGCGTGGCTGGTGAGTCCGCTATGGATGCTACTGTCATTGTCGCTTCTGTTTCCAGCTGTGACAAAGCGAACGGTAGGCATGATCTTGGTAGCTTTACTGGCTGGAATGCTTCTCGGGCTATGGCGCGGCACAAACCTACAGCGTGAGTATCGTCACTACGGGGCATACTACGGTGAAACCATACGTCTACAAGGCAAAGTTGCTGAGGATCCGATTTATGAAGAGGATGGAGGGCTGCGGATGAAGCTAGGTAGCCCGCGCATTAATGATGAACCGTTCGCTGGAATTATTTGGATTAGCTCATCCTCGTCTGCAGAAGTGCGACGCGGTGACCTGGTGATGGTGCAGGGTAGTCTCAGTAAGGGCTTTGGTAATCTGCCGGCGGCGATGTATCGAGCTGAGATTATACAGGTACATCAGCCCCAGCCCGGGGATGTGGCGCGAAGATTACGCGACTGGTTTGCCGGAGGGGTACGCCGCTCTGTCCAGGAGCCTGAAGCCAGTCTTGGTCTTGGATTTCTGGCTGGGCAGCAGTCTGCCCTGCCGGAAGTCTTGAGTGATAATTTACGCATTCTTGGTCTGACCCATATTGTCGTGGCCAGCGGCTACAATCTCACGATTCTTGTCAGGTTTACACGGCGGCTACTCGCCCAATACTCCAAGTTTGCTGCTACCGCAGTCGCAGCTGCCGTTACACTAGGGTTTATGCTAATAGCAGGCTTGAGTCCCTCTATGGTTCGCGCCGGATTGGTGACAGGGCTAAGTTTACTGGCCTGGTACTACGGAAGGAGTATTCAGCCGATGGTGCTGCTAACTTTCGCTGCGGCCATTACTGTGATGATAAACCCTGCGTATGTATGGGGTGATGTCGGCTGGAGTCTTTCTTTTGCGGCGTTCGCCGGCGTTATCATGTTGGCGCCGCTACTAGAGCGGTATTTTTTTGGCCAACACTCCAAGGATAATGCAGTAAAACAGGTGCTTATCGAGACTGTATCAGCGCAAATTGTGACGCTGCCGATCATCGCATTTGCGTTTGGCAACCTGGCTCCGCTAGCGATTCCTGCCAATATGCTGATTCTGCCACTAATTCCGTTAGTCATGGTATGTACTTTTATGGCCGGATGGGCAGGGTTGCTGCTGCCGGCTGCCGCATCCTGGTTCGGGCTTCCGGCAACGCTGCTGTTGCAGTATATGACATGGGTAACTGATGAGCTGTCTGAGATTCCGTTTGCTTACGGTGAGGTATCAATAACCTTGCCCGTTGCCCTCCTGGCTTACGGCTGCATTATTGGCTTGATACTCTTTTTACGGCGTAAAACAGGCTATACCTTCAGCAAAGAGTCGCGATTAGTATAATTTGTAAGATATTTGACAATTATATACCCCTTGAACATAATTGAAGCATAAGTACTTTTGGAGGCTAATAAGTATGCGCAAGCTAGCGCTAGTGACTCTAGCGACATGGTTACCCGTATGGGGCGTACTTGCAGGGATGCCTGCGGTGGCGGCTGAATTGCCGCTCTACCCACCGCTCTTAATTACCGAAATTAAAATTGATAATGACTACAACAGTGCGGACGGAAGCGGATACGATGAGTTTATTGAATTCTACAATGCCTCTGATACGCAGCTAAGTCTGGATGCCTGGGAGCTATACTATGCCAATGTCTATGATTTTGTTGCCATGCAGCCGACCAGGGAGCGTACGCTTCCGCTTGATGGAATTGTACTGGAGCCGGGGCAGTTCCATGTTGTGGCTAAGGAGCCGGAGCAAATCAGCGGCTCGACTACTCTGGGTAGCATTACGCTCAATAACACCGTCGGAACCATAATGCTTAAAGGGCCAGATCCGGACAATCCGGATGCAAAGCTAGTCTATGACGGGATTTCCTGGGCGGCGGCGAATGGCTCACAGCCAGTGCCCGAGGGGGTAGTTCCGGTGCCGGATAAGTCCCGCAGCTTGCAGCGATTTGCTGCCCCTTTCGATCAAGAGTTGATATTTGAAGAGGCGTGGACGGCTGCCGTACCGACACCGTTTTCATATGTCACGGCTGTTTTACCTGAGGAGGATCCCGAGGACGAGACAGGGGATGAGCCGAAGGAATCAGAGGGAGAGAAGGGTGAGGAGGAGGTGCTCGTCGATCCGGATGAAGCAGGATTAGATGGTGAACTCACTTGTGAGGGCGTGGTTATCTCTGAACTGCTGCCTAACCCTGCTGGGGCGGACAAGGGCCGCGAATTTGTTGAACTGTACAATCCAGGTAATGAGACAATTCCATTAATGGGCTGTATGCTGCAAACGTCTGCCAATGCTAAGACATATACTTTCCCGGATATTGTCTTGCAGCCCGGGAGCTACTATGCGATATATGACAGCGCAAGCGGCCTGACGCTGCCTAACGGCGCCGGAGGAACAGTTTGGCTGATTGCACCCGGAGGTACTGAGCTGTACGAAGTTATCTATCCGGCGGACTTGGATGATGATCAGGCATGGGTAATTATCAATGGCGAGTGGCGGCAGACGTATGCGGTTACACCAAATGCTCCCAATGAACTCGCAGTCTTCAAGCCATGTCCCACTGGCCAAGAGCGCAATCCTCAAACCAATCGGTGTGTAAAAACCCAAATTTTGGCTGCTGCTACCCCACGAACTACCGCTACGGCCTCGAGTTTGGCACCTTGTAAGGATGGGCAGGAGCGGAATCCGGCAACTAATCGATGCCGCGCCGTGACAGCCAGTGCCTCGGCACTTAAGCCCTGTGCGGCGAATCAGTACAGGAATCCGGAGACCAACCGCTGTAAGCTAATTGAGTCTGTTGCGTCCCTTTCAGCTTGTCCAGCCGGCCAGGAGCGGAACCCCGAGACTAACCGGTGTCGCAAAGTTGCATCCATAGCTGCCGATGGTTTTGCCAATGTAGAAGATATTATTTCTGAGCCGGAGGGATTCGGGCCGACCTGGATTCTGGCTGGAACCGCCGCCGCGTTGGCTGTGTCATACGGTCTTTATGAGTGGCGTTTTGAGGCGAGGCGGCTCACTGTCAATCTCAGGCAAAAGTTCACCTTCAGCAGACAGAGGGATTAGCGGCTAAGCGACTGCTTGCAAGGAGAGCAGTACGCCCAGTATCCCTAAAGATTTGGCGGGATAGACCAGCATAATGAACGCACTGAGGCGAATTTTGGTAATGCCGAGAATGCCCATAGCGATTTCGTCCGGTACAGGCGTTGCCAGGCAAAGCAGGCCGACGATTGTTAGTGCTATCTGGATCGGCATACTCTTGCCCACTCGAGAATACTTCGCCGGTTGGCTGATGGGCATATTTTGCCGAGCGTGGATAATGAGCCGCATGATGATGTAGTCACCAATGGTTGCCCCCACACCGCCGACGGCCGCTATGTAGTATATGTTGGAGTGCTCGGCAATGACGCTCAGTAGCGAGAACGAGATAGGGACTGTGAGGAACGACGTATACAACCCTCCAGCAATCAGCTCAGCGACGACCGATAGCGGCGTGAGTTGTAGCAGAAGTGAGCGAAAGCCTTCTGAGCGGGTGATGACCACAGCGACAGCGATTGCAGCCGCAAAGATTACAATGTCGCGGTAAAACTTCAGCTTCTTATCCGACTTTTTCGTTCTCTGTCGTTGCTTTTGCTTTGTTTTTGCTTTTACGTTTTTCATGGCTTTTAGCGGAGTGATTGCTTTTACTGTGTATGCGATAGCATAACAGTTTTAGTGTAATCAAAGTGATTTATTGTGCAGCGGACGGGAAATGAGCCGGATAACTTCATCCAGATCATCCGTCAGGTGGTAAAGTTTCGTATCTTTTGGACTCACGGTCTTGTGTTTGGCGAGTAAAACTTTGTCAATGTACTGAAGTAGTGGCTGCCAGAAGTCAGTACCGACCAGAATGATAGGGATTGGGTCGATCCGCTCAGTCTGCTTCAGGGTTAAGATTTCAAAAAATTCATCCATCGTCCCAAAGCCGCCAGGGAAAAAGATGTACGCTCGAGCCGTAAAGGAGAGTGCGACTTTGCGGCTAAAGAAGTAATAGAAGTCTACAGAGTAGTTGACGTAATCATTGGTTACCTGTTCATGCGGTAGTTTGATGGTCATACCGATCGAGTTGCCGTCGGCTTCGTGAGCGCCCCGGTTGGCCGCTTCCATGATGCCGCCGCCTCCGCCAGTGACAACGGTGGCTCCGATTTCCTTGATGACCTTCGCAGCAAGTAGTCGGGCCTGCTTGTAGTACTTGTTGCTTTCGTCAAATCGGGCAGAGCCGAAGAATGTCACCGTGTCCGGGTGCTCCACCAGCAGGTCGAATCCTTTTTTGAATTCTTTATTGATTCGCTTCATGCGGCTGTTGACACTTGACTTGTTGATGCCGAGTGCGCGAATCCGCTCCTGCCTAGCGATGTAGCGAAGGGAGGATTTGTTTTTTGCCTTTAGTTTGTTTTTGATGTTTAGCATTACCTCTTAAGGGTACCGAATTTTACAGAAAACTTCAAAGTGTTTCCCGGTCTAGCTACGGTTTAGGAGTTCTTAACGTTCACGCCACCGAACAGGCAGGTGCCCCGGATGTGCAGTGTCGGCGCGTTTTTATCGGATGGTTTCTTGGTTTTGTCATCCCAGCCGCCAAAGAGCGGCAATCCGTTTACCTGTACCAGCCAGTTGTCCGGCACAAGCAGGTCCACACCGCCGAAAGCAGTGAACACTTCCAGGGTCGCGCTGTTTTTTGCTAGCTCAGCTTCCCGTAAATCCAGCTTCACACCGCCAAAGAAGGCGCTAATCCGCCCGCCGGCGTACTTGGAGGAGGCGTTGGCCGAGTCGACGCCTGAGAATAAGACGAAGATATCAGAGCGGTTTTCATCAGTACTTTTGGGTAGAGGAGTTCGCCGGGACAGGAACATGGTGACGCCGAAGATGATAAGAGCAATCGGCCAGATGACATCCCAGACGTCAATATCGGCGAGATCAAATTCTTCCAGCAGCAATAAGATGCCGGCACCGATTATGAAAACCGGCCACCATGGAGTGGACGGGCTGGATAGCAGGCTGGCCACGCCAACTAGGATGATAAGTAGCGGCCACCAGTCTCTCATGACGGAGCTAAAATCCCAGATGTTCAACCCGTCGAGCAGAAAGCCAAGTCCAAACAGCACAATAGCCCCGCCAATGAGCAGCTGCGGGAGTGATTTCTTGTCCATAAGGTCCTCCTTTTGCCATCATTATTGATGAGTTATTGTGCTAAAGCAAGTAAATCGATCATGGCACGCTGTCCGCAAATGCTACCGGTGTAATATAGAAAATCTTACAGCGTACCAGCGGACTCTTAGCTATGCTGATGTTGCAGTAAGCGGAGGGTAAGTTATGGAGCTGCAGTTGTCACGAATTTACGGGATCGTAATTGGTGCGCTGACACTTATTGGCTTATTTGTAAGTGGGCATTTATTCCAGATTATGAATACCGACACAGCTATCGATATACTGCGGGTGGTCCTGGCCGCCTACCTGCTCTACGCTGGATTTATTGCTAAGTCAGAGAGTATGGCGCGTTCGGCGCTGCTGTTTACGGGTATTCTATATATCGCACTTGGCTTAATTGGCCTGGTGTCATCAACTATTGGCGGCTTGCTACCTTCGGGACTTACCGGTTTTGATATTATCTTCCACCTGGCAACCGGCGCCTTGGCAACCTATGCAGGCTTGCACCATGGCGGCCAGGTGGCAACGCAGCGTTAGATGACTGAGAGTCCAGACACTTATCAGTTGCGTTCGACTACTCAAGTATTCGAAGACCACCTTATGAAGCGCCTAGGCGACAAAGTAGAAGAAGATATCAAAGAAAACTATTCTCCTAATGTGATTCTTCTGACCGGAACTGGCGCATTCCATGGCTACGACGGTGTGCGGCAGTCGGCTGCAGAGCTAACCCGCTACCTAGGAGAGGGGAAGTTTGTGTACCGGCACACCTTAGTAGAGGACGAGTATGCCTTTCTGGAGTGGACAGCAGTCTCTGGCAGCCGTGCAGTGCTAGATGGGGCGGACTCATTTGTTATTAGGAACGGGAAAATTATTTTTCAGTCAATACACTATACGGCCGTCAAGCGGTAGCCGAGTTACGATCTACTCAGCAGCTTTGAATGATCTAAACTCCGGAACCAAGGTTTCTACTTGCCGGTAATAGTCGGTCATGAGTCCGCCAAGCTCTTCCGGCGAAACAGGCTTTTGTTTCTTGTCGATTAATTCGCGGAGCAGTTGCAGCTCCTCATCTGTCGGGGACATATATACCAGTAAATCACCATATACCGGATCCTGATGTGCCCGCTCGAATGCTGCTACATAGCAGCGTTCGAGCAGCGACTCAGTGAGTATTCCGCTTTGGAGGGCTGTATGTGTTTCACTTTTCGTTTCAGTAGACCGTAAATCATACAGCATGTTCATTATTTCAGAGATATGAAAGGAATCGACGTGGTTAACTAGTTCCATCGGGTGATGATTTAACTGCTCAGCTATGGCTGGATCATACTCTTCAAACGCAAAGCCGAGCGCGTCCAGGTCTTCGATAAATCGTTCAAACGCAGTATTGGTCACTACCGGTCGTACAAATTCGGAGTAGCGCTCGACCAGGCGTTGCCAAATTTCATCCTCCGGATATAGCAGAGCTAGCTGATCATTATTCATCTCTACTGAGTCAATCCGTACCGGGTAGCCGAGCTGCCGCAGTGCCGTAAATTGAATAATCCGGCCATCGTACGGATCAAACGGAATGATATTTCTGTTTGACTCAGCGGAAAACAGGAGTTGGTCTTGCTCGTTGTTAGCCTCGCTCGAAGTCATAAGCTAACTATACCATAATATGCTAAAAACAGCAATTGTTGGCAGCGAATGATTACTGCCAGTTAAGTAGGGTGCAGACTGAAGGTGGGAGATCTTTCATTTAGCCGCCTCGGGTGGCTGCCAGACAAAAAATATAAAACTTCTTAAATCTCGGTTCGCTTGTCAGAATTAGCCCTGGATGAAGGTTAGGGCGTGCCCAACTTTGCCGGCTCTTCCTGCCCGGCCAATCCG